>NZ_KB892137.1:0-24647 GCF_000373665.1 Streptomyces sp. BoleA5
CGATCGCGCCGGGCCCGAAGTTCTCGACCATCACGTCGCTGCGGGCGATCAGGTCGGTCAGGATCTCCCGTCCGCGCGGGGTCTTGGTGTTGAGCGTGATGCTGCGCTTGTTCGCGTTGAGCATCGTGAAGTACAGGCTGTCCGCCCCCGGCACGTCCCGTAGCTGACGCCGGGTGATGTCACCGCCGGGCGCCTCCAGCTTCACCACGTCCGCCCCCAGCCACGCCAGCAACTGCGTCGCCGACGGACCCGACTGGACATGCGTCATGTCCAGCACCCGAACACCCTCCAAAGCCTTCGTCACAACGGCCACCTCACATCCAACGCCGGGTCAGGAGTGGTACGTCGAGATTCCATACTGCAGATTGCATACCGTATGGAGTAACCATGGTTGCGGCAGACGCGGTGGATGTCCAGAGAACGAGGGCAAAGCTTTCCCCCGCGACACCTATGGATGACCCACGGTCACACCGGATCCGAGCCGGCCGGGCGGTCGATCGCGGCGGTCGCTGGCTCGGAAGTGAAGAAGGCTGTCCTGGAGCTGGGCGGGTCCGACCCGTGCATCGTGCTGCCCTCCGCCGACGTCCGCGCGGCGGTCCGGACCGCCGTGACCGCGCGCACGATGAACAACGGCCAGTCGTGCATCGCGGCCGAGCGGTTCATTGTCCACACCGAGGTGTACGACGAGTTCGTCGAGGCCTTCGTCGCGGGCACGAAGGCGCTGACCGTCGGCGACCCGCTCGACGAGGACACCGACATCGGGCCGATCGCCACGGAGTCCGGTCGGCGCGAACTCGCCGAACTGGTCGACGACGCCGTCTCGCAGGGCGCCGTCCTGCGGTGCGGCGGGGTCCGCAGTCGGTACCGAGGGGTGGTTCTTCGAGCCGACGGTGCTGGAGGAGGTCACCTCCGCGGTGCGGGTGTACCGGGAGGAGGCCTTCGGTCCGCTGGCCGTGGTCCACCGGGTCGACGACATCGAACAGGCCGCCGCGCTCGCCAACGACACCACCTTCGGCCTCAGCTCGTCGGTATGGACCACCGACCCCGACGAGGATCGTCAACGGCATGAGCGTCTCCTACCCCGAACTGCCGTTCGGCGGCGTGAAGGACTCGGGCATCGGCCGCGAGCTCGCCACGGAGGGCATCAGGGAGTTCTGCAACCTCAAGACGGTCCGGAAGGACTGACGGGAGCACTCCCGCACCGCGCGTCCTGGACGCGCTCAAAGTGCCGTTGCGGCCCAGCGGTTCAGCGTCCCGCTCTTGTCGTCATAGGTGAGCCAGGTCCCGTCGCCGAGCGGACGCACATAGCTGTCGACGGGGCCCGTGGGATACGCGACGGCCCCTCGTATCTCCAGGGTGCGGGCGTCGAGCAGCCAGTGGCGGGCCTGTTCGGGCTCCTCGGCGGAGTCGATCGTCGAGGCGATGACCGTGTCGGCGTCTACGAAGCCGCAGCCGTAATCCCAGCGGGGCGGGTCCCCGTCACCGGCCGGATCGGGCGAGACCTCGGCAAGCACGGTGCCGTCCAGGGCGTGCAGTTGCAGGTCCCATCCGCTGTGCTCGACGGTCAGGAAGCCCGGGTGCCCCGCATTGACGTCCATCAGGATGCGGTCCAAGCTCTCGTTCAGGTCCCAGCCGGTCAGCTCGCCGCCGTCCCGGCGCGCCCAGTGCAGCAGGACGCCGTCCTGGCCCATGCCGATGCACAGGCCCATGTGGACACCGTCCGGGTGGGACAACTGGTGCGAACCGGACGCCTCGCTGCTCAGCGGCAGCCGGTCCAGCTCCCGTCCGTCCCGGGCGTCCAGGACGACCCAGCGCTCCTCACATTCGCCTTCCGCCGACTCGGCCACGATATGCGCCCAGACGAGCCGGCCGTCGTCCGAGACCCGGCAGGAACCGTGCTCGTGACCGGGGCACACCTCCTGCTCGTCCCCCGTGTGCGGGTGGCCGATCACGGGCCCCCAGCAGGCGTGCCGGTACTCCCACAGCGTCTCGCCGCCCCTGCCCACCGCCCGTACCGCACGCTGGCCCGAGAACACCGCGAACGTGCCGTCGGGACTCACCGAGTGGACGCCGCGGTCCCACCCGGGCCAGGGAAGGGGGAAGACGGCGGTCGGCACGCTCTCGCCCGAGAACACCTCGCCCAGGTCGTGGACCTCCAGCTCGCACCCATTGCCGAGCAGGGCGCGGCACGCACCGCCCCCGCGGCTCTCGAACGCGAAGCCGTTGACGAGTGCGCCCCCACCCGGCAGCTCCACCGAGTCGCGCAGTTGTGCGGTGATCGACATGACCCGAACGTAGCGGACCCCACCGACAGCGGGTCACAGGACGCGGAGGATGTCCTCGACGCGGCCCTTGGCGTCGCCGAAGAGCATCGCGGAGTTGTCGCGGTAGAAGAGGGGGTTCTGGACTCCGGCGTAACCGGAGGCCATGGAGCGTTTGAAGACGATGACGTTCCCGACGTCCCGGGTCCTCGGCGGCCGCTGGGTTGACGGTGTCGTTGGCGCCGATGACGAGGACGACGGCGGTGTCGCCGAAGTCGTCGTTGATCTCGTCCATCGCTGGAACGGCGCGGGCAGCCGGCCGGGCAGGTCGGTGTAGCCGATGATCGTCACACCGTTGTCCGTGACCACCGCCCGGTCCCTGACCGTGCCCTCGCACGTTGCCGCCGTTGGCGGCGGCCAGGTCCACGATCACGCTGCCCGACCTCATCGACGCCACCATCTCCCGGTGCGGGGGCCCTGGCCGGCGGCCCTTGACCCAAAAAGCAGAAGACCCCTGATGAACAGGGGTCTCGAAACACGTCAGGCGGCAGGCCTCGTCACGCCCCGGTGTTCAGTGACCCATTGGGCGCAGGCCGGTCAGGACGAGGTCCACGGCGTCTTCGGCCCAGCCCATACGGCCGCCACGGCCGGCCATGTAGTCGGCATAGAAGGGGCCGAGGAGTCCGGAGACGGCCGCTTCCAGGTCGGCGCCGGGGCGGATCTCGCCGCGGTCGCACGCCTGCTCGAGGACCTGGCGCAGCAGGGCGCGCCGGGGCATTACGGTGCGCTCGCGCAGGAGGGCGAGGAGTTCGGGGGTGTGGGCCTCTTCGGCGAGACAGGTGCCGATCAGTGCCATGCCGCGGACGCGGTCCACGGTCGCGGCGAAATCCTTGAGGATCGCTGTCAAGTCGGCCCGCGTGTCACCGCTCGGCGGCGGGGCGTCGGCCATCCGCAGGGCCGCCAGCGCCGCGGTCAGGAGGTCCGCCTTGGTCTTCCAGCGCAGGTGGATGGTGGACTTGCTGACCTGCGCGGCAGCGGCGACCTGGCTCAGACTCATCCGTGTGTAGCCGTGCGAGGCCAGCAACTCCAGGGCCGCTTGGAGAATGGCCGCGTCCTTCTCGGCCGACCGCGGCCGCCCGGCGCTCTTGGTCTGAGTGTCACCCATCCCGACAGGATAGGCGGGTATCCGCACCGAGTGGTTCGGCGCCGATACCCGTGCTGCCCTGAGACAGGGCGGTGATCAGAACATGCCAGCATTGCTCCGGATCCACTGGCGGTAGGTGCGCGCCGGGCGCCCGGTCGGCTCTTCGGCGGCGGTCGAGACAGGCAGTGCCGCGGCCTCGGGGCCGAGGAAGGCTCGAAGGCATTCCCGGCCCGGCCGGTCCGAGTCAGGCGCCGGTGCGGGCTCCGGCAATGTGGAAGTTGAAGTCGGCATGGCCCAGCGCGCCCCACAGCCGCAGCCAGATCGGCAGGAGCATCTCGGTGCCGCGGGCGGTGGTGATGTCACCGAGGTCGATGACACTCGCCTCGGCCCAGCCGAAGGAGACGAGCAGTTCGGTGACGGCCTTCTTGGCGTCGGTGTCGTCGCCGGAGACGAAGACGCTGTGCTCGCCCACGACACGGGACGGCTCAACCATGACCTGGCAGTTCATGGTGTTCAGCGTCTTGACGACCTTCACCTCGGGGAAGGCCCGCTGGACCTGTTCACCGAGGCTGTCGGTGTTCACCGGGTTCAGAGACGGCGGCATGCCCTGGGAGAAGTCCAGCGGGTTGGCGATGTCGATGAGCACCTTGCCCGCCAGGTTCGCGGCACCCGCGGCCTCGAGCGCCTGCAGGGTCGCGGCACCGGAGGTGGTGTTGACCATCACCTCTCCCCAGGCGGCCGCGTCGGCGAAGGCCTCCAGGCCCACCTGCGAGTTGGCCGCGCGCCACTGGGAGAACGGCGGGTTGCCGTAGGCGTCGGGCTCGACGCGGGTGAGTGTGGCCTCAGGGTCGCGCGTGCCGACGACGACCTCGTAGCCGAGAGAGGCAAGCTTGGCGGCCATCGTCCGCCCGACGACGCCGGTGCCGAGAACCGTGTAACGCATGGAGGTGGACCCTTTCCGAGGGACGGACGTCGCGACGGAGTCCGCCCGACAGGGCAATTCTAAACCGGGTGGTTCGGTATTGTAAACAGGAGACGGAGGCTGCCGCGGCCCTGCGGGACGGCCCCGCTGCCCGGGGAAGGAGGCTGCGAACCTCGCCGCGGCAGTCACCTGCTCGCCGAACAGGGCTACACCCGCATGACCCTGGACCTACGCCGACCACCTCGCCGGGTGCACCACCTGCCCGGACGGGGCCGAACCCGCATGGCCGCCGTACTCGCCCACCCGCGGGCAAGCAGCCGCTCCCGCACCCGAGCCACCGATGCGGTACCTGACCGACGGCAGGGCACCGGCCCCGTCCCGAGGCTTCTACGGCCGCACCTTCACCCCGGCCGCCGCAAGGGACAGGGCCGTGCCCGTCTCACCCGAGCTCACCGACAACACGCCCAACCAGCGCCGCACAGCAGAACTCTCCGTCTTTCCTGTGCGCGCAGCCTCTACGTCGGCACGCACCGCGGTTAGCTTTCTCCAGGTTCCTGCGGGGATGGCAGGAACGAAACGGCTGCTGGCGCGTGCGGCTCTTCCTGTACCGACGTGAAGGAGCCGCTGTGCGTCTGTTTTCCCACGCGCGCCACAGAGTACGAGCGGGGCTGACCGCTCTGGCCGTGGTCCTCACCGCCGCCCTGGCAGGGCCCGCGCACCCTGCCCCGGCTGCGGCGGCCGCCCTCCAGGGCCTTGGAGCCCATTACGACGCGACCGGGTCGGCCATCGGCTTCCGCGTCTACTCGGCACGGGCGACACGGATCGAGGTCTACCTCTACAAGAGCCCTTCGGGGGCACAGGAGCAAGCCGGTCTGCCGCTGACGGTGGACCCCGCCACCCGCGTCTGGTCCGTGACGGTCCCCGCCGCGACGTTGCAGAGCCAGTACGGAATCACGGGGACCGTCTACTACGGCTACCGCGCGTGGGGACCGAACTGGCCGTACAACGCCTCCTGGACCAAGGGGTCCTCGGCCGGGTTCGTCGGTGACGTCGACGCCGCCGGCAATCGCTTCAACCCCAACAAGCTCCTCATCGACCCGTACGCCCGCGAGCTCAGCCACGACCCGCGCACCGCCTCGCAGAACAGCGACACGGTCTACGCCTCCGGCCCGTCGTACCGCACCCTGGACAGCGGACTGGCGGCTCCGAAGGGCATCGTGCTCCCGGACTCGGCCGCCGCCACCGGCAGCAAGCCCACCCGCGCGCTGAAGGACGACATCGTCTACGAGGTCCACGTGCGCGGCATGACCGCGAACGACCCCTCCGTCCCGGCCGCCGAACGCGGCACGTACAAGGGTGCCGCCCGCAAGGCGGCGGAACTGGCCGGACTCGGCGTCACCGCGGTGGAGTTCCTCCCCGTCCAGGAGACCCAGAATGACGCCGACGACGCCGACCCGACGAGCGCGACGGGCGACAACTACTCGGGCTACTCGACCCTGGACTACTTCGCGCCGGACCGCCGGTATGCCTCCGACCGGAGTCCCGGCGGCCCGACCCGTGAGTTCCAGGACATGGTGAAGGCCTATCACGACGCCGGGATCAAGGTCTTCACCGATGTCGTCTACAACCACACCGGCGAGGGCGGCCCCTGGAACCCCGGGGCCAAGAACACCTACAGCGTCCTGTCCTTCCGCGGCCTGGACAATCCTGAGTACTACGAGCTGACCGCGGACCTGCAGGGCCCGGTGGACAACACTGGAGTCGGCGGCAATTACAACACCTACAGCCCCGTGGCCCAGCAGCTCATCCTCGACTCTCTCGCCTACGGGAAGGACACGCTCGGCGTCGACGGCTTCCGCTTCGACCTCGCGCCCGTCCTCGGCAACACCTGCCGAACCGGCTGCTTCCGCTACAGCAGGAACGACCCCGGCACCGCCCTCAACCGGATCACCGCGGCGATGCGCGCCCACCCGCGGCCGGCGGAACCGGCACCGACTGGATCGCCGAGCCCTGGGCGCTCGGCGACGGCAGCTATCAGGTGGGCAACTTCCCGGCTGGCTGGTCCGAGTGGAACGACACCTTCCGCGACACCCTGCGCCGCGACCAGAACGCCATGGGCATCGAGGACGTCACTCCCGGCCAGTTCGCCACCCGCCTCGCCGGATCCTCCGACCTGTAACAGGACGACGGCCGCGCACCCTTCAACTCGGTCAACTTCATGGTCGCCCACGACGGCTTCACCCTCGCCGACCTGTACACGTGCAACACCAAGAACAACACGCAGCCCTGGCCGTACGGCCCCTCCGACGGCGGTAACCCCGCCGACCAGCGCAAGGCCGCCCGCAACGGCTTCGCCTTGCTGATGCTGTCCGCCGGCACGCCCATGATGACCGGCGGCGACGAGACCCTGCGCTCGACCCGCTGCAACAACAATCCGTACAACCTGGACTCCGCCACCAACTGGCTCCGCCGCAGCCCGACCGCGGACCAGAGCACCTTCCGCACCTACGCCCAGCGGCTCATCACCTTCCGCAAGGCGCACCCGGCCCTGCGTCCGGCCGCCTTCTACAGCGCCGCCGACAACAACGGCAACGGCCTGGGCCAGCTGAACTGGTTCACCCCGCCGGCAGCGCGCCCGACGGCGCCTACTGGTCCAGCCCGAACAACCACGCCTTGGCCTTGGCCTCGACGGCACCGAACTCGGCGACCCCAGCAGCGCCGTCTACGTCGGCTACAACGGCTGGTCCGGTGACGTCGACTTCACCCTCCCCTCACCCGGCTCCGGCAAGCAGTGGTACCGCGTCACCGACACCTCGACCTGGGCCGAAGGACCCGATCAGGTGGGCTCCCCCGGTTCCGAAGCCCTCGTCGGCGGCGCCGGCACTGTCTACCGCCTGCACGGCCGGGCCGCCCTCCTGCTGATCGCGAAGTAGCCCGGTCCCCGAACGCGTGGCGGGTACGCCCCGGCCCGGACGGGACTGACGGCAGTCTCGACCGGGCTGCGCGCCTGCCGCGCCCCGCCGTGTACCGGCACCAGGTGACGGACGGCCGGGAAAGCAGCCCGCCTCGTCCGCAGTCCAGGGAGCGGGGCCGCAGGGTCCAGAATGCGGCCCGCACCGGTTCGTTCGGTGGCCGTCGCGGTCGGTGAACAGGCGATGGCTGTCTCCGTCCTCGCCGGTAGACTGGTGCTCCTATGCGTAAGCGCTCCGTCTCGCCGGCTCCCACCGTCAACGATGTGGCACGTATCGCGGGGGTATCCCGCCAAACGGTCTCCAACGCCCTGAACACACCGGATCGCTTGCGCCCGGAGACGCTGGACCGCGTGCTCCGGGTGATCAAGGAGACCGGCTATGAGCCCAACCGGGCGGCGAGGTCGCTCAGGACCCAGGCGTCGCGGCAGATCGGCTACTGCGTCGAGGTAGGGCGGGGTGGCACATCGAATGTGATCCTCGACCGATTCCTGCACGCGCTCGCGGCGGCGGCCCAGGAGAACGGCTACCGCGTGGTGATCTGCGCCGCGCAGGATTTCCAGGACGAGCTGGCGACGTACGACGAGATGCTGCGCACGTCCAGCGTCGACGCCTTCATACTGTCCCGTCTCGACCCCGGCGATCCCCGACCGGAATGGCTCGCCTCACGGAACGCGCCCTTCGTGGGCTTCGGCCGGGCGTCCCATGCCCCGCCCGGGCAGCTGTGGGTTGATGTGGACGGCGCAGCCGGCATCGGCGCGGCTGTGGACCACCTCGTCGCCAGAGGTCACCGGGAGATCGCGTTCCTCGGGATGGAGGAAGGCAGCGGGCCGGGACAGGACCGCCTGCTCGGATGGCGCCTGGCGATGGACCGGCACGAACTGGTCGCCCGCAACTCCGCCCGCTCGCCCGACACGATCGCCGACGGCGCCGCCGCTGCCGCTGAACTGCTGCGCGCCTGGCCCCGCCCCACGGCGGTGGTGGCGGCCAGTGACACCCTGGCACTGGGGTGTTACACGGCAGTCCGGGACCAGGGGCTGGCCGTCGGGCGGGACGTGGCAGTGGTCGGCTTCGACGACTCCCCTGCCGCCGCGCTGGTCCAGCCCTCGCTGACCACGCTGCGGCAGCCGTTGACCGAGGTCGGACGTGCGGTGATCAGGCTGCTGACCGCCCTCCTGGCGGGGAGCCCACCCGCCGCTTCCGAGTACGTGCTGTTCGAACCGGAGTTGATCGTCCGTGAGAGCTCCTGACGCTCGCGGCTATCCGCCCGCTACTTCCGCGTAGTTTCTGCGGGACGGAAGTTGACCGTCGGCGGGAGCACCTGCGTTCCTCCACACGGAACACCACGGAAACGTTGGGGAAACTCCCCCTAGTCAGGTGGTCCACCACATGGCATAGTCCTGCGCGTCGCAGTTTTGATCGTTCAACTTTCGGGTCGCCGACGACGGTTCGGGCTCGGCGCCCGGATCACTGCACGTCAGCGACCGCCGATCGGCCGCGTGTCCACCGCTGCTGTCTTCCGCATTCACGGTCGACGCACCGGGTGACGGCACCAGCCCATGAATTCGGCGGTTGCGCTGCGCGGCCCCACCGGTGACCCGCTTGACCGAAGGAGGCAGGGTGACAATCCCTCACCCACCTGCGCTGCACGACCTCGTGACCGTGCTGCGGGCCCCCGCCGCCGCGCTGTGCGGGTCGGACGGCCAACTGCGGACGGGCGGCGCGGACGGCTACTACGACGACGACCGCCGGATGCTCTCCCGGCTGGAGGTCGAGATCGTCGATGCCGAGGTCCGGCCGGTGGGCCGGTCACTGACCCGGTCGTCCGAGGCCCGGTTCACCGCCGTCGTGCAGCCGGTCCGCGGAGCTGCGACCGACACGGACCTGATGCTGGAGCGCCGCCGGGTGCTGACGCACAGCGCCCTTGAGGAGCACCTGAGGCTGCGCACCTTCGCCGACGCCCCCCTGCGGGTGCGGGTGCGGGTGCGCGCCGAGTCGGATCTGGCTCCCGTGCACGAGGTCCGGTCGGGCGAGCGCATCCGCCCTGTCCCCCCGGTCAGCGCCGGCGGCGAGGTTCGCTGGGACCGCGACGGCACGGGGGTCGTCCTGACCGCGGACCCGGCGCCGGCCGAATGCCGGAGGGAGGACGGTGCGGCCGTCCTGTACTTCGAGGCCGAACTGCCGCCCGAAGGCTCCTGGTCGCTCTCCCTTCGCGTGTGCGCGTCGCCCGACGCCGACCCGGCGAGTACTTCCGGGCCCGCGCCGCGGACCGGCTTCGGCGCGCCCCTCGACTCGCTGCCTCCGCCATGGACCGCGCCCGCGCAGGCGCCGGTCGACCACCGCCGGGCGCGCCTGCTGCACAGCAGCCTCGAGGACCTGCGGGCCATGCTGCTGTGCGACCCTCTCGATCCGCGGGACCGCTTCCTCGCCGCCGGGAGTCCTTGGTACTTCACCCTCTTCGGACGCGATTCGCTCTGGTCCGCCCGGATGCTGCTGCCCCTGGGCACCGCGGTTTCCGGGGGCACGCTGCGCACCCTGGCCCGCAGGCAGGGCCGGCGGGACCTGCCCGAGGCGGAGGAGCAGCCGGGCAAGATCCTGCACGAGGCGCGCCCGGAGCCGCTGCGACTGGGCAGCCTCACGCTGCCCCCGCTGTACTACGGCACGGTCGACGCCACGGCGCTGTGGGTGCGCCTGCTGCACGACGCCTGGCGGGCGGGCCTGCCCGAGGCCGAGGTCGCCGAGCTGCTGCCGCACCTGCGGAAGGCCCTGCGGTGGATCACCGAAGCGGGTGACGCCGACGGGGACGGGTTCCTCGAGTACCGGGCCACCGTCCCGGGAAGCCTGGCGAACCAGGGCTGGAAGGACTCCCACGACGGGGTGCGCTGGTCCGACAGACGGCTCGCGGAGGCACCGCTGGCACTGTGCGAGGTCCAGGGGTACGCGCATGCCGCCGCCGTGCAGGGCGCTGACCTGCTGGAGAGTTTCGGTGCCGGCGGAGCGGAGCCGTTGCGGGACTGGGCGGCCCGGTTGCGTGAGCGTTTCCGCGAGGCGTACTGGGTCTGCGACGACGTCGGGCCCTATCCGGCGATCGCGTTGGACGGAGCCAAGCGGCCGGTGGACGGCGCCTCCTCCAATATGGCCCATCTGCTCGGCACCGGGCTGCTTTCACCCGACGAGGCGGCTTTGGTCGCCCGCAGACTGTCCGCGCCGGACATGGACTGCGGATTCGGACTGCGGACCCTCTCCTCCACCAGCGCTGCCTTCAACCCGATGAGCTACCACTGCGGCAGCGTCTGGCCGCACGACACAGCCATCGCCGTGCTCGGGCTGGCCGCCGAGGGCCACCACGAGGTGGCCCGCTCACTGGCGAACGGAGTGGTCGAGGCCGCGGAACGCTTCGAGTACCGACTGCCGGAGCTGTACGGAGGGGTCTCGACGGCCGACAGCGGGCCTCTGCCCGCCTATCCCTCGGCCTGCCGTCCCCAGGCCTGGGCGGCCGCCGGGGCGGTGGCGGTCATCGGGTACCTGGAGAGCCGGGGCGCGGCGCCCTCTCCGGGCTCCCCGCCTCCGCAGGCGGGGAACGCTCAGGCGCTCCCGGTGCCGACCCACCGGACAGACACTCGACCCGGACACAGCGGGCGCCTCAGGTCCTGAAACCGCCGAGGGCTGACGGGAAATGCGCCGGACAACAGAACGTCGGCGCAGTGTGCACGCTCACGATCCGATGTGATTTTTCGCTGCCGCACCATTCGAATCCGCGCCGACCGGCGCTGCTCAACGAGGAGCAAGGGAATGACCAGTCGAAGAATTCTGCAGGCGGCCGCTGTTGCCGCGGCCGCCACGCTCGCCGCAAGTGCGTGCAGCAGCAACGGGACGGACAAGAACGCGGGAGACCAGGGCTCCGGTGATCGTGGTCCCATAACCCTGGCCACCGGCAAGGACACCTCCGGCAATCTGCAGAACCTGCTCGACGAGTGGAACTCCGCGCACCCCAGGGAAAAGGCCACCATCACCGAACTGCCCACCTCAGCGGACGCGCAGCGTCAGCAGATGGTGCAGAACGCCCAGGTGAAGTCGGACGCGTACTCGGTGCTCGGCCTCGACGTGACCTGGACCGCCGAATTCGCCGCCAATCGCTGGATCGACCAACTGCCGGCCGAGGACTTCCCGCTGGACGGCCTGCTGCCGTCCGCCGTCGACACCGCGAAGTACCGGGGCAAGGTGTACGCGGCCCCGTACCAGTCCAACGGCGGGATGCTCTTCTACCGCACCGACCTGCTGAAGAAGGTCAAGGTCGAGGCGCCGACCACCTGGGCCGAGATGGCGGCCGTCTGCAAGAAGGTCCTGCAGCTGCCCGAGGCCTCCAAGATGAGCTGCTACGCGGGCCAGTTCGACAAGTACGAGGGCCTGACCGTCAACTTCTCCGAAGCCGTCCAGTCCGCCGGCGGGGAACTGTTCGACGACAACGGCAAGCCGACCGTCGACACGCCCGAGGCGAAGGCCGGCCTGAAGTGGCTCGTGGACAGCTTCAAGGACGGCACCATCCCCAAGGAGGCGCTGACCTACCAGGAGGAGAACGGCCGCGAGGCCTTCCAGGCGGGCAAGCTGGTCTTCCTGCGCCAGTGGCCGTATGTGTGGAACCTCGCCAACGAGACCGACGGCTCCTCGAAGGTGGCGGGCAAGTTCGACGTCGCTCCGCTGCCGGGAATGAACGGCCCGGGCTCCTCCACCCTGGGAGGCCTGAACCTGGCCGTGTCCACGTTCGCCCCGCACAAGGCGTCCGCGCGGGACTTCATCACGTTCCTGACCGGTGAGGGAGCCCAGCGCTCCAACCTGCTGAAGGCAGCGGTCGCGCCGACCCGGGCGAACCTGTACGGCCAGGCCGACCTTCAGAAGAAGTTCCCCTACCTCGCGACGCTCGGCGAGTCGATCGAGAGTGCCCGGCCCCGGCCGAAGGCCGTGCGCTACGGCGATGTCACCGCGGCCATCCAGAACGCCATCTATCCGGTGGTCTCCGGAAAGGCGAGCCCCGACACCGCGCTCGCCGACCTGCAGCAGCAGTTGGAGAAGATCACCGCAGAGTGAGTCGTCCCCGGCCGGGCGCGCTGCGACCTGCGCGCTCCGTGCCCGGCCGGGGCGCTCGGCGTTCCCCCGAAGAAGGACACCTCGTGACCACCACCAACCCGACAGCCACCGCGCCTCCTGTCCCAAGGCTCCGCAAGGGCCGAGGTGACGGCCGCCTCGCGGCCGCCCTGCTCTCTCCCACCCTCCTCGTCCTCGGCCTGGTCATCGCCTATCCGCTGGTGGCCGCCATAAGGGCCTCCCTCTTCCAGGAGGGCCAGGGCCTCGACGCCGACGGCTTCGTGGTGGAGGGGGAACGATTCGCGGGTCTGCGCAACTACACGGACGCGTTCTCAGGGGCCAACGCCTCGGTGTTCTGGAATGCCTTCTGGAACACCACGTTCTTCACCGTCACCACCGTGTCGATCGAGGTGCTCATCGGCATCGCGATGGCCATGGTCATGAACCACGCCCTGCGCGGGCGCGCCGTCGTGCGCGCGGCCATTCTGGTGCCGTGGGCCATCCCTACGGCCGTCTCCGCGCTGCTGTGGCGGTGGGTCTTCGACGTCAACGGCGTGGCCAACGCCCTGCTCGGCCGGCAGATCCTGTGGACCGCGGACGGGTGGCAGGCGAAGCTGGCGGTGATCGTCGCCGACACGTGGAAGACCGCGCCGTTCATCGGCCTCCTGGTTCTCGCGGGCCTGCAGTTGATACCCCGTGAGCTCTATGAGGCGGCCCGGGTCGACGGCGCCGGTCCCTGGCGCCAGTTCCGCAGCATCACACTGCCCCTGGTCAAACCCACCCTGCTGATCGCCGTCCTGTTCCGCATCCTGGACGCGCTGCGCATGTTCGACCTGCCCTTCGTCCTGATCGGCGGCCGGAAGCACGAGGTGGAGACGCTGGCGATGCTCGCGTACTACGAGGCCAGCAACCTGCGCTACGGCCCGGCGGCAGCCTACGCGACCCTCCTGTTCGCCTACGTCGTCATCGTGGCGTACGCCTTCGTGAAGCTGCTCGGCACGGACCTCATCGGAGAGGCCAGAGCCCGCCGGCGCACCGCCCGCACAACCCGGACGCCCGCCCCGGCACGAAAGGCCACCACCGCATGACCGCCGCCGACCACCACGCGCCGACCCCGGCCCGGCGGCTTCGCCCGACGGCCCTGCTGCGGCCGCTGGGTATCGCCGCCATCGTCATCTACTGTCTCGCGCCGTTCTACTGGATGGTCGTGTCGAGCTTCCGGCGCCCGACCGACCAGTTCCAGCTCTCGCTGCTGCCCCAGCCGTGGTCCGGCGCCAACTTCGCCGCGGTCTTCAGGCCGGACGTCGGCTTCCAGCGCTCGCTGCTCAACAGCCTCATCGTGGCCGGCGTGACCACCGCGCTCACGCTGCTGGTCGGCACCGTTGCGGCCTACGCGCTGGCCCGTCTGGAATTTCGCTTCAAGGGCCTTGTCGCGGCGGTCATCATCGCCACGTCCATGTTCCCCGGAATCTCGCTCATCATCCCGTTGCTGAGGCTCTTCTCGGACATCGGATGGATCAACACCTACCAGGCCATGGTCATCCCCAGCATGTCCTTCGCCCTTCCGCTGGCCGTGTGGACGCTCACCGCGTTCTTCCGCCAGCTGCCGGCGGAACTCGAGCAAGCCGCCATGGTGGACGGCTGTACTCGGGGGCAGGCATTCCGGAAGGTCATCATTCCCATCGCCGCTCCGGGCATCTTCACCACGGCGATCATCACCTTCATCGCGGCCTGGAACGAATTCATCATCGCTCTGTCCATGGTCAACCAGAAGTCGATGCAGACGGCGACCGTCGCCATCTCGCGCTTCACCGGCGCCTACCGCTTCGACCAGCCGTACGGCACGCAGATGGCGGCCGGTGTCCTCGTCACGGTCCCACTTGTCATCGCCGTACTCGTCTTCCAGCGGCGCATCATCGCCGGACTGACCGCCGGCG
Organism: Streptomyces sp. BoleA5; assembly: GCF_000373665.1. Classification (NCBI taxonomy): domain Bacteria; kingdom Bacillati; phylum Actinomycetota; class Actinomycetes; order Kitasatosporales; family Streptomycetaceae; genus Streptomyces; species Streptomyces sp. BoleA5. Next base: position 14,316 of record NZ_KB892137.1, read on the forward strand.
GCGTCAAGTAGGGAGCTCTTCCCGGGGGGGGTGGACACCAGACCGTACGCCGGCGTCCAGCGATCTCGTTCGGACACGCAGCCGGCCTCGGCATCGACCTGGAAACCGTCCAACGCCAGCCGGATCCGCTGCCCCGGCGGTGGACGGTTGAGCGCACGCCGGGCAGGCCGATGTTCCACCGCCGACGGACCTGACGGCGAAGCCTCCCCGGCCGATCCGAGGCCGTCGTCCACCTTGCCATGACCGACCTGATGACCCGGCGCCTCACTGGTGGAGCCACCCCGACCGGCGAGACCCCATCCCTCGGAACGAGACGCTGTCCGCGGGATGGAACACAGGGAGGAAACGACCTCCAATGGTTGGTGAGACGGGGCCGCCCCTGGAATACGCCCTGGCCAACAAGGTCGACCACCCCCGCGACCACCGCGTCCGCGAGCGCGATGTCGTGCCCGAGCTCGACGCGTGGGGCTCCCTGCGGTTCGCTCCATGCCGGAAGGCAGCCGCCATCGACCGGATGCACAAAGCGCAACTCGTGCGTGCCGATGCAGCCGCCGCCACCGCAGTCCCAACTGCGCACCGGCAACCCTGCGTGTTCTCGCACGAGCGGATCGCCGAGCTCGTGACTGCAACAGGAGACGCGGCCGGTACGTTCCGCAACGCCCAGGGGCGGCCGCCCGAGCGGAGGGCTGACAGCTCAGTCGGCGTCCGACCGCTCCCCGTGCCGGATGGGACAGCCACGCATGCCGGGGATCGGGCGGGTGCCCAGTTCGTCCAGCCGGTAGCCGTTCGGGTAGCCCTTGATCTCCCAGTTCTGCCGCGCATAGTGCGGGGCGCGCCGTGGCGGCATCAGACGGACGGCGCGTCCGCGCAGCCGTACCGCGCGGCGGACGAACGCGCGCGTGGCGGCGCTCGGCGGGGTGTAGCGGAAGGCCCGTAGCAGCGGTTCGTCGAGCAGGGTGAGCGTCGCGGTGCGCAGTAGGGGGCGCAGCGGGCGCGGATACCAGGAGGTCATCAGGGCGAGCGTGGCGTCGGAGACCCGCCGCGCGTCCTTGTCCCAGGCGAAGTGGGCCGCCTCGTAGGTGTCGAGGCAGTGCTCGAACTCCTCGTAGGTCTCGGGGATGCCCTTGATGCCCATGTGCCGACCCAGCGTGCGGTAGTGGACGGCGCTGGCCATGGTTTCGTGGCGCGACAGCCTGCGCCAGCCGTAGGCGTCGATCCACCGTTTGGGCGTCACGACGAACGTGCAGAGCACGTACCGCATGTCGTCGTTGCTGATGTCGTAGCTGCGGTGCATCTGGTTGATGCGGCGGATCGCTGTGCGGCCCTGTTCGCTGTCGAAGCCGTGTTCGATGACGGCGTCGAGGAGCAGGGACGTGTCGTCGTACCGCTTCTGTGTCCGGTCGGTGAGCTCGGCCGTCTCGGCGAGCAGCCGGCCGATGCTGGGCACGGCGTACGTTCGGTACAGGGCGAGCTCGAGGGACCGGGTGAAGTCCCACGGAAACTCGTATGCCGACGCGAGCCGATAGATCTCCGAAGCGTCCCTGTACGGGTCCAGCCGCCGGATCTGTTCCAGACGTTCGAAGCGCTTCACCAGACCGTCCGCCTTCTGCCGCCGGGGATCCAACTCTACGCCCATACGCGGTGGGTCCGGTGGAAGTCGCCGGAATCGACTGGAATGTGACCGGACTCCGGCGAGCGAGCGCCCCGCTGAAGGAGGACATGTTTCCGCACGTTCTCGTCGCCCTGCAGGAATCGGGGGTCCCCCGGTTCAGCCAGGGAGGCAACCAGGGTGAGATCCGGGCGGGCGATCTCACGGTGATCGAGAACGCGAGGCCCTACGAGATCTTCTTTCGGAGCCCCGTGCGCACGGTCGTCGTCCGCGTTCCCACACACATCCTGGGGCCGCGGTCCTCCCTGCTCGGCCAGGTCGCGGCCGTACGGCTCGGCTCGGAACGCCCGCTCGTGGGCGCCGCAGTGGCGTTCTTCGCCCGGCGGCCCGCAGTCAGGCCGCTCTCGGCGAGACCGAGGCCGCCCTGTTCGCGCAGCCCAGCGTCGACCTGATCAGGGCCGTGGTCACCACGGGCCTCGGCCGCGACGACCTGGCCCGGGGGCCTTTGCACGACACGCTTCTCCAGCGCGTCGAGGAATACGTCCGCCTCCATCTGGCAGAACCCGACCTGACCGCCGCACGCATCGCCGCCACACACCATGTCTCCGTACGCCGGCTCTACCTGACCCTGTCCCGGGCGGGCATCGCACTCGGCGACTGGATAAGGACGCAGCGCCCCGAGGAGTGCAGGAAGGAACTGGCTTCGCCCGTGCACCAATTCATGACGATCGAGGCGATCGCCCACCGGTGGGGGTTCGCCGGCGCGCCCCATTTCAGCCGCGTCTTCAAAGCCGCGTACGGCGTGAGCCCCCGCGAGTGGCGCCACCGAAGCCGCGAGCTCCCCGGCGAGGCCGCACCCGCCTGACCCTGAGGGCGACTCGCCGGCACTCCCACGCCAAGCGGCACGCCGGTCGCGGTCTCTTGCCTCCCCGTGCACGGATCCGTCGGCCGACTTGCCTTCCCGTGCAGGGATTCGGGTCCGTGCACGGCGCCGAGGAGCCGGCCACCGGAGTGCCGGACCCCTCGGCGGCGGGACGTGCCGCCGACGCCGCGCGGCCCCCTGGGACGGCGGAACGGCAGCCGCCGACAGGCGCCTCGACCGAAGTTCCCGCCCCGCCGGGCTCCCGCGGCCCTCCCCCTCACGCGACCGGCGTGCGGCCCACAGATGGGTCACATGGGGCATCTCGCCCTGGTTGCCATCCCGGTTCCCTCGTCCTACGGTCGCCACCGACGACGGCGTCGGCACCGAGTCCGCGGCACTCGACCAGGGCGGATACCCCAAGAGGAGCCACCTCGCGTGCTCCCTCCCCCGGTGGCCGGGCACGTTCGGCTCCGGCGCGGGGCACCGCCTCCGCGCCCCGCGTGCGCCGCACCCACGAAAGGCACGACATGACCAAGATCGCGATCATCCTCGGCAGCACCCGCCCCGGGCGCAACGGCGCCGCCGTGGCGGACTGGATACTCGACATCGCCAAGCAGCGCTCCGATGCGGAGTTCGAGCTCGTGGACCTGGCCGACCACCCGCTGCCGCTCCTCGACGAGGCGCTTCCCCCGTCGCTCGGGCAGTACCAGAACGACCACACCAAGGCGTGGGCGTCGAGGATCGCCGAGTTCGACGGCTACGTGTTCGTCACCCCGGAGTACAACCACTCCACCACCGGCGCCCTGAAGAACGCCCTCGACTACCTGTACGCGGAGTGGAACAACAAGGCCGCCGGCTTCGTGGGCTACGGCTCCGGCGGTGGCATCCGCGCCGTGGAACACCTGCGCCTCATCGCGAGTGAGCTGCAGATCGCCACGGTGCGCGCGCAGGTCGCGCTGTCCCTCCTGGCCGACTTCGAGAACTACAGCGTCTTCAAGCCGGGCCCGCACCACCGGGCCACCGCGGAGGCCATGCTCGACCAGGTCGTCAGCTGGTCGAGGGCCCTGCAGCCGCTGCGCGCCGGCGCCTGATCGACCACTGCCCGACCGGTACCGGGGCACCTTCCGGAGATGTTAGATTACATAGGCAATCTATAGGACCCAAGCCTGCCCGGAGAGACGGCCTTGCCGCCATCGATGCGGCATCGACTCGCACGCGTGGGACGACTCGGCGGCCATCTGCCCGTCGGGGCGTCCCGCGGCACATTTCACGAGGGACTCATGACTTTCGACGATCCGTTCCCACCTGTGTCGGCTGCGGAGGCGGCCGAACTCGCATCGCTGGTGAGCGGGCCCGTTCTGCTGCCCGGCGATGAGGGTTACGACGCCGAGTGCCGGATCCACAACCTGAACGTCTCCTTGGAGCCGGCGCTCGCGGTCGGCGCCGTCGACGCGGCCGACGTGCGGGCGGCGGTCTCCTTCGCGGCCCGCGATGGTCGGCCCGTGACGGTCAAGACCACAGGACACCAGCAGGTCGACCCCGCCCGGGGCGGGGTCCTGATCTCCACCCGGCGCATGAAGGGCATCGCGGTCGACGCCGGCAGGCGACGCGTGCGGGTCGAGGCCGGGGTGGTCTGGCAGGAGGTGATCGACCGGGCGGCCGAGGTGGGCCTGGCCCCGGTGAGCGGCTCTGCTCCGCTGGTGGGCGTGGCCGGCTACACCCTCGGCGGGGGACTCAGCCCGGTCCTCGGCCGGAGCCTGGGATACGCGGCCGACCACGTCCGCTCGCTGGAAGTGGTGACCGCCGACGGCGCGTTGCGGCACGTCACGGCCGACAGCGACCCCGAACTGTGGTGGGCGCTGCTCGGCGGCAAGGGCAACTTCGGTGTGGTCACCGCGCTGGAGTTCGACCTGTTCCCGCTCACCCGCTTCTACGGCGGCGGCATCCACTTCCCCGGCGAACACCTCGCCGATGTCCTGCACGCCTGGCGCACCTGGCAGGTGGACATGCCGCAGGAGATGTCCACCTCACTGGCCGTGCAGCGACTGCCCCCGCTGCCGGAGTTGCCGGAGCCGCTGCGCGGGGCGTTCGTGGTGCACGTGCGCTTCGCCTTCCTCGGTCCGGCCGACGAGGGCGACCGGCTGATCGCACCCCTGCGCGCGGCCGCCCCGGCGCTCGTCGACACCGTGGGCGAGATGCCCTACACCGCCATGGGAGCCATCCACATGGACCCTCCGACACCGATGCCCTACTACGACCGCACCACGATGCTGCGCGCGTTCCCCGCCGAGGCGGCCGACAAGCTGATCGAACTGCTCGGCCCCGGTTCGGACTCCCCGCTGGCCAGCGTCGAGATCCGCATGCTCGGCGGTGCGCTCGACCGTGAGCCCGCGGTGCCCAACGCCGTGTCCACCCGGGGGCTTCCGTTCGTCCTCTTCGGCTTCGGCGTGGGCTCCCCGGACCAGGCCGGATTCCTCGTCGGCGCACTCGAAAAGGTCATGAAGGCGATGGAGCCCTGGGCCGACGGCCGCAGGATGGTCAACTTCCTCTCCGTCGAGGAGGCCACCGACCCCGACCGGTTGAGCCAGGCCTACGGCCCCGAGCGCTACCGCCGACTGACCGCCGCGAAGAAGACATACGACCCGGCCAACATGTTCCGGGTGAACCACAACATCCTGCCCGGCTGACGGAGGGACTGCGCCCCGGGGGCCGGACCCACACCTCCGGCCCCTGGGGCACGGCGGTCCCGCCGCCCCGTCATTCGGAGGGGGCTGCCACAGCGCCAGACGCTCGGGGGGCGGCGACGTCGGCCAGGTTCAGATGGAACACGCCGGCCAGTACGTCGTACCAGTCGTCGGCGAGTCGACGGTGCGCTCGTACGTGCCTTCGGCGTCGATCCGGCGCAGCACACAGGGAGCGCTGCCGCCGAGTCTGATGCCGTCATGGCCCACCTCTCTCGGGCACGTGCATCCGGCGCGTGAGAGGTGGCCGGCCGGCAGGCTCTTGCGGCATGATCCGGAGGTTCGCGCATCGGCCGTGCGCTCGGACCGCGATCACCTGCGAAGAGACAGAAGGGGCCGCGACCGTCAGGTCGGAGCCCCATCGCCACAGCGAGTGTCCGAGGGGGGACTTGAACCCCCACGCCCGATAAAGGGCACTAGCACCTCAAGCTAGCGCGTCTGCCATTCCGCCACCCGGACAGGTGATCCGCAGGGCTGGCCCCGCGGCGACAGGCACAACGATACCAAGGATTCGGGGTGGGTTTCACCTGCGTATCCGCTGGGTGCACGGGGTGCCGGGGCCGCACGCGGCCCCGGCACCGGCGGGCTCAGGCCGCCTCGGGCGGCAAGAGGTGGTAGCCGGGGAAGTTCCCCGGCGGGCGCTCGTCCGCGGGGCCCTGGGTGACGGCGCGGACCAGCAGGTCGCCGCCGACGAAGGCACCGCGCCAGGAGGCCCCGAGGCCGCCGAAGTACTCGGCGCGGTCGCCGCGGGACCGGGGCCGGTTGTGGCCGACCTTGAAGGCGCGGATCTCCGGGGCGAGGCGGGCGTAGGTGTCCTCGTCGTCGGTGGAGAGGGTCGCGACGAGGGCGCCGTTGCCGGCGTTCATGGCGGCCAGCAGTTCCGCCTCGGTGTCGGCCAGGACGATCGTGTCGACCGGGCCGAAGGGCTCCGCCTGGTGCAGCGGGGAGGTGGGGGGCGGATTCAGGAGGGCGACCGGCGCCAGGTAGGCGGAGGTGTCCTGGCCGGGCAGGAGGCGGGCGTCGGCCAGGTTGCCGCGGTGCACGGGTATCGCGCCGCGGTCGACGGCCTCGGAGACGAGGTCGCCGAGTTCCTTGGCCTTGGCCGCGTTGATCAGCGGCCCGAAGTCGAGCTCGGGGAGGTCGTCCCCGGGGTCGTCGACGGCCAGCGGGTGGCCGAACCGTACGGACCGCACTGCGGGCAGGTAGGCGGACAGGAAGTCGGCGAGGAGTTCGCGCCGCACGACGAAGCGCGGGTAGGCGGTGCAGCGCTGCTTGGCGTACTCGAAGGTCCCGCGGATGTGGCCGCCGAGGGACTCCCAGTCGCTGTAGTCCCACACGCCCCAGGCGTTCAGCCCCTCCTGCCCCATGACATGGCGTCTGCCCGGGTCGGCCACGGCTGTGGCGGCCCGGACGCCCGTGTCCCGGCCGCCGAGGGAGGAGACGCAGCCCAGCTCGGGGGCACGCACCAGCTCCGCGGAGAACTCGTCGCCGCCGCTGACCAGGGTCACCGGTACGTCCTCGCGGGCGATGAGCGCGCAGGCGAGGGTGAGGCAGGCCAGGCCCCCGTCGGCGGGGGTCCTGGCGACGACGGCGTTGCCGGCCAGTGCCTGTACGAGCATGGCGTGGACCAGGACGCTCATGGGGTAGTTCCAGCCGGCGACGTTGCCGACCGGGCCGGGCAGCGGCCGGCGCCACTCGACCATGTCGTCGATCTCGCCGACGTACCAGCGGACGCCGTCGATGGCCCGGTCGACGTCGGCCTGGGCGAGCCGCCAGGGCTTGCCGATCTCCCAGACCAGGAGGAGGGCGAGCAGCGTGCGGTGCTCGCTGAGTGCGTCCAGGGCGGCCGAGACCCGCGCCCTGCGCTCGGGGACGGGGATGACCCGCCAGGCGCGGTGCTGGTCCAGGGCGGCGCGGGCGGCCCGCCGGGCGGTGTCCGCGTCGAGCCGGGGCGCCCCGGCGACGGGGGTGCCGTCGACGGGGCTGATGGCCGGCAGGATCCGGCCGTCGGGCCGCCACGCCCCGGCCCAGAGGTTGAGGACGCGGTCGTCGTGGAACGCCTCCGGGGCGGCCCGAAGACACCGCTGCCAGGCGTCGGTCCAGGCCGTCCCGGATTTGAGGGCGAGGGTCACGGGTTCTCCGCTCGCTCGGGGCGGATCTCTCGCAGCGCACCGCCCCGGGTGTAGAGGAATCCCCGTACCAGCTCGGTGCGGGGCAGTTCCGTGGTCTCGCGGAGGCGTTCGATGCACGCGCGCAGGTCCTCGGTGGGGTCGCCGAGTGCCGCGCAGTCCTCGTGGTGCACCAGCACGATCCGGCGGGTGCCGCCTCGAAGCTGGCTCAGTCGCAGCGAGCGGATCGTGTCGGGGGTGACGCAGCCGCCCGCGTTGCGGATGACGTCCGCCTCGCCCGCCCGCAGCCCGAACATGGCCTCGACGCCGAGCCGGGAGTCCATGCACGCGACGATGGCGACTCCGGTGCGGGCCTCCTTGCGCTCCAGGTCGAGCGGTGTGAGTGCCGCGCCCACGTCGTATCTGCGGATGAGCAACTGCTCGACGGCCGCGGCCCCTGCGGGGGTCACCGCAGCAGTCCGCGGACGAGACGTGCGGTCTCCGAGGGGGTGCTGCCGACCTTGACGCCGGCGGCCTCCAGGGCCTCCTTCTTGGCCTGGGCGGTGCCGGAGGAGCCGGAGACGATGGCTCCGGCGTGGCCCATGGTCTTGCCCTCGGGCGCGGTGAAGCCGGCGACGTAGCCGACGACCGGCTTGGTGACCAGGCGGGAGATGTAGGAGGCGGCGCGCTCCTCCGCGTCGCCGCCGATCTCGCCGATCATGACGATGAGCTCGGTCTCCGGGTCGTCCTGGAAGGCGCGCAGGCAGTCGATGTGGGTGGTGCCGATGACGGGGTCGCCGCCGATCCCGACCGCGGTGGAGAAGCCGAGGTCGCGCAGCTCGTACATCAACTGGTAGGTCAGCGTGCCGGACTTGGACACCAGGCCGATCCGGCCGGAGGTCGTGATGTCGGCCGGGATGATGCCCGCGTTGGACTGTCCGGGGCTGATGAGGCCGGGGCAGTTGGGCCCGATGACGCGGGTGCCGGAGGCGACCGCGCGGGCCCGGAAGGCGACCGTGTCGTGGACGGGGACGCCCTCGGTGATGACGACGACGAGCCCGAGCCCGCCGTCGACGGCCTCGTCGACGGCGGCGCGCACGAAGGGCGGCGGCACGAAGACGACGCCGGCGTCGGCGCCGGTCATGCCGACGGCCTCCTTGACCGAGCCGAAGACCGGGACGGTGCGCCCGTCGAAGTCGACCCTCGTGCCGGCCTTGCGCGGGCGGGTTGACGCCGCCGACGACGTCCGTCCCCGAGGCGAGCATGCGGCGGGTGTGCTTCATGCCCTCCGAGCCGGTCATGCCCTGGACGATCACCTTGCTGTTGCGGTCGAGGAAGATGGCCATCGCGATCAGCTCCTTGCGGGCTCGGCGGCCCGCGCGGCCGCGCCGTCCATGGTGTCCAGCCGCTGTACGAGGGGGCCCAGCGACGCCGCGGCCTCGTCGAGCACGGCCCGGCCGCGCTTGGCGTTGTTGCCGTCGAGGCGGACGACGAGGGGCTTGGTGAGCTCGACCAGGCCGAGTGCCTGGACGATGCCGTCGGCGACCGCGTCGCAGGCGGTGATGCCGCCGAAGACGTTGACGAGGACGGAGGTGACGTCGGGGTCGGAGAGGATGACACCGAGCCCGTCGGCCATGACCTGGGCGGAGGCGCCGCCGCCGATGTCGAGGAAGTTGGCGGGGGCCCCGCCGTGGTGGGCGACCACGTCCAGGGTGCTCATGACGAGTCCCGCGCCGTTGCCGATGACGCCGACGGTGCCGTCGAGCTTGACGTAGTTGAGGCCCTTGGCGCGGGCGGCGGCCTCCAGCGGGTCGCCCTCGCCGGGGGTCTCGTACGCCTCGTGGGCGGGGTGCCGGAAGCGGGCGTTGGCGTCGAGGGACACCTTGCCGTCGAGGGCGAGGACGCGGCCGTCCGTGGTGCGGATCAGCGGGTTGACCTCGACGAGGAGGGCGTCCTCGGCGGTGAAGACCTCCCACAGCGCGGTCAGTACGGGCACGGTCTCCTCGGGGAGCCCGGCGGCTTCGGCGATCTGCCGGGCCTTCTCCTCGGTCACGCCCTCGGTGACGTCGACGGGGACGCGGGCCAGGGCCTCCGGCCGGGTGGCGGCGACCTCCTCGATGTCCATGCCGCCCTGGGCGGACGCCATGGCGAGGAAGGTGCGCTCGGCACGGTCGAGGAGGAAGGAGACGTAGTACTCGTCCTGGATGTCGGCGGTCGGCGTCAGCATGACCTTGCCGACCGTGTGGCCCTTGATGTCCATGCCGAGGATGGCGCGGGCCTTGTCCTCCGCGTCCGCAGGGTCGGAGGCGAGCTTCACACCGCCGGCCTTGCCACGGCCGCCGGTCTTCACCTGGGCCTTCACCACGACCTGTCCGCCGAGGCGTTCGGCCGCGGCCCGGACCTCGGCGGGGTCGTCCACCACATGGGCGTCGAGCACGGGCACTCCGTGCCGCGCGAAGAGCTCCCGTGCTTGGTACTCGAACAGATCCATCGTCAAACGCACCTGCCCTGACTCGGGGTCGAACGATAATCCGGTGCAGACCTCTGGACACCGGGTCGTCGATGCGGGATAAACGTCTGCATACAGTATTCGTCGGCTGTATGCAATGTACAGACTGCAGAACGGAATCTTGCGATCTGCCTGCTCACGGGCCCCGACCGGAAGGAACCCTGGTTGTGACGAAGGCTTTGGAGGGTGTTCGGGTACTGGACATGACGCATGTCCAGTCGGGTCCGTCGGCGACGCAGTTGCTGGCGTGGCTGGGGGCGGACGTGGTGAAGCTGGAGGCGCCCGGCGGTGACATCACCCGGCGTCAGCTACGGGACGTGCCGGGGGCGGACAGCCTGTACTTCACGATGCTCAACGCGAACAAGCGCAGCATCACGCTCAACACCAAGACCCCGCGCGGACGGGAGATCCTGACCGACCTGATCGCCCGCAGCGACGTGATGGTCGAGAACTTCGGGCCCGGCGCGATCGACCGCATGGGCTTCACCTGGGAGCGGATCCAG
>NZ_KB892138.1:0-23944 GCF_000373665.1 Streptomyces sp. BoleA5
CCAGGAAGAAGAAGATGAAGACGGCGAGTGCGACGCCGTTGACCCCGTCCTTCACTTCGCGGCCTCCTTCCGTGCCCGCTCCTCACGGCGGACCATGACGTACGCGGCGTACGTCAGTCCGGAGGACAGGAACACCCACAGCATCTGGTACCAGTAGAAGAAGGGGATGCCGATGAACTCCGGGGTCAGCTTCGCGTACGAGCCGACCCAGAGCATGGCGACGAAGGGGATGACGAGGCAGACACCGGCGATCACACGTGTGGTGGTGACCACCGGTGGCCGCCCGGAGGTTCCGGATGGTTCGGACATTGCTACGGCTCCGTCCTGATCTCTTACTCCTGTGTAATGCGCAGGCAATCTAGAGTCAGGACGGTCGGCACGTCACTACCGCCCGCATTGCGGTATGGAAACGATCTACAAGGCCGGGGAACCGTACCGGGGTTACGGACGTTGCAGGCGGGCCACGAACTTGTAGCGGTCGCCTCGGTAGACCGAGCGCACCCACTCCACCGGCTCGCCGCCCGTGTCGATCGAGTGCCGGGACAGCAGCAGCATCGGCAGCCCCACGTCGGTGCCCAGCAGGCCGGCCTCGCGCGGGGTGGCGAGCGAGGTCTCGATGGTCTCCTCCGCCTCGGCGAGCCGGACGTCGTAGACCTCGGCGAGCGCGGTGTAGAGCGAGGTGTACTTCGCCAGGCTGCGGCGCAGCGCGGGGAAGCGCTTGGCCGACAGGTGGGTGGTCTCGATGGCCATCGGCTCGCCGTTCGCCAGACGCAGTCGCTCGATGCGCAGCACACGGCCGCCGGCCTTCATGTCCAGGAGTTCGGCCAGCCGGTCGTCGGCGGTGATGTAGCCGATGTCGAGCAGCTGCGAGGTCGGCTCCAGACCCTGGGCACGCATGTCCTCGGTGTACGAGGTGAGTTGCAGCGCCTGGGAGACCTTGGGCTTGGCGACGAAGGTGCCCTTGCCCTGAATGCGCTCCAGCCGGCCCTCGACCACCAGTTCCTGCAGCGCCTGCCGCACGGTGGTGCGCGAGGTGTCGAACTCGGCTGCCAGGGTGCGCTCGGGCGGCACCGGTGAGCCGGGGGGCATCGTCTGGGTCAGTTCGAGCAGATGGCGCTTCAGGCCGTAGTACTTGGGCACCCGCGCGGTCCGTCCGGCCGCGGCCCCGGCCGCCTCCGCGGTCTCCGTCACCGCAGTACCGGCCTCGCCGTCGGTCTCCATCGCCTCTGCTCCCGAGTGCTGTCGTGCTGCCGTCACCGGCTCCTCCGTCATTCGCGGCTCACATGGTGGCACGGCCAGGGCTCATGTCGCGTTACGAGCCCAGATGTCGGTCCGGTAACGGACGCGTCCGGTGCTCTTATACACCCTTGACACCCCTAAAGGTCTAGGCCAAGCTTCGGGTCACTGGTCTACACCACTTTGTACTCACTGCCCTGGGGAGGGTGTTGTGAAGCGCAAGCTGATCGCGGCGATCGGTGTCGCCGTCATGGTCGCCGGCGTTGCGGCCTGCGGTTCGGACGACAAGGGCTCCGGCAAGGCCGCGGCGCCGAAGGAGATCACCGTCTGGCTGACGGTCGACGCACAGAAGAACTGGCCCGAGTTGGTCAAGCAGGCGGACGACGCCTTCGCGGCCAAGCACAAGGGCGTCAAGATCCGCCACGAGTACTACGAGTGGACCGCCAAGAACCAGAAGCTCGACGCCGTCCTCGCCACCAAGAAGGTGCCGGACGTCGTCGAGATGGGCAACACCGAGACCCTCGGCTACCTGGTCAAGGGCGCGTTCGCCCCGATCGACAAGAGCAAGTTCGAGAACTCCGGCGACTGGCTGGACGCCCTCGAGGGCTCCGTGACGTACAACGGCAAGACCTACGGTGTGCCCTACTACGCAGGTGCGCGGGTCGGCACCTGGCGCAAGGACGTCGCCAAGGCGGCCGGCGTCACCAAGGCCCCCACCACGTGGGCCGAGTTGACCGACGCGCTCGACAAGATCCAGAAGAAGAACGGCGACAAGTTCTCCGCCTGGTACCAGCCCAGCCGCGACTGGTACACCGCGCTGGCCTTCGTCAAGGACGCCGGCGGCGACGTCGCCAAGGAGGACGGCGGCAAGTGGACCGCCACCCTCTCCGACCCCAAGTCCATCGAGGGCCTGAAGACCTGGAAGGGCGTCCTCGACACGTACTTCCACGGCGACAAGAACAAGGACGAGGCCGACCGCTACATCGTCTACGGCCAGGGCAAGTCCGCGCTCATCTACGGCGCGAGCTGGGAGGGCGGCGCCGCCGCCGACCCGAAGACCGACAAGACCGGCAAGCTGAAGGACAACCTGGAGACCTTCGCACTGCCCGGCCCGAACGGCGATCTGCTGCCGAACTTCATCGGCGGCTCCGACCTGGTCATCCCGGTCAAGTCCGCCGCGCAGGACCTCGCCGCCGACTGGATCAACGCCTTCACCGACAGCGCGGCCCAGAAGGTCCTGATCTCCAAGGGCAACCTGCCCAACGCCAAGTCGCTGCTCGCCCCGCTCAAGGATGACCCGGCCACGGCCGCCTCCGCCCGGGCCAACGAGAACACCTGGTTCGTCCCGACCGCCCCGGGCTGGCTGCAGGTGGAGAAGAAGCAGATCCTGCAGAACATGCTGAACGACATCGCGGTCGGCAAGGCCTCCATCGAGGACGCGGCCAAGTCCGCGGACGAGCAGATCAACGCGGTGATCAACGCCGGCTGACCGGCACGCGGGCAACACAGTGATCGACGCCGGCCGGCCGCCCCAGGGCGGCCGGCCCCGGCGCGACGCCAGGGACTGGAGTACCCGAGGAGCACATGATGAGTGCCGTTGACACACCGCTGGACAAGGTGCCGCGCCCGCGGCCGGCGGGACCGGGCCGGAAGCCGCGCCGCTTCGGCGGAGCCGCGCTCCCGTGGACGTTGCTCGCGCCGGCCATCGGCGTCCTGCTGCTGGTCCTCGGCTATCCGCTGGTCCGGCTGGTCACCCTGTCCTTCAAGCAGTACGGCCAGGCCGAGCTCTGGCAGGGGCTGCCCGGCGACTGGCAGGGCTTCGCCAACTACACCCACGTCCTGGGGGACCCGGTCTTCTGGGGCGTCGTCCTGCGCACGCTGGTCTTCACCCTCGGGGCCGTGCTGCTCACGCTCGCCGCCGGCATGGGGGTGGCGCTGCTGATGCAGCGGGTCTCGGCCTGGGTCAAGGCGCTGATCAACATCGTGCTGGTGGCGAGCTGGGCGATGCCCGTCGTCGTCGCCATCACCATCTTCAAGTGGATGTTCGACAGCGACTACGGCGTCCTCAACTGGCTGCTCAGCCGGTTGCCGGGAGCCGACTTCAGCGGCCACAACTGGTTCACCGACACCAAGCAGGGCTTCCTCGTCATCACCCTCATGGTGGTGTGGGGTGCGATCCCGTTCGTCGCCATCACCCTGCACGCCGGCCTCACCCAGGTGCCCAAGGAGCTGGAGGAGGCCGCCCGCATGGACGGCGCCGGGCCGGTCAAGGTCTTCCGGCACGTCACCCTGCCGGTGCTCAAGCCGATCATCGTCATGCTGACGACGCTGTCGGTCATCTGGGACATGGGCGTCTTCCCGCAGGTCTTCCTCATGCGCGACGGCCACCCCGAGCCCGCGTACCAGGTGCTCACCACCTACTCCTACGACCAGGCCTTCGTCGCCAACGACTACGACGCGGGCGCGGCCATCGCCGTCGTCACCGTGCTGCTCCTCCTCGGAGTGATGGCCGTCTACATGCGCCAGATGCTGAAGATCGGAGAGGTGGAGTGACGACCATGCTCGACACGGCTCCCGCCGAGAGGACACCGGCGGCCGCTCCCGCCGCGCGTGCCCTCCGGCGGCCCCGGCGCAAGGGGCGGACGGTCTACAACCTCCTCGGCCTGCTGGTCGTGGTGGTCTCCGGCTTCCCGGTCTACTGGATGCTCAACACGGCGTTCAAGCCCGCCAAGGACGCCATCGACCCCGACCCCAAGTTCTTCCCGACCAGCCTGTCCTTCCAGAACTTCTCCGACGCCCTGGACGTCGGCGACTTCTGGGGTTCCGTCGGCCGCAGCCTCATCGTCTCCGGCGCCACCGTCGGCCTCGGCCTGGTGATCGGCCTGCTGGCCGCGCTGGCCATCTCCCGCTTCGTCTTCCGCGGCCGCAAGGCCGTGATCGTCGCGATCCTCGCCGTGCAGATGGTGCCGCTGGTCGCGATGATCATCCCGGTCTTCCTGCTGCTCAACCAGATCGACCAGATCGACAAGCTCACCGGGCTCATCGTCACCTACCTGACCTTCGTGCTGCCCTTCACGGTGTGGACGCTGCGCGGCTTCATCGTCAACATCCCCAAGGAGCTGGAGGAGTCGGCGATGGTCGACGGCTGCACCCGCATGGGCGCGTTCTTCCGGATCATCCTGCCGCTGCTCGCCCCGGGACTCGTCGCCACCTCGATCTACGCGCTGATCCAGGCCTGGAACGAGTACCTGTACGCGATGCTCATCATGAGCCAGGAGAACCAGACGGCCACGGTATGGCTCGGCAACTTCGTCACCTCGCGGGGCACGGACTACGCGCCGATGATGGCCGGTTCGACCATGATGGGCGTGCCCGTGGTGGTCTTCTTCCTGATCGTGCAGCGCAGGGTCGCCGCCGGACTGACCGCCGGCGCGGTGAAGGGATGACCGAGACCTTGAGCCAGATCCACGAAGGCGCCGCGGACACCGAGGCGCTCGTCCGCGACGCCCTCACCGTCCTGCAGCCGGGTTTCCACGGCACCACCGCACCCGAGTGGCTGCTGCGCAGGCTCGCCGAGGGACTGGGCTCCGTCGCCCTGTTCGCCCGCAACATCGAGTCGCCCGGGCAACTGGCCGCGCTCACCGCGCAACTGCGCGCCGTACGGCCCGACGTCCTGGTCGCCGCCGACGAGGAGGGCGGCGACGTGACCCGGCTGGAGGCCCGCAGCGGCTCCTCCTTCCCCGGCAACCTCGCCCTCGGCGCCGTCGACGACACCACCCTGACCCGCGACGTCGCCGCCGAGCTCGGCCGCCGGCTGGCCGAGTGCGGGGTCAACCTCAACTGGGCGCCCTCCGCGGACGTCAACTCCGACCCCCGCAACCCGGTCATCGGCGTGCGCTCCTTCGGCCCCGACCCGCTGCTGGTCGCCCGGCACACCGGGGCGTACGTCGAGGGCCTGCAGTCCGCCGGGGTCGCGGCCTGCACCAAGCACTTCCCGGGTCACGGCGACACCTCCGTCGACTCCCACCACGCGCTGCCCCGGGTGGACGTCGACCCGGACACCCTGCACGCCCGCGAACTCGCCCCGTTCCGGGCCGCCCTGGCCGCCGGCAGCAAGGCCGTGATGAGCGCGCACATCCTCGTGCCCGCCCTCGACCCCGACCGCCCCGCCACCCTCAGCCCCGCCGCGCTGACCGGACTGCTCCGCGACGAACTGGGCTACGACGGCCTGATCGTCACCGACGGCATCGAGATGCGCGCCATCGCCGACCTGTACGGCATCGAACGCGGCACCGTCCTGGCGCTCGCCGCCGGCGCCGACGCCATCTGCGTGGGCGGCGGCCTCGCCGAGGAGGAGACGGTGGTCGCCCTGCGCGACGCCATCGTCGCCGCCGTACGCGACGGCGATCTGCCCCGGGCGCGGCTCGCCGACGCCGCAGGACGGGTGCGGAGCCTGGCCGCCTGGGCCGCCGAGCACTCCGCGGCGCGGGCGACCGTGGCACCGGACCCCGGGATCGGCCTGGTCGCGGCCCGCCGCGCGCTGCGCGTGACCCGCACCGAGGGCTACCCGCCGGTCACCGAGGCGCCCTATGTCGCCGCCTTCACCCCGGTCGCCAACATCGCCGTCGGCGACGAGACCCCGTGGGGCGTCGCCGCCGAACTCGACCGGATCCTCCCGGGCACGGAGACCGGAAACTTCCGCGAAGGTGACGCCCTGACCGCACATGTGCTGAGGCCCGCGGGGCCTCGTAGGATCGTCGCAGTGGTGCGTGACGTGCACCGCCACCCCTGGATGGCCGAGGCGCTGGGCTCGCTGCTCGCCGCCCGTCCGGACACGGTGGTGGTGGAGATGGGCGTTCCGCAGGCGGCACCGTCCGGCGCGCTGCACATCGCGACCCATGGCGCCGCCCGTGTGTGCGGGCGGGCGGCCGCGGAGGTCATCGCGGGCAAGGAGGCCGGCGACTGAGGTCCGCCGCGGCTCATCTGTTCCGGACCAACCTGGAGGCCCAGAGAATGTCCGCCCCGACGCCGACCGGGCAGCAGCCGATGCCGGGCCGGATCATGGCCGGCGAGATGGCCGAGCAGCCCGCCGTGCTGCGCCGCATCCTCGACGAGGGCGCCCCGCGCATCCGGCGGATCGCCGAGCAGATCGCCGCGCGCAATCCGCGCTTCGTCCTGCTCACCGCGCGCGGCACCTCCGACAACGCCGCCCTGTACGCGAAGTACCTGGTGGAGGTGGTGCTCGGCAAGCCCGCGGGACTGACCTCCATGTCCACCACCACCGCGTACGGCGCCCGTCCGGATCTGACGGACTGCCTGGTCGTCACGGTCAGCCAGTCCGGCGGTTCACCGGACCTGGTGGCCTCCACCCGGGCCGCGCGCGAGGCCGGTGCGATCACCCTGGCGGTCACCAACAACGCCGGCTCGCCGCTGGCGGAGGTCTCCGAGTTCCACATCGACGTGCTGGCAGGACCGGAGAAGGCACTGCCGGCGACCAAGACGTACACGGCCGAGCTGCTCGCGCTGTACCTGTTCGTGGAGGGCCTGCGGGGCGGTGACGGCAGCGCCGCGAAGATCGTGCCGGAGCTCGCGGAGCAGATCCTCGCCCGCCAGGACGAGGTCAGGGCGCTCGCCGCGCGCTATCGCTTCGCCGAGCGCCTGGTGCTCACCTCGCGCGGCTACGGCTACCCGACCGCGAAGGAGGCCGCGCTGAAGCTGATGGAGACCAGCTACATCCCGGCCCTGTCCTTCTCGGGTGCCGACCTGCTGCACGGCCCGCTGGCCATGGTCGACAACGTCTCCCCGGTCATCGCGATCGTCACCGAGGGCAAGGGCGGCGAGGCGCTCCAGCCGGTGCTGGACCGGCTGCGCGGCCGTGGGGCGGACCTGGTGGTCATCGGCAACCAGGAGTCGGTCGACGCCGCCTCGGCCGGCTTCGTCCTCCCCACCGAGGGTGTCGCGGAGGAGGTGCAGCCGATCCTGGAGATCCTTCCGCTGCAGATGCTGGCCTACGAGGTGACCATCGCCCGGGGCCAGGACCCGGACGCGCCCCGCGCGCTGGCGAAGGTGACCGAGACCCGTTGAGCGGAAAGGGGCGCCGGGCCGCGAGCCGAGCCGGAAAGGGCCCCGGCAACACTTCGGGCCGCGGCGCCGGGACGGGACCCTCAACCCGCCCAGCACCGCAGCCCGGAGCTGCCGTCGGCCCGTGGCGCGCGGGATGTGCGGTTCCCGCGGCCCGTGAGAGCCGACCATGAGGCCTGGCGCAGTCAGGGCAGAGAGCGCCCCGGCCTCGCTCCACCCTTCTGTGCGGGAAGGATGGAAGTTCGGTTGTGCGTCAATTCTGGACTAGACCACTAACAGCTGTCCATAAGTCGGCGCAGTCAGATCATAGGTCGTCGAGGACCTTTGTGGGGACTGGATGACGGCGCCTGCCATGAGCGCGGGTACGCTCATTTGCGTGCCCTCCATGAACGATCTCGTACGCCAGCACACGGACCTCGACGATTCCGATCTCGAGTGGCTCCACCTGCTGGTATCGGAGTGGCAACTGCTCTCCGACCTCTCCTTCGCAGACCTCGTGCTGTGGGTCCCGACCAGTGACGGGACCCGCTACGTCTCGGTCGCCCAGATGCGGCCGAACACCGGCCCGACGTCGTACCAGGACGACATGGTCGGCCACCTGGTGCCGCGCGGCCGGCGCCCGATGCTGGACGCCGCACTCGACGAGGGCCGGATCGTCCGGGAGGGTGACCCGGAGTGGCGCGAGGAGGTCCCGGTCCGGGTCGAGTCCATCCCGGTGCGCCGTGCCGGCCGGGTCCTCGGGGTCATCGCCCGCAACACCAACCTGCTCACCGTGCGGACCCCCAGCCGCCTGGAGCTCACCTACCTGCAGAGCGCCTCCGACCTGGCGCAGATGATCGCGGCGGGCAGCTTCCCGTTCCCCTCCGAGCAGGTGGACATGGACGCCTCGCCGCGCGTTGGCGACGGCCTGATCCGGCTCGACGCCGAGGGCGTCGTGCAGTACGCCAGCCCCAACGCGCTCTCCGCCTACCACCGGCTCGGCCTGGCGGCCGACCTCGTCGGCCACCACCTGGGCTCGGTCTCCGCCGAACTGGCGCCCTCACGGACCAAGAGCCACGAGGCGCTGGTGACCGTCGCCGGCGGCAAGGCGCCCCGCGAGACCGAGATCGAGGGCAACGGCGGCGTCATCCAGCTGCGGGCGATCCCGCTGAGCCCCAAGGGCACGCACAACGGCTCCCTGGTGCTGCTGCGGGACGTGACCGAGCTGCGCCGCCGGGAGCGCGAGCTGATCACCAAGGACGCCACCATCCGGGAGATCCACCACCGGGTGAAGAACAACCTGCAGACGGTCGCGGCGCTGCTGCGGCTGCAGGCGCGGCGCATGGACTCCGACAAGGGCCGGGAGGCGCTGGAGGAGGCGGTGCGCCGGGTCGGCTCGATCGCGATCGTGCACGAGACGCTGTCGCAGAACCTCGACGAGTGCGTGGAGTTCGACGAGATCGCCGACCGCGTGCTGGCGATGGTCGCCGAGATCTCTCCGGGCCGGGTCACCGCGCGCCGCCGCGGGCGGTTCGGGATCCTGACGGCCGAGGTCGCCACCCCGCTGTCGATGGTCCTCACCGAACTGCTGCAGAACGCCCTGGAGCACGGCTTCGGGCCGGGCGAGCAGGGCACCGTAGAGGTGGCCGCCGAGCGGCGCGGGCCGAAGCTGGGCATCGCGGTGCGGGACGACGGGCGCGGCCTGCCCGCCGAGTTCGACCCGCAGCGGGCCGGCAACCTGGGGCTGCAGATCGTACGGACCCTGGTGGTGGGGGAGTTGGGCGGAACCTTCGACATGGTCCCGGCCGAGGAGCGCGGGACGAAGGTCGTGCTGGAACTGCCGCTCGAGGGCTGACGCCCACCGGTTCGGCCCGGCCGGTCCGGGGAACGCCGAAGCCCCGGCCGCTCAGGGAGCGGCCGGGGCTCTTCGCGTCGCGATGCTGCGCGGTTCGGAGGTGCTGCGCGCTGCGGCTCGGGGGTAAGCGAGTGCGTCAGGCGCTGGCGTTGCGGGCGCGGTTGCGGGCGGCGCGGCGCTTCATCGCGCGACGCTCGTCCTCGCTGAGGCCACCCCACACGCCGGCGTCCTGGCCGGTCTCAAGCGCCCACTGCAGGCACTGCTCCATCACGGGGCAGCGGCGGCAGACGGCCTTGGCTTCCTCGATCTGCAGCAGCGCAGGACCGGTGTTGCCGATGGGGAAGAAGAGCTCGGGGTCTTCCTCGCGGCAAACGGCGTTGTGACGCCAGTCCATGGCTGCTCCATCTCCTTGTGTTGCATGTAAGTTGCTTGTGAATGTGAACGCTTTCACGAATCCTCGAACACGGCACGGGACAGCGCCCAGTCTCCTGGTGCGGTCCCGCTGGGAAGTGGTGAGGATTCGGCTACCGAGGACGCCCGATGAGCGGCTGTCCCGATCGCCAGGAAGAGCCTCGCAAACCTGGGCTGCGGATACAACCCCTTCCGGAAAGTTTTTTTTGATTCCTCGGTGTCGGCTCCGTCACAGCCGTACTTCCATGGGGTGCAGGGCAGCCTAAACGTTCGAGTGAAAGGACTTTATGTCCTTCTGCTTACACAATCACACGCAGTGCACGGCGTACGCCTGTGAAGGTTGCGCTCATTCGCAGTCCCAGGTGGTCTCCGTCCACCTGGAACGGCAGTGGCGCCTGCGAATGCAAGGTGAAGTCCGTCAGATCGTGCAGGGAGGTCGCGTGCCTGCCCTCGGGCCCCCGCTCCGGGGTCGAACGCAGCAGCTGGGTGGCGTAGCGGGCCACCGCCGCGGTGGACAGCCGGGAGAGTCCGAGCACGTCGAGGGCGGTGTCGAAGGAGGCGCGGGGGGAGGCGTAGATCGGCCGGTTCCCCAGGTACGTCCACGGCGCGGTGTTGCAGACGAGGGTCAGGACGAGATCGGTCACCGGGTCCTCGCCGGGCCGCTCCAGGGTGATCGTGCCGGTGCGCCGGTTCGGTTCGGCGAGGAACTGCCGCATCACCTGGCGTATGTAGAGCGCGTGCGTCGAACGCTTTCCGTGCTCGCGCTGCTGTTCCACCCGCCCGACGACACCCGCGTCGAAGCCCAGCCCGGCGCAGAAGGTGAACCAGCGCGCGGGCACCCCCTCGTCCTCCGTGCCCGGGGTGCCGCTCACGAGGCCCAGGCCGACCGTGCGGGAGCTGCGCTCGCGCAGCGCGTCCAGCAGCGCGCCGGTGGCCTCCACGGCGTCGTTGGGCAGTCCCAGGGCGCGCGCGAACACGTTCGTGGACCCGCCGGGCACCACCGCGAGCTTCGGCAGCCCTTCCGGGTCGGGACCGTTGTGCAGCAGGCCGTTGACCACCTCGTTGACCGTGCCGTCCCCGCCGAGGGCGACGACCAGCTCGATCTCCCCGCCCTCCGCGGCCTGGCGAGCGAGGTCACGGGCGTGGCCGCGGTACTCGGTCGCGGCGACCTCCAGCTTCAGGTCGCTGGCGAGCGCGTGCGCGAGGACGTCACGCGTCCGGGCGCTGGTGGTGGTGGCGGCTGGGTTGACCACGAGAAGGGCGCGCATCCCGCCAGCGTACCTACCGGACGGTACCGGGCCGCACCCCTGGTGGTCCGGAGACGGCGGCTACCCTGCTGGGGTGAGTGGCAACGAGAAGCCTGGCAACGAGAAGCCCGCGCGGCCGAACCGTACGCGCCGGCTCGCGGCGGCGGCCGCGGTCGCGGCACTGGAAGGCGCCGCCCTGGCGGCCTGGGGGATCGCGATGCTGGCCGTGGGGCTCCTCGGCGACCCCGACAGCCCGCGCCAGGCGGAGGCCGGGGGCGTGACCGTCCTCGCCCTGGCGGCCATGCCGCTGGCGGCCGCCTACGGTCTGTGGCACGCGCGGCGCTGGAGCCGCGGTCCCGCGCTGATCATCCAGCTCGTCGCGCTCCCCGTCGCCTGGACCATGGTGCAGGCGGGCGGCCCCATGATCGCCGCGGGTGGTGTCCTGGGTGCGGCCGCCGTCGCCGAGCTGGTGCTCCTCGTCCACCCCGCGGCCACCGACGCCCTCGGGATCGGGCGCACGGCCGAACAGTGAACCGCGGCGCCCGGGGGCGCCGCCGTCACCTACGTCCGCCCGGTCGTCACTCCTCGACCAGGAGCTTGTCGCGCAGCTGGGCGAGCGTGCGGGCCAGCAGCCGGGAGACGTGCATCTGGGAGATGCCGACCTCCTGGGCGATCTGCGACTGGGTCATGTTCCCGAAGAAGCGCAGCAGCAGGATCTTCTTCTCGCGCGGCGGCAGCTGCTCCAGCAGCGGCTTGAGCGACTCCCGGTACTCCACGCCCTCCAGCGCGTCGTCCTCGGCGCCGAGGGTGTCGGCGACGGCCGGCGACTCGTCGTCGGTGTCGGGCACGTCCAGGGAGAGCGTGCTGTACGCGTTGGCGGATTCGAGGCCCTCCAGGACCTCCTCCTCCGTGATCTTCAGGTGTTCGGCAAGCTCGTGCACCGTCGGGGCGCGCCCGTGCTGCTGCGAGAGCTCGCCGGTCGCCGTCGTCAGGGCCAGCCGCAGCTCCTGAAGGCGGCGCGGGACGCGCACCGCCCAGCCCTTGTCGCGGAAGTGCCGCTTGATCTCGCCGACGACGGTCGGGGTGGCGTAGGTGGAGAACTCCACCCCGCGGTCCACGTCGAAGCGGTCCACGGACTTGATCAGCCCGATCGTGGCGACCTGGGTCAGGTCGTCGAGCGGCTCGCCCCGGTTGCGGAACCGGCGGGCGAGGTGCTCGACCAGCGGCAGGTGCATGCGGACCAGGCGGTTGCGCAGCTCGGCGCGCTCCGGGGACCCCGGCGGGAGCTTGCTGAGTTCCACGAACAGCGCCCGGGCCCCGGCCCGGTCGTGGGCCGCGTGGTGCCCGTGCTGCTCGTGATCCTGCTCCTGCTCGTGGTGCTGCTCCTGCTGCTCCTGCGCCATGCGATCCGCCCGATCCGCCTGATCCGCCTGCCCGGCCGCCTCACTGCTCCCGAGACCGGCCACGGGCCCGGTACCGGGATGCGGCCGTGCCTCGTGACGCCGCGCCGCGGGAGCGGGTACGGGGCGTCCGCGCACCCCCGGGGTGCTGCCTTCCAGATCGTTCACGGCGATTCCCCCGTTACAGCTGTCCCGGTCCGGCACCGCGCTTCTTGTGCAGGGCGATGCTCACGGTCTTGTCGTCGGCCACGCTGGACTCCACCTCGCCGGCCAGCGCGGACAGCACCGTCCAGGCGAAGGTGTCGCGCTCCGGGGCGCGGCCGTCGGTCGTGGGCGCCGACACGGTCACCCACAGGGCGTCCCCGACCAGGCGGAAGACGCAGCTCAGCACGGATCCCGGGACGGCCTGCTGCAGCAGGATGGCGCACGCCTCGTCCACGGCGATGCGCAGGTCTTCGATCTCGTCGAGGGTGAAGTCCAATCGGGCCGCGAGTCCCGCCGTCGCCGTACGCAGCACCGACAGGTAGGCCCCTGCCGCGGGCAGCCGGACCTCGACGAAGTCCTTCGACCCGGGCTCGCCTGCGATCTGGGACACCCGCACCTCCAAGGTGGCACACGCACTGCCCTCATCGGCATTGCACTGATCTGGTTCGGTTCGCCAGCGACGCTATCGCGATCCGTACCCCGGTGTCGCCCGGACGGAGCACGGTCGCCGCCGTGAATGAGCCCTGACCCGGCACCCCACGACTGTCACCCATAGTAGGCGCATGAGCACGCAACGTGCCTAGTGGTCTGCGGACTCAATTCGAAAGAGATGTCGCTTTGTTGACGCGTGCCTGCTCAGCGAGGGCACGAAGGGGTTCGCCGGTCAGTCTTTGTACCGTCCATTCGTCCTGGGGACGGGCGCCCATCGCACGGTAGAAGGCGAGGGACGGCTCGTTCCAGTCCAGCACGGACCACTCGAAACGTTCGTAGCCCCGCTCGACGCATATGGCGGCGAGTCCGGCGAGCAGCGCCTTGCCGTGGCCGCCGCCGCGCGCGTGGGGTCGCACGTACAGGTCCTCCAGGTAGACGCCGTGGGTCCCGGTCCAGGTGGAGAAGTTCCTGAACCACAGCGCGAAGCCCACCGGCGAGCCCAGGGTGTCGTCCTCGGCGATGAGCGCGAAGACGGCTGGATCCGGACCGAAGAGCGCGTCGTGGAACTGCTGCGGGGTGGCGCGCGCACTGTCCGGCTCCCGCTCGTAGTCCGCGAGTTCGCGGACCATCGCGTGGATCTCCGGGACGTCGCCGGGGGTCGCGGCTCGGATCATGCCAGCAAGGCTAACCGGTCGGCCGTCCGGTCACGACGGCCGCCACCGTCGTCCCGGGCGCGAAGGCGCCCTCCTGGGCCAGTGAGAACAGGCCGTGCAGCATCTTCGCGACGTAGACGGAGTCCGGGACGAAGCCGTGCCGCCCGCCGAAGTCCTCCGCGAACGCCCGCAGCACGGGTGAGACGCGGGCGTAGCCGCCGTGGTGGAAGCGGCCGTCCAGCAGCCAGCTCCCGCGCGGCCCGCCGAAGGCCTCCTCCTGGAGCCGGCGTATCTCCCCGGCCAGGAATCCGCCGCCCTTGAGCACCGGGAACCCGACGGCCCGCTGCCCCGGACCGAGCCCGGCCGCCAGGCCCGCCAGGGTGCCGCCCGTCCCGCAGGCCACGCCCACGACGTCCGCCCTGCCGCGCAGCTCCTCCCCGAGGGCCGCGCACCCGCGCGCGGCGAGCGCGTTGCTGCCGCCCTCGGGGACGACGTAGGCGGGGCCCAGACGCTCCAGGAGGGATGCGAGGACCTCTGGCTCGGCCTTGCGGCGGTAGGTGGCCCGGTCGAGGAAGTGCAGCCGCATGCCGTCGGCGGCGGCCCGCGCCAGGGAGGGGTTGAGCGGGCGCCCGGCCAGCTCGTCGCCGCGGACGACACCCGTGGTCGCGATGCCGAGCAGCCGGCCGGCGGCGGCGGTGGCCCGCAGGTGGTTGGAGTAGGCACCGCCGAACGTCAGCAGACGGCCGTGGCCGCCGTCGAGGGCGGCCCGCAGATTCAGGTGGAGCTTGCGCCACTTGTTGCCGGGCAGGTCGGGATGGATCAGGTCGTCCCGCTTGACGAACATCCGTACGCCGCGCGCGGCCAGCCGCTCGTCGTCGTGCAGCTCGACCAGCGGGGAGGGCAGGCGGACGTCCGGGATCACCCGTTCATTGTGGCCGTCACCTGGGCGAGAGGTAGACGCGGTAGCCCGGGTGGTAGCGGAGGTTCGGCAGCGGCCGGGAGGGCCAGTCGCGCGCGTACGCGGGCGGCTGCCCGTTCGGCGGGGTCAGGACGGCGACGGGCTGGGTGCGGGCCAGCCGCAGGACGCCGTCCGGGGTCAGGTTCTCGTTGTGCCCCGCGGTCTGGCCGGAGGCGCAGCGCGCCTGGTAGCCGACGGGCGTCGCCATCGGCCCGGTGACCAGGCACGGCGGGCGCACCCCGAGCCGGGTCAGCTCGGCGGCCATGCGGGCGTAGTCGCCGTTGCCGATGGTCGAGCTGCGGACCGCGCGGTGGAGCACGATCTGCTGGGTGACGAGCTGCGCGAGCACGACGGCGACCACGGCGCCGGCGACGGCCGGCCGCAGCGCCGGCCGCACCCGTCCGGGGAGCAGGAGGAGGCACTGGGCGGCGGGCAGGGCGAGCAGGGCGTACGCCGGGAGCAGGAAACGCGGTGCGGCGTAGTCGATGAGCACCAGATAAGGCAGCGCCAGGGACAGGCCGCACACGGCGGGCAGGTACCGCGCACCTGGCGCCTGCCCCTCGCGCCGCGGCGTGAGGGCGACCCCGGCCGCCACCAGGGCGGGCAGGGCGAACCACCACACGGCGTCACCCTTGTGCTGCCAGACGGCGTCGCAGGGGCGGCACAGCGTGCGCGAGGCGTCCAGGGTGCTGAGCTGGTCGGCGAAGGCCAGGTGCCAGCCGAGGCCGCCCTCGATGGCGTTCGCGCGGTCCATCCGGGCGAGGATGCCGCCGTAGGCGGTGAACGCCTCGACGACCCACTGGGCGCCGCCCAGCAGCACCCCGGCGGCGATGACCGCGAGCAGCACCAGGCGGCGCCGGCCGCGCAGGAAGAGCGCGGCGACGCCCAGCGGCAAAGCCAGCCACGCGGCGTCGTGCGGCCGCAGCAGGGTCAGCGCCGCGAACGCCGCTGCCAGACCGGCGAGCGCGGCCCGGCCGGTGTGACCGGGTGCCGCCGCGCGCAGGTAGCAGCCCACCGCGATCAGGGCCACCAGCGCGACCCAGAGGTTGGGCATCGCCTGGGGGCCGTACAGCAGGGTCACCCACAGACCGGCGAAGAGCAGCCCGCCCAGCGCCACCACCCGCGTGCCCAGCAGGGGCCGCAGCAGCCACAGCGCCAGGAAGAGCGCCGCGCCCGACAGGACCGCCAGATAGACGCGGAGCGCCAGGGTCGACGCGGTCAGCAGCGCCAGCGGCGCCACGAGGGCCGGCACGCCCCGGGAGCGGGGCGCGCTGAAGAACGCGGAGGGGATGTCCGGGGAGACCTGGCTGACGTAGACCGACTCGTCCCAGCCGAGGCCCATGCCGGGCGCGACGACCAGGAGGAGTTGGACCACGGTGAAGAGCGCCGCCAGGCAGGCGAGCAGTCGGACCTCGGAGTGCGGGCGGCTGCGCGGCGGTGCGGCGTGGCGCGCGCGGGGCCGGGCATCCGGTGACGTCAGCTCATGCGTCGTCGCCATAGTGCGCCATGGCAACAGCCGTGGCGCACGTGATCAAGGCGGCGCGCCGCTCCCCAGGGGGTGGCTCGGCCGGTGGGGTGAGCGGCGCCGGGGCGCGTTCGCCCGGGTGGGGGCGTCGCCGGGGACGACGGGCGGCGGGGCGCCTTCGCCGCTCTGGGTGGCGGTGCCTCCACCCGGCCGGGACGGCCGGGCGGCCGCGGCAGGGCCCGCCACGGGCCCTCAGGCGGGCGTGGCGAGCCCGGCGAGGCCGCGTACCGGGCCGCACGCACCGCGCTGCGACTGCACGGCGCCCTCGACTGCACCGCCGGGTACGACCTGTCGCTGTGGCCGGCCAGGGCCCGCGCGCTGCGCCGCCTGGGGCACCCCGGCCCGGTGCCGGGCCCGTGTGCTGTCGGAGACGCCCTTCTGAGCCCCGGGCCCGGGAGGTCTCAGCGGACCGAGGCGTCGACCGCGCCCGTCAGACGCGCGCCCGCGGCCAGGGCGCGGTCCGCCCGGGCGGGCAGCGGCTGCTCCGCCCAGATCACCTTGCCCTCGGGGGTGTAACGCGTGCCCCAGCGCTCGGCGACCTGCGCGACCAGGAACAGCCCGCGGCCGCCCTCGTCGGTGGTGGCGGCGTAGCGCAGGTGCGGCGAGGTGCTGCTGCCGTCGGACACCTCGCAGGTCAGGGTGCGGTCCAGCAGCAGCCGCACCCCGATGGGCGCGGAGCCGTAGCGGATGGCGTTGGTGATCAGTTCGCTGAGCACCAGCTCGATGCCGAACGCCAGCTCCGACAGGCCCCACTCGTCCAGCTTCGCCGCGACGGCGGCCCGCATCCCCGACACCGCCGCGGGGTCCATGGGCACGTCCCATTCGGCGACGTGGTCGGCGGGAGTGGCGCGGGTCCGGGCGATCAGCAGCGCCACGTCGTCCTTGGGGCGGCCCGGCAGCAGCGCCTCCAGGACGGCCTGGCAGCTCTCCTCGGGCGGCCGGTCCGGGTGGGCGGCCAGCGCCTGCCTCAGCATCTCCATGCCGACGTCGAGGTCCCGGGTGCGGTCCTCGATCAGCCCGTCGGTGTACAGGACGAGATGGGTGCCCTCCGCCAGCTCCAGTTCCGCCGTCTGGAACGGCATCCCGCCCAGGCCCAGCGGCGGTCCTGCGGGCAGGTCGGGGAACTCCACGCCGCCGTCGGGGCGGACCAGGGCGGGCGGGTGGTGTCCGGCCCGCGCCATCGCGCAGCGCCGCGAGACGGGATCGTAGATCGCGTAGAGGCAGGTGGCGCCCATGACGCCGGCCCCGACGCCGGTGCCGGACTCGTCCTGGTCGATCCGCCCGACCAGGTCGTCGAGGTGGCCGAGGAGTTCGTCGGGCGGCAGGTCGAGGGTGGAGAAGTTGTGCACCGCGGTACGCAGCCGCCCCATCGTGGCGGCGGCGTGCAGTCCGTGGCCCACGACGTCGCCGACGACCAGCGCCACCCGGTTGCCGGGGAGCGGGATCACGTCGAACCAGTCGCCGCTGACGCCGGACTGCGCGGGCAGGTAGCGGTGGGCCACGTCCAGGGCGCTCTGCTCGGGCAGCGCGCGCGGCAGCAGGCTGCGCTGCAGGGTCACGGCGAGGGCGTGCTCGCGGGTGTAGCGGCGCGCGTTGTCGATGTTGACCGCGGCCCGGGCCACCAGCTCCTCGGCGAGCGAGAGGTCGTCCTCGTCGAACGGCTCCGGCTTCTCCGAGCGCCAGAAGTTGGCGATGCCCAGCACCACGCCGCGGGCCTTGAGCGGGGCCGCGATCAGCGAGTGGATGCCGTACCCGACGACCCGGTCGGTGCGCTCGGGGTCCTGCGCGAGCCAGCCGGGGTCGGCGGAGAGGTCGGCGACGATCTCCGAGCGGCCGCTGCCGAAGCCCCGCGCCTGCGGGGTGGAGGGCAGGAAGTCGATCAGCTTGCCGAGCGGGTAGAGCGGCGCGTCGGAGCGGATGCCGTTGACGGCCGTCCGGCGCATGTCGGAGCCGGCGGCGCCGCTCGGCTCCTCGCCGCGCAGCACGGGGTCGGCCAGGTCGACGGTGACGAAGTCGGCGAAGCGCGGTACGGCGACCTGGGCCAGCTCCTCGGCGGTGCGCACCACGTCGAGGGTGGTGCCGATGCCCAGGCCCGCGTCGTAGAGCAGCTTGAGGCGTTCCCTGGCGGCCTCGGCGCGGCCGGACAGCGCCCGCAGCTCGGTGGAGTCGCGCAGGGTCGCGACCGAGCCCCTGGGGCCGCCGTGGGCGTCGGTGGGCCGCTGGTTCACCGCCAGCAGGCGGTCGCCGGCCGGGAGCACCTCGTCGGTGGCCACCCGCCGGGAGGTCAGCAGTTCCACCGTGCCGGGGTCGAGTCCCGGCAGGTCGGTGATCCGCCGGCCCTCGGCGTCGGGGGCGAGGTCCAGCAGACGCTTGGCCTCGTCGTTGGCGAGCAGCAGCCGCCCGTCGTCGTCGACGATGAGCACGCCCTCGCGCACGGAGTGCAGCACCGTGTCGTGGTGCTCGTACATGCGGGCCATCTCGGCCGGGTCCAGGCGGTGGGTCTGCCGGCGCAGCCGCCTGGCGATCAGTGCCGTGCCGCCCATGGCCAGGGCGAGCGCCGCCGCGCCGGCGCCGAGGATGATCGGCAGCTGCCTGGCGACCACACCGGTCACGTTCTCGACCTTCATGCCGGCCGACACCAGGGCCACGACCCGCCCGTTCGGGTCGTCGACGGGGTCGAAGACGGGCACCACCGCCTGGACCTCGTGGCCGAGGGGGCCGTGCACGCTCTCCGTGTACACCTTGCCCTGGAGCGACGGCTCGATGGTGCCGACGAACCGTTCGCCGATCCGGCCGGGGATCGGGTGCGTGTAGCGGATCCCTTGGGTGTCCATCACCACGATGAAGTCGACCCCGGCCTCCTTGCGGGCCAGTTCCGTGATCGGCTGGAGGGTCCTGGAGGGGTCCGGTTCCTTCAGCACGTCCACCAGGCCTGGGGAGCGCGCGAAGGTGCTCGCCGCCGCTGTGGAACGGGCGACGGCATCGCGCTCGCTGTCGTGCCGGGACTGCAGGACGAGCGCGAACACGCCGCAGGCGACGAGCAGCACCACGACCGCCACCTGCAGGATGAAAACCTGTCCGGCGACGCTCCGCGGGCCCTTCTCGGTCAGTGACCGCATTGACACGCCCCGAATCGGTCGAAAACGTCGACCATGCCGACATTTCTAACACTGCCCGGGTTGCTGTTGCCATAGGCCACGAGGTCCCCCGACCGGATGCCGGGCCCGCCCGCCGGCGTTCGCCGCGGGGCCGGGCCCGGTGGCCGGCGGGGGATCGAGCGGGGGATCGGGGCGACCGCCCTCAGAGGTGGCGACCGCCCTCAGAAGTGCAGCTCGGCCGGGAAACCGGTCCAGCGCAGCTCCTCCGGAAGGTGCCGCATGTCGTTGAGGAGCAGCACCGAGTTCGGGCGGCCGGGCGTGTAGCGGATCACCGTCAGGGCGGCGTGCGCGTGGTTGAGGCTGAGCCAGCGCCAGCGGGGTGCGTCCAGGGCCGCCGACACCAGCCAGCCGATCAGGAAGTTGTGCGTCACGAGCAGCTCGTGCGCCGCCTTGCCCGCCGCAATAGGCCCGGCGAACCGGGTCAGCGCCTCGGCGGCCAGCTGCGGCCCCCAGGCCCGCTCCTCGGGGGAGAAGTGGTCCAGGAAGCGGGAGAGGTAGTACGCGCTGTCCGGCGGCAGCTCGGACTCCGCGGGGAAGTGGGGCGGGTAGTCCCCCGCCAGGTCGTCGGCCGTCACCGGCACCCCGCCTCCCAGCCGCTCGCCGATCAGCGCGGCGGACTGGGCGGCCCCCGGCAGCGGACCGTGGTGGACGGAGGAGATCGGGGAGCCGCGCAGCCGCTCGCCGAGGAGTCCGGCCTGCCGGAAGCCGTTCTCCGTGAGGCCGCTCTCGTCCGGCAGCGCCTCGGCGTGCCGGGTGAGATAGAGGTAGCGGCTCGCCGTTCCGGTCATGCCCTGCCCCTCTCGGGTGTCGACGACGTGGGTGTCCTGCGCGCGGTCGTACGCGTGGGGCGGGGACGGTGCGGAGGGACGCTCCGGTCTCCGGTGACGCGGCGGCCGCATGGGGCGACGCCCCGCGCGGGCCGTGGTTCCCGCCGCGCCGCGCCGGCACACCGCAGGATGATCCCATGAGCGGGACGTATGTCCACCCGCCCGACGGCCCTCGGTGAGGGCGCGCGGTGGTCCGCGCGTGACTTCGGGGGGCGCGCGCCGCCCCTTGCGGTTCGTCCGCCACCAGGGCCGCGGGCAGGGGCCGTTGGTGTGGGGATGCGGGGTGCGCCCGCCGCCGTACGATGAGAAGCGGGCCGTCGGCGAGACTGCGGGAGGCCGCGATGGACAGGACGAGGGCGACCGGCCGCCACTACGGGGTTCTGGGGCTCGTCGCGGCGGCGGCGGTGGTGGTCGCGGTCGGGCTGGGTGTGCCGATCGGCGCGATCTTCATCCTCGCCGTGGCCCTGCTCTGCCCGCTGATGATGTTCGTGATGCTGCACGCTCTGCGCGGGCCGGACGCCCACCGCCACTCTGTCGTGGAGGCCATCGACAGCACCGGCCGCCGCGGCCGCCGCTCCTCGTCCGGGGCAAGGCCGCCGACCTAGGACGACCCGGCCCAGCGGTCTCCGGCCGCCAGGCTCGCCCGGGCGGCCCGCTCGACCAGCAGGGTCCGCTCGCGCTCGTTGCGGGTCAGGGACGCGGCGCGCAGGAACTCCTCGCGGGCCTCGGCGTGCCGGCCGAGCCGCTCCAGCAGGTCACCGCGGACGCTCGGCAGCAGGTGGTAGCCGCGCAGCGCCGGCTCGTCGGTGAGCCGGTCCACGAGCGCGAGCCCCTCCCGCGGCCCGTACGCCATGGTGACCGCGACCGCCCGGTTGAGTTCGACCACCGGGGTCGGCGTGCGCCGCGCCAGGATCGCGTACAGCTCCGCGATCCGCCGCCAGTCCGTGTCCCGCGGGTGCAGGGCGTGGGCGTGGCAGGCGGCGATGGCGGCCTGCAGCGTGTACGGGCCGGGCGGACCGCCCGCCGCCTCGGCGCGGGCCAGGGCGGCGAAGCCGCGCCGGATCAGCAGCTGGTCCCAGCGCCGCCGGTCCTGGTCGGCCAGCAGGACGGGCTGGCCGTCGGGGCCCGTACGGGCCGCGGAGCGCGAGGCCTGGATCTCCAGCAGCGCGGCCAGGCCGTGCACCTCGGGCTCCTTGGGCATCAGCCCCGCCAGCACCCTGGCCAGGCGCAGCGCGTCCTCGCACAGTGCCGGGCGCATCCAGTCGTCGCCCGCGGTCGCCGAGTAGCCCTCGTTGAAGACCAGGTAGATGACCTCCAGGACGGAGGAGAGCCGCTCGACCCGCTCGGGACCGTGCGGCTGCTCGAAGGGTACGTCCGCCTTCGCCAGCGTCCGCTTCGCCCGGACGATGCGCTGGGCGACGGTCGCCTCCGGCACCAGGAAGGCGCGCGCGATCTCGGCCGTCGTCAGACCGCCGAGCAGCCGCAGCGTGAGCGCCACGCGCGCCTCGGTGGACAGCACCGGGTGGCAGGTGGTGAAGACCAGCCGCAGCAGGTCGTCCTCGATGTCGCCGTCGGCGGCGGCCTCCGCCGCGGCGAAGTCCGGCTCGTACGCCCCGCCGCCCTCCAGGGTGTGGCCCAGTTCCCGGAGCTTGCGCGCGAAGACCTCCTTGCGGCGGACGAGGTCGATCGCGCGGTGCTTCGCCGTGGCCGTCAGCCAGGCACCGGGGTTGTCCGGGACGCCGGCCCCCGGCCACTGCTCCAGTGCGGCGACCAGGGCGTCCTGGGCGAGTTCCTCGGCGACGCCGATGTCGCGCACGATCCGCGCGACACCGGCGATCACCCGGGCCGACTCGATCCGCCACACCGCCTCGATCGCGCGGCGGGCGTCATCGGTGCCTGAAGCGGGAGCCGAAGCCGTCACAGCCACCCATCAGAGCAGCCGCTCCCGGCGAGGGCAACCGGCGGCCGGCCGCGGCGCTCAGGAGAGCTCCGAGGCCTCCTCGACCTGCCGCAGCTCGCAGGTGATCTCCCAGGCGTCGCCGTGGACCTGGAGGAAGCGCCTGGTCCACTCCACGGCCTCCTCCTTCGACTTCGCCTGGATGATCGCGTAGCCGCCGATGAACTCCTTGGACTCGGTGAAGGGCCCGTCGACGACGGACAGCTTCCCGTGGTCCCAGTGCAGCCGCGTCCCCTCGGAGGTGGGCCGCAGCCCGGCCGTGTCCAGCAGCACCCCGGCCTTGGACATCTCCTCGATGAGCCTGCCCATCTCCTCCATCAGCCGTTCGTCGGGACCGCCCTCGGGGACGTTGTCCTCGTTGATCCGGATCAGGGACATGAAACGCATCGCGTGCTCCTTCTTCGTGTGCCGGAGGGGATCCTCCCCGCTCCTGCCTACGCGTCGAACGGGCGGCGCGCGGATCGACACGTCGGCGGAGGTTTTTCCGAGGCAGCGCGCTCCGGGTCGTTCCGGGCCCCCCGGCTCTCACGCCGGGGCAGTGGGCGCCGCGGGCGTGAACGGGCGGCAGCCGGGTCACAGGGGCGCGGACACCCTCGGCAGGGGGCGGGCGCCGGCGGTCAGCACCTCCATACAGGCGAGGTAGAGATACGCCGGGCCGGTGAGCTCGGCGTCGCCCCCGGAGCAGAGCCACAGGGCCGGGTGCCGGGCGGGGCGCCGAGGGTCGGCGGCGGCGAGCCATCCGCCGCGGGTGAGGAACCGCAGCCCGAGCGGGGACCAGACGTCCCCGGCACGGGGCGGCACCAGGAAGTACAGGAAGCCGCAGCGCCGGTCCCACATGGCGGGCCCGACGGGTGCGGAGCCGTCCCGCAGACGCGCGAGGACCTGGTGGCCGGGCCGCTCGGGGACTCTGACGGCGTCCCACCGGTGCCCGGCCGGCAGCAGGGCCACCCCGTTCCCGGCACGCGCCCAGTCGTCGAGGCGGCGCCGTGGGCCGCCGGGTCCGCCGGCGAGCCATGCCGCGAGGGCGGGCCCGCAGAATTCGTCGCACATACCACTCCCGGGTTCTGCTGCAAGTGATCAGCGTGCGGACGGCGGTCCGGCCGGGGGAGTCGACGCAGCATGCATATATCTGCGGTCGGCATGTGCTGAGAGCAATGCCCATGGCGTTGGATCACTTGATCGGATGGGGCAAAAGCGGCCAGTTTTGGGCAACCGGGTTTCGGGGGCGTTGATCACCTCTAGATTCCGTCCGACGTGACCGGCGCCGGGCGTGACGCGCCGCGCCCCGGAGCGTTGAAGGTACGGGTTTCGGAGAAGGGAGGGCAGTTTTGGCGACGCCGGCTAAAACCGCCCGGGGGAGCGCGGAATCGCTGTCGGGATTCCGGCATGCGGACCGCCTTCGCGGGGTGCCCGGTGGGGTGGGCCGGCGGAAGCGGCTCCGCGCCGCGTCGTCCATGGCCATTGGACGAGTTGTCTGATGGCATTGGACGCTAGCCCCTGGTCCGCCCCGCGGCAAGCATTTCGCGGCAGTTGGCTCCGCACGGCGTGGCACACCGGGGTGAAGGTGCAGGTGGGAGGGTGTGGGTCCGGGCCGGGTGGGTGGGGCCGCTGTAGACTCGGCCTCACTCGGACGGGTCAACCGACGTGCTAGCAGGAAGAATCCATCCCGTGGTGAACGCACTGCAGGAACTGATCAAGCGCCGGCTGGAGCAGCGGGGCTGGTCGTACGGCGAGGTGGCACGGCGCGGTGGTGTCCCGCGGTCGACGGTGCATCACCTGGCCACGACCGCGCGGGTGACCCGGATGCCGCAGCAGTCCACGCTGGAGGGCCTGTCACGGGGCCTGGAACTGCCGTTGGAGGCGGTACGCCGGGCCGCGGCCGAGGCCTGCGGGATCCACCTGTACGTCGAGGACGGCACCGGCACCACCCCCGACCCCGAGGTCGCCACCCTCATCGCCAGCGTCCAGCAGCTCTCCGAAGCCGACCGCCGACACGTCACCGCCCTCGTCGAATCCCTCCT
>NZ_KB892139.1:0-19589 GCF_000373665.1 Streptomyces sp. BoleA5
CAGGCACACACCAGCAGGATCGCGGTCAGCGAGTACCACCGGCCCCGCCGGGAGCGCGGGTCGGGCACCGAGTCGAAGTAGGGACGCAGGTCGGCGATCCGACCGGCATCCAGTGGCCCCAGCTTCACCAGCACGGCAGGGATGGGAGAAGATACAGCGGCAGGCACGGGCCACCTCGTGATCATCGGGCTTAGACACCACAATGATCACGAAGCCCGTGCCTGTCCTGCTATGCACCCCAACCGGTCACTACCCGACCAGCCGCACTACCCCGGAACTTGCAACAGCCCTGGGCGTGGGAGCGTTGTCACTAAGGTCGTGGAATGGATAGGTACTCCTACGTCGGGCAGCCAGCCAGGCCTTGCGAATGGTGCGGCACGCCGATCCAGCAACCACCCGGCCGCTGGCGCCGACGCGCCTTCTGCAGCAAGGCGCACCGCCGAAGGAACCGCGCCCTGATGGACGTGGGCAGGATTTTGGATTGGTTCTAGAGGGCTGTACCGCCCCCGCGCGGAAGGGCGAGTCCGCCAGCCACCGGCCCGCCCGGACCTGCGCCAATAAGCCGCAATCCTGTACGATCCGGCCACGGTTGAGGGCAACCCCGGGGCCGGGCGGCAAGGGCCACTGCCGCCCGGCCGCCCTACTCGGCGGCGGGGGCGTCGGACGCCTTCTTCTTCGGCCTTTTCGTGACGCCCTGGATGATCTCCCGCACGCGCCCGAAGCTGATGCCGGTCTCGGCGGAGATGGCCCGCAACGTCATGCCATCGCTCTGCATCTCCTGCAGGGCCGCCTGCCTCATCGCCCGGGCCTGGCTGTGAGCCTTCGGCCACGCGTCGAGTAGCTGGGTCAGGCGTTTCGCCCGTACCGCAGGTGGCTCGTCGGCCGCGCCAAGGGCGTCGATGGCGTCCAGCACCCGCCGCACCTCCTCATCTAGCTGAGGGTCTTCCTCGCCCACGATCACCCCTTCGGAACCGTAACGGCTCCGCGACGCGCCTGTGCGGGGTACCCCCCACGGGATATTTTGTGTAGGGTACCCCGCACAGGAGGTTGTCGGAACCGCCTCCTGATGCAGTTCGGCCCCGGTCGGTGTGTGAGAGCCCGGCCGGGGCCAGCCAGACACCTGCTGACACAGGAGCTGACACAGTGCACCTTACTGATCTGACTTCGCCTGGCCTCTACTGCGGGGCCGAAGACGGCGACTGGAAGTCCGGTCCAGTGGTACCCCGAATCCCTGGGCCCCGGCGCTCAGGCGACTCGCTGGTGCCCTTGAAGGCGGTCGCCCGATGACCGCGACGTCGCAGTGCACAGACTGTGCGACCGCGCCAGCGGTAGCCAGGGGCAGGTGCAAGCCTTGCTACAGGAAGCACCTCCGCAAGTTGCAGGCTGCCGGGGCGTTCTCGCCTCGGCCTGGGAACCTGCCCATCGAGGAGCGCCTGTGGGGGCGCGCCGTTGCAGGCCCGCAGAGTTGCATCATCTGGGCCGGAAGCCTGACTAAGTGGGGCTACGGAAAGATCAGGTTCAACGGGGTCCACACCACTCCGCACTGCGTGGCCTACGAATTTGCTGTCGGTCCAGTGCCGGAGCGTATGCAGGTTGACCACACCTGCCACAATCGCGACACCTTGTGTCCTGGCGGCAAGCACTGCCTGCACCGGCGATGCATGAATCCTCACCACCTGGAGGCAGCCACCGCCAGGGAAAACACCCTGCGGTCGTCGAACACGATGCCTGGCGTTAACGCCCGCCGAGACCGCTGCGCGAGTGGACACCTCTTCACCGAGGACAACACGCGCATCGGCAAAGGCGGGCGCGAGGGGCGGATTCGACGCGACCGCCGCAGGCGGTGACCAGTCGTGACTTGGCGTCTTCCTGATCCGGGCGAGAAGCCCAGCAAGAGCTCGAAGAAGAACCGCGAGGGCCACCGCAACGGCGGCGCCGACCGGGCCGCGGCGGAAGGCCAGGCCTGGGAGGACGGCGACCGCGCTCACGAGCGGTTCGGCCGGTGGCGACGCCGCCGAGACTGACCAACCCCCGTCCGGCTGGGCCGGGCCCGACTCCCGTGCGGGTCCGGCCCCTGTGACGTTCCCCGCCGAGTTGAGAGGCGAGATCCGTGACCGAGACCCCCGACCAGCAG
This sequence comes from Streptomyces sp. BoleA5, assembly GCF_000373665.1. Taxonomy (NCBI): domain Bacteria; kingdom Bacillati; phylum Actinomycetota; class Actinomycetes; order Kitasatosporales; family Streptomycetaceae; genus Streptomyces; species Streptomyces sp. BoleA5. Next base: position 2,135 of record NZ_KB892139.1, read on the forward strand.
CAGCCGCGCATTCCTGGCGTCAGGTACCGCACCGTCACGCGGTACCGCGAGGAAACGACGGTGATCAATGGCGTGCCCGAGACCCGCAAGGTGCCGTACGACGCCTGGGAGCCGGTGCCGCCGCGCGACTGGGACGACATCATCGTGCGCGGCGTGACCGGGGTCGCGGTCGGTGTGACGGTGCTGGCCATCGCGGGCACAACGGCCGCCGTCGGTGGCCTCCTGCACAGGGTTGTGCATAGCGCCGTGGCCTACACCGTGGCCTTGGTCTTTGACTTGGCCTGGCTCGCCAGCATCGGCATGGAGCACGTTGAGCGGTGGGACACGAAGCGGGCCCGCGTGGTCCGCAACGCCGGCTGGGTGGCGTTGGGCATCTCGATGGGCTCGATCGTTGCGTTCGGCGGCGTCATGGAGCAGTGGGCGGCCGGTGGCGTGGCGGCCGCGGTGCCGCTGCTGTCGAAGGGCCTGTGGTGGATGGTCCTACGCACGTATGCAGTGCCGCTCAGCGAAGGTACGCGGTTCTGGATGAGCCGCCAGCGGGAGAAGATCGCTGCGACGTTCGCCGTGGCCGGGCAGCTCCGCCGCCTGGACAAGCACCGCGCGTATGCGGAGGCGGTGTACGGGCCTCAGGCGTCGACGGCTGCAGAGATCCTCAGCGTGCCCGCGCAGCCGATCCCGGCCGTCGAGGTGTCCGGACACGTTGAGGACACGTCCGGACGCCCGGACCCGAGCCCGGGCGGACAGCCCGCGCCTACGGCGCCGGAGCCTGCGCGGACAGTGTCCGGACACGGCGAGGACACCGCCCCGGACACGGCCGAGGAGCCGTCCGCGCCGGTGCCGCCGGTCGCACCGGTCGGCGGGTCCATCGCGGCGACCATCCGGGCCGAGCTGGCCAAGGACAAGGACATCAGCGACGAGGACCTGATCGAGCGCGTCCGGGCGGCCCACCCGACCCGCGACGACAGCAAGCTTCCCGGCACCGTGATCCGGACACGTCACCGCCTGGAGAACCCGCCGCCGAAGAAGAGGCGGGGCGCCTGATGAGCGTCGTCACCTGCCTCGTCCTCGCCGGCCTGGCCGTGTGGGCGTACCGGCGCCTCCAGCACCGCGGCGGTGCTGGGGCGTCGGCCGCCGCCCGCGCCCGCCAGCTCCGCACCCCAGCCGTACGGCTCGCCACGCTCCTCGGCATCCACACCCGCGCCGAGCACCTGGCCCGCCGCTACGACTGGGGCGCCGAGGGGGAGCGGCGGACCGCGCGCAGGCTCAACCGGCTCCGCCTCCACGGCTGGACGATCCTCCACGACCGGGCGCTGCCCACGGGACGCGCCAACGTCGACCACCTCGCCATCAGCCCTACGGGCACGGTGGTCATCGTCGACACCAAGCGGTGGGGCGCCCGCCACCCCGTCTACGTCGACGGCGACCAGCTGATGCACGGCGGCAAGGTCGTCACCGGCCGCCTCGACGCCCTCGCCCACGAGGCCGCCGCGGTCGCCCGCGCCCTCGGCGTCCCCGTCGTGCCGCTGGTCGTCGTTGACGGCGCCCCGGTCGCGGACAAGCGGATGTCCTTCCGGGGTGTCCGGATCGTGTCCGCCGACCGCGCCTGCGACGTCCTGCAGAGCCTCGGCCGCGCCCACGGCGCCAGCACCCGACGCCACCTCACCGAGCTTGCCCTGCAGAAGCTCCCGCCCCGAACCGGAGTGACGCGATGACCACCACCGAGCCCGGCGCCGACGAGCGGCGCATCGGCATGATCCTCCGTCACTTCGGCGTCGGCTACACCCCCACCGGCGAGGCCGACGAGGAGACCCGCCCGGCGGGGGAGCGGACACCGCGCCCCCGCCGGTGGCCGAACACGCCGCCGCTACTGATCGTCGGCAAGGCCAAGCCCACGGAGGAGACGGACGAGGGCGACCCGGACGACCAGCCCGAGGAGGAGCCGCAGCGCACGCGGCCCGTCCGTCGCCCACGGACACGGCGTCCGGACAGGGACCCGGACACCGAGGACGCGGAGGAGGACGGCGAGGAGGAGCCGAAACCGAAGCGGACCGCCCGCCGCCCGAAGACCCGGCCCGTCTCGAAGACGAAGGCCGGAGACAAGAGCGACGACGAAGACGAAGGCGAGGACGGGGACGAGGAGGAAAAGCGGCGGCCGCGACAGCAGCGCCGCCCGCCGTTCGCCGCCCCCGGCGTCCCCAAGCGTCGCAAGTCGCTGGTCGCTTCCGTCCGTACGATGCCCGGCCACCAGCGGTGGGCCATCTACAACGGCGCCGCGCTCGGCCTCGGCTTCGCCTTCGGCCTGCCCCAGTTCTTCACCGCAGAGACCGCCTACCTGGTCGCCACCAGCAGCTCATGGGCCGACCTGAACTGCCTGTTCTGGTACGCCGTCACCGCCGGGATCGCCTGGCTGGACTGGCGCACCCGCGGCTGGTGGCCCGGCCTCGCCCTCCTCCTGCGCGTGCCCGCCGTATCCCTCGTCGTCGGCGTCCTGCTCTACGGCGACCCCACCTGACCGCCCCGACCTGAACGGAACTCCCGTGAACAGCTTCCTCGGATCTCTCGGCACCGTCGGCGTCGCCCTCGCCCTGTCCGCGCTGCTCCTCCTCGGCACCCAGCCCGGCGGCCGGCTCAAGCCGCTCCCCTGGGGCGCGTGCCTCATCCTGAGCATGGTCGCGGGCAGCGCCTTCAAGGCAGCCGGGCCGCCGTTCTCGTTCGTCTCCGACCTCGTCGGCGACGGCATCGGCCTGACGAAGGGCATCATGCCCGGCCTGACGATGCCCGCCCTCGCCCTCACCATGGTCATCGTCATCCTGTGGAAGAAGCTGACGCTGCGCGGCATCAGCGTCCTGGGCATCGCGTTCTGGTACGTCGCCGCCGGGGCCGGGGGAGCGTGGGGCATCCTCGCCGACCGCATTCACGACATCGCCCAGAGCGCGGCATGAGCGCCCTCCACGCCGTGCCCAACCCCGGCGACGACGAGCCGCCGGGGGAGGAGCTGGTCGACGACGAGGACCAAGAGCACGACCTGGCCGACGACGAGGACGCGGGGGAGGAGAGCCTGCCTGGGCGGGCGTTCACCATGCCCGACCTCCGCCCCTACCTCGACCCGCGCGGCGCCGCCGGCGAAATGGCCCAGCTCGGCATAGACGTCAGCCGCCGCCCCGCCCGCGCGGCGGGCCGCGGCCTCGCCAACCTCCTGCGCCGCTTCCCCAACGGAAGCGGCGTTCTGCTGCAACTCCTCGTCAGCTGGCTCACCGGCACGCGCGGCAAGAGCGGCGGCTCCCTCGTCTACCGGCTCGGGGGAGCGGCCGCGGTCGGCTACTGCCTGTGCCGCGCGGTCGCCCTGTGGCCGCTCCGCGCCCTGCTCGGCCTCGCCGTCGCCTGGATCCTCGGCGCGGCACTCGCCGACCGGTGGGACGCAGCCGAAGCCGAGCGCCGCCGCCGGCGAGGCAAGGGCAAAGGCAAGGCGAAGGGCAAGGGGAAGCCGAAGCGGCCGGACCCCGAAGTGGCCGACGAGGAGACCCCCGCCGACGACGTCGACGAGGAGGAGGAAGAGGAGGCTCCCGAAGAGGCCGTGCCCGGGCCCACGCCAGAGGACATTACGAAGGCGCTGCACGCCCTTGTGGGAAGCGGGAGCGGGGTCCTGTTCACGACCCTCCGTGACCATCTCGAACTACCCTCCACCAAGGCCGTGAAAGCGCTCCTGAAAGAGGTTGGAATTCCCTCACGCCCGGGGGTTCGTGCGGTGGCCGGAAATGGGCCCGGAATTCACCGGAGAGACTTCCCCGTCCTCGCCTCTCTCGGAGGGGTGCCCCTTGGTGGTGATGTTGTCGCAGATGAGCAGCCAACAGCCAACGCCAACAACGCCGCCCGAGGATTGCGAGTGGAGCGCTACGGCGAGTCCTGCGTAATTGTCCACAATCCGGAACGAATTGATCGGCGTAATTGACCTGACGTAGGGTCAAGGTCGAAATGAAAGTGCCCTGGAGGATGACTAGGAACATCCGCCAGGGCGAAGCCGACTTGTAGGAGTCGACGTGAACGAGAATAGCGTCCGTTGCATCGCCGCCGAGAACGGCGCTTCGTGCTTCGAGGCCGCGACCTGCCAGACGCCAGTCCCGCTCTGCACCCCGCACCGGATGCAGGTCGCGATGGCCATCATCCCGGACATGCTGAGCCTGGCCGTCGAGACGGCCGACGTGACGCCGACGAACGCAGTGGACCCGCGCTCAGCTCACCTGCTGAGGACTGCGAAGCGGGCGCCTCTGCTGCTGCACAGCACCCATGAACCGCAGGTGTACTTCATCGAGCACGGGAGCCGGGTGAAGATCGGATACTCCACGAACCTCGGCAAGCGCATCAGCTCCCTGTCGCTGCGCCCGAGTGCCGTGGCCCTGGTCTTGTGGGGGGACCGGGACCTGGAGCGGGCGTTGCACATCTACTTCGATCCGTTTCGGGTTGAGGACTCCGAATGGTTTCGGTGTACGGCTGCCGTCCGGTCGTACATGGACAAGAAGCGCAGGCACGAGGACCGGGAGCCGGTGGACCTGGCAGCCGAGCTGGCTGCCTCCGCCGACCCCGACAGTTTGATCGGGACGCTCGTGCGTGCGGTCGGCCGTGACCGTGGCGTGCACCTCGCGACCCTGCTGCCCCAGGTGCGGCACCTGGGCATCCACAGCCGGGAAGAGTTGAGGCTCCGGCTCAAAGCAGACGGAATCCGGATCCGGCGCAGCATGCGAACCCGCGAAGGGGCGGGACGCTCGGGCGTCCATCGCGACGACCTCGCCGCGTTCGTGGCCCCTGGTGCCAGCAGCCGAACGTAGTTCCAGGCTGTGCAACCGGCTCCAACTGTCAAATGGATGGAGCATCATAAGTAGGACAGACGAGGACGAGGAGGACCGCCATGTACCGCTACCGGTGCGACCAGTGCCGCACGACGTCCCCGGCGGCCCACAGCCGCCACGAGCTGAACGGGCACCGCAGCAGCCACCGCGACCTGTTCCACGGCGGCCACATCCCGGACGGCGAGCATGTCATCGAGTCGCAGCGAATGAGCCTCCTCGACCTCCCTCGCGAACAGCGCATCGCCGCTGTGGTCCTTGCGGTCGTGCTCGTTGTGGCGTGCGTGATCCGCTACTGACCTTCCGCAAGACGAAGGGCCCGCGCACATGGGGTGCGCGGGCCTTCCTGCTATCTGGAGGCCGCCAGCCGCTCGACGACGACGGCTCCCTGGGCGTGCGGAGGCGGGGGACGTCGTACTCGCAGGCGATGAGGCGGACGCTTTCCCTGACCCACGTAGATGCTGGGCGAGGGACGTGCTGGTGACGCCCGTGCCTTGGCTTCGTGGGCGACGCTCTCGCGCGGGGCGCGCAGCAGCCGCTGCGCACCGAGGCCTGCCAGGTCAGTGCCCGCCAGGAGTTCGTCGCGAGCCAGCACCTGTTGCCCAACCATGCTCAAGCAGTGCGCTGTTACGGACGCGGGGTGTGCACCTTCTTGGCCCAAGCGGAGCTGGCTTGGGTTTGGTCGTTCGTCTGGATCGAGCGCGGTGCAACGGTGACGCGCCTTGCATGTGATTGACCACTAAGCGCCTGTGAGTGGCCGCAGCAGCGATTGCTTTGGAGGGTTGTCCGGTACAGGTCATGCCGGTTCTGGTCGCGTTATGGAGTTGATCAGTTACGGGGAGGTCGAGGTTGGATGTCTCCGCTGTGTAGATCATGTGAGTGGGGGGTGGGGGCTGTGCGACAAGGCTGGTCGCGACGTGGTGTCTTCAGGCGTCGAAGAGCGCAGGCACGTGGTGCGGTGCGGGCGATGGGCGTTGCTGCGTCATCGGTTTTTCTGGCCAGTTTGTTTCCAGCGGCTGTGCAGGCGGCCCCCGTCAATCAGGCGGTGACCGAGGCGCAAGATCAGGTGTCTGCTGCGGCGATCGCAGCCGAGACCGGGGAGCGCGTTGAGGTCCTGGGGTTGCGCGATGAGTACGCGCAGACGTTTGCAAACCCTGACGGGACGTTCACCCTGGAGCAGGCAACCGTGCCGCAGCGGGTGAAGGACGCCGGAGGTGCGTGGGTCGAGCCGGATGCGACGCTGGTGAAGCGTGCGGATGGGCGGATCGCGCCGAAGGCCGCGGCAGTGGACGTGTCGTTCTCCGGAGGCGGTGCGGGGAACGGGATGCTGCGCATCGCTAAGGGCGACAAGGCCCTGGGGCTGCAGTGGCCGGATGACCTGCCGGTCCCGGTGCTTGGCGGCTCCACTGCGACCTATCCCGAAGTCCTCCCTGGGGTTGACCTGCAGTTGACCGCGACTGTCGAGGGCTACCGTGAGGTCCTGGTAGTCAAGTCCGCCCAGGCGGCGGCCAACCCCTCCTTGGAGCACATCCAGTTCAAAGCCTCAGGCACAGGCGTGGAGCTGGCGCCCGGCGCGGGTGGCGGCGTTCGGGCGGTCGACGATGACGGCAACGCCGTCTTCAAGGGATCGGCCGCACTGATGTGGGATTCGGCCGGCCCGGCGACCGCCTCGGCGCTCGGTACCGGTGCGAAGACAGCGGCGTCTACCCTGCAGATGGTCTCTGGTGAGCAAGAGCCTGAGACCCAGCCGGGCGACGGCGATGCCACGGTCGTGCTCCCAGTGGGACTGGCTGATGGTGCGGTGATTGTCCGTCCGGACTTGGACCTGCTGCGCGGCGATGCGACGGTGTACCCGGTACGCATCGATCCCGCGATCGGGTTGAACGCCTCGGAACGCACCGTTCTGTCCTCTGACGGGGACCACTTCTGGCAGTTCGACGGTGACTACGGAGTCGGCAACTGCAGCGCAGTTGGCCCGTACTACTGCGGTTCGAACTACACCAACCGCATGTACTACGAATTTTCCCCAGCGCGGTTGTCCGGAAAGTACGTGCTTGACGCGACCTTCCGAGCATATGAAACGTGGTCCTTTGACTGCGTAGCGCACTGGGTTGACCTCGAGCGGACGAACAACATCTCCGAGGGCACGCGCTGGCCGGGACCGACGCAACTGGATCAGATGGGTGACCGCCTAGTTTCGGCGGGCCGGGGAGATGCGTGTTCACCGGCGCAGCCCAACTCGTGGATCGAGTTCAACGACAACCCGGATGAGACCGACGAGAACCTGACCTCCACGGTGAAGTCGTTCGCAGACGGCAAGATCTCCCGCCTCACGCTGATGCTGCGCGCCAAGGATGAAGGCGATGCGTCCGCGTGGAAGCGGTTCGACGACAACGCTGTCCTGTCGGTCACCTACATCGCGCAGCCGGGAACACCAACTGACGTGGGGTTGATTCCCGGGGACGGCACCACCGCCTACTGCAGGACCTCCGCAGCGGATCCGCTGGTCGTCACGCGAACCGACCCGACAGTCCGGGCACGAGTCCAGACGAAGGTGCAACCTGCCTCCGACGAGGACAAGGGTAGTCTGCAGGCCGAATTCGTCGTAGAGCGCCAGCAGGCAGACGCCACGTGGGCGGCATCCTGGAGTGATTACAGGCCATCATCCGGCTGGGTGACCGACGGCACCTTGCAGTCGATGCGGACCACACCCAGGGCGGACAACACGCTCTACCGCTACAAGGCCCGCACGCAATCTCACACCACGTTCAACGAGAAGGCCGTGGACCAGTTCTCGGCCTATTCGGCATGGTGCTATTTCAAGGTCGACGCGACCGCGCCCAAGGCACCGCAGATCCTGCCCAAGGCCCCGTACGCCGAGTGCACGGCCAACCTCTGCGAGGGGAACGGTGGCCCCGGAGTGGCTGGGAAGTTTGACTTCCTGCACAACGCTGCGGACACCGACATCATCGGCTACCGGTACCGGCTACTGACCACCACGGCCGCGGACAAGCAGGAGGTCACCGCCGACGCGAATCACGATGTCCGTGATTGGCCGGTGACCCCGTCCCTGTCGGGCACGCAGGTACTTTCGGTGGAAGCCAAGGATGTGCGGCAGCGGTGGGGCACTCCGGCTGAGTTCACGTTCAAGGTGGCACCGGCGCAGGGGCCCGTTGGTCGGTGGCACTTCGACGACGCCGCTCCGGGGTCGCTCGTAGGGACAGCCAAGGACAGCGCCACGGATGGCACCCGGCACGATGCCACGCTCAAGGATCCAACGGGCGGAGTCGGCTGGTCGACGTTGGCGCGACGGGGCGACGGCGACTACTCGCTCTACCTGAACGACAGCTCGGATACAACGGTTCCCGTTGGATGGGCTGCCACCGCGTCCCCTCCAGTGAACACGCATGATTCGTTCACCGTGTCCACGTGGGCCTATCTCACGGACGCGACGACCAACCACGTGATTCTGGCAGAACCCGGCGATCACGCAAATGCGTTCACCCTGTATTACTCGTCGTCCTACAAGGCTTGGGTGTTCAATCGCACGGACCGGGACCAGTCCACGCCGGTGTTTCTGCGCTCCGTGGCGGAGAAGCAGAATCCGCCACTAAAGGTTTGGACGCATCTGGCTGGCGTCTTCAAGACTGAAGGCGACGACGGGATCCCTGACACCGATCCCACGAACGACACCATTCAGCTGTTTGTCAATGGGCAGCCTCAGGGCCAGCCGGTCAACCTGACCGGACTGTCGTCGACCTATCAGCCGTGGACGGCAACCAGTGGTATGCAGTGGGGCCGCTCAGTCAAGGACGGAGTCGGGCTCGAGACCTACCGAGGACGCGCGGATGAAACTGCCGTGTGGCAGCGCGCCCTGACCGAGGACGAGATCCGAGAAGAAGCCGCAGCCAGGGAAGATGGCGTTCCTCTAACCGAGTTGGTTGCCGCCTGGGACGCGACCGTGTCCAGCGGGACTTCGGTAAAGCAGACCAGCTCTTACCCGCGGGCGAACATGAATCTGTCCGCCACGGGGGCGGTCATCGACGCCGACAACAACAACCTCACGCTCGACGGCACCAGCGGATTCGCTTCCGTCGTTGGCCCGGTGCTTGACGAGAACGCATCGTTCACCATCACAGCCCGGGCGCAACTTGACAGTGTCAAGTGGGCCACGAAGCCGACGGGCTATTCAGCCATTGTCGCTGCACAGCGTGCCGGCAGCACGGCAGGGGAGTCGTCGTGGGCGCTGTGGGCGGAGAAACGCGCGGACGGCATCTACTGGTGCTTCGGCCGCGCAGCGGTGGACGCGACCGGGAAACTTACGAAGGCCAGCCGAGTCGAAGACTGGAACGTCGCCGAACTGGATACCTGGGTGCAAATCACGGGTGTCTTCGACGCGAACGAAGTCGATGCCACTCAGACCGATAAACGCTACGGCGTGACCCATCTGTATGTCGGGGAGACCGACCAGCCGCTCGGATCGAACGCTGGCTTCTCTACCTCCCAGCAAGGTGCGGGGGACATCACGGCGGGCCGTGGTACGAGCGGTGGCGCAACCGGCAAGTACCTGCCGGGGGCGCTGGAGGAAATCAAGGTGTTCGTCGGTGCGATGGACTCCTACCAGGTCTTCGAGAAGATCATCGCCCCGCACGAGGCCAACGGGACCTGACGCTGTTCTGCCGGGGCACGGCACAGATCATGCCGTGCCCCTGCATCACGACGCCTGCTTAACCAGCTACTGACTTCACCACGCGCCGGAGACTCAGCCGGGGCGAGACCGGACACGAGCGGCCCTTGCCTGGGCCACACAGGGGTGGGACACACATGAGCGATCAACGCCCATTGAGGCAACAACGTGTCGCAGGAGCACGCCGCAAGTGGGGTGGCCGCCTGGCCGTCGTGCTGGGGTTCGCCATGCTGCCCGGGCTACTGACGCCGGTCTCATTTGCCGCTACGCCAAACCCACTTGGTCGACCAGAGCTCAGCGCCCCTTCTACGGTCAAGGTCTCCCCGTTCACCGCGAAAGCGAAGGCCAAATCTGAAGCCAGGAGAGTCAAGGACGAAAAGGCCCTCAGGGCCGACCGCCGCCGTGCCCAGACCGACCAGGCCCGTACGGTCGCCTGGCCGAAGGCCGGAGCCGCACAACTCACCCTCCCTACGAGCGGCACCGCGGCGGCCACGCCCGGCGCACTGCCTGTCACCCTGTCCGCCCCCGCGCCGAGCAAGGGACGTCAAGCCGCTCGCGCGGCATCGGTGACCGTCAAGGTTCTGAATCAAAAGGCGTCCCAGGCGGTGGGACTGAAGGGCGTGCTGCTGACTGCCACCGCCCCCGCCGCCGGCGGCACTGCACGCTTGGGCATTGACTACTCAGCTTTCGGCTCCGCCTACGGCGGCGACTGGGCCGGCCGCCTGCAGGTGGCCCAGATGCCCGCGTGCGCACTGACCACGCCAGACAAGGCCGCCTGCCGGACCCTCACCCCCCTGCACTTCACCAACGAGCGCCGCCACGAACAGCTCCAGGCCGACCTCACTTTCAAGTCCGCCGGGACATCCGCGGGTACCACTGGACAGACAATGCTGCTGGCGCTCGCCGCCACCAGCGCCTCCGGCGCGGGAGACCACAAGGCGACCCCACTCGCGGCTTCCTCCACCTGGGAGGCAGGGGGGAGTTCCGGCTCCTTCACCTGGTCCTACCCGCTGCGCGTACCGCCGGCCGCGGCGGGGCCTGCCCCTGACCTGACGATCTCCTACGACTCCGGCAGCGTCGACGGCCGCACCGCCAGCACCAACAACCAGGGCACCTGGATCGGTGAGGGCTTTGACCTCACTTCGTCCTACATCGAGCGCAAGTATGGCTCCTGTGACGACGATGGCCAGGATGGCAAGTACGACCTGTGCTGGAAGTACGAAAATGCCTCCCTGGTGCTGAACGGTAAGGCCACCGAGCTGGTCAAGGACGACACCAGCGGTAAATGGCGGCTGAAGAACGACGACGCCTCGACCGTCACCCACTCCACCGGCGCTGAGAACGGCGACGACGACGGCGAATACTGGACCGTCACCACCGGCAACGGCACCAAATACGTCTTCGGCCTGAACAAGCTCGACGGGGCAGGCGCCACCGACCGCACCGAATCGGTCTGGACCGTCCCCGTATACGGCGATGACCAGGGCGAACCCGGCTACAGCAGCGATACCAGCTTCAGCGGCCGCAGCAAGCAGCAGGCCTGGCGCTGGAACCTGGACTACGTCGTAGACACACACGACAACGCCATGACCTACTGGTACGCCGCCGATGACAACTACTACCTCAAGGCCGGAACCACCTCCACCAAGTACACCCGCGGCGGATACCTGAAGGAGATCCGCTACGGCCAGCGCGCCGACAAGCTGTTCTCTGCCGTCCCGGCCGCCTCGGACAAGGTTGTCTTCACTCCCAGCGAGCGCTGCGAGACCAGCTGCAGCGAGCTCACCGACAGCACCCGCGACCACTGGCCGGATGTCCCATTCGACGCGATCTGCTCATCCGGCGACGCATGCACCGGTAACGTCGGTCCGACCTTCTTCACCCGCAAGCGCCTGACCGCCATCACGACCTACTTCTGGGACAAGACCCTCGCCACCCCCGCCTACGCGCCGGTCGACGCCTGGGCCCTCACCCAGACCTACCTCGACCCGGGTGACACCGGTGACGCCTCAGACCAGTCTCTGTGGCTCAGCCAGATCCGCCACACCGGCAAGCGCGGCACGGACATCGCCCTGGACCCGGTCACCTTCACGCACACCTGGATGACCAACCGCGTCGACGGCAACGCCGACGACATCCTGCCGCTCACCAGGCCCCGCATCAAAAAGATCGTCTCGGAGACCGGAGCCGAAACCCAGGTCACCTACATGGACCCGGGCTGCCTGGCCGGACAGACCCGCCCCGCGCCCGACCAGAACACATCGCGCTGCTACCCCGTCTACTGGTCTCCCAACGGCGGCCCAACCCCCCAGCTCGACTGGTTCCAGAAGTACCCGGTGTCCTCCGTCGAGACCCTGGACACCACCGGCGGATCGCAATCGGTCATCCACACCTACAGCTACTCCGGTGGCGGTGCCTGGCACTACAACGACGACCCGATGACCCCGCAGAAGGAACGCACCTGGTCCATATGGCGCGGCTTCGAAAAGGTCACCCACCTCACCGGTCCCACCGGCGGCACGCAGTCCAAGACGGTTACCGTCTATTTGCGCGGTATGAACGGCGACCGTGTCCTTGGTAGCGACGGTAAGACACTGGACCCGGACAAGCGGAAATCCGTCACCGTCTCCGGCATCAAGGCGGCGGAGCTGACCGACAGCGAGCAGTACGCCGGCTTCACCCGCGAGTCCGTGACCTACGACGGCGCCAACGAGGTATCCGGCAGCGTCAACGACCCCTGGTCCCAGCGCACCGCTACCCAGCACAAGGCCTACGCCGACACCGAGGCCTACTACGTGCGCACCGGCGCCACGCACGGCCGCACCCGCATCACCAGCGCCGTCACTCCATACGACCGGGTCCGCACCACCGTCACTAGCTACGACGACTACGGCATGCCGATCACCGTCGACGACAAGGGCGACGACTCGCTCACCGGCGACGAAACCTGCACCCGTACCTGGTACGCCCGAAACGACACCAAGGGCATCAACTCGCCCGTCTCGCGCACCCGCGTGGTGAGCAAGGCCTGCGGCGTCGACGACGCCCAATTGGACCTGCCCGCCGACTCCACGCGCCCCGGCGATGTCATCTCGGACACCGCCACCGCCTACGACACCACCACCTGGACCGAGAGCCAAACCCCGACCCAGGGTGAGGCTCGCTGGACCGGCCGCGTCAAGGGCTACACCACTGCTGACGCACCCATCTGGCAGAAGATGGGCACTGTCGACTACGACGACCTGGGCCGACCCACAACGGTCAGGGACACCAACGACGCGACGAAGCTCACCACCGAGTACGACCCCGTAGCCTCCGGCCCGCTCACCGCCACGAAGGTCTCCGACGCCAAGACCTATGCCACCAACACCACCATCGACCCGGCGTGGGGATCGCCGCTGACCATCACTGACCCCAATAGCTCCCTCACGGAATCGACCTACGACAGCCTCGGCCGCGTCACCGCCACCTGGCTGCCCAACAGCTCCCGCGCAGGCAGCAAGCCAGCCAACTACATCTACACCTACAAGGTGACCTCGTCCGACGTCTCGTGGGTGTCCACCGCCACCCTCAAGGGCGACGCGACCGGCTACAACACCACCTACGAGTTCTTCGACGCCGTCCTGCGCTCCCGCCAGATCCAGACCCCGACCCCGGTCGGTGGACGGCTGATCGCCCAAACCCTCTATGACGCCCGCGGTCTGGCCGTTACGACCCAGGGCGACATCTACGACAACACCTCCGCCCCATCCAGCACGATGGGCCAGATCGACGCCGGTCAGGCACCGATTCAGACCGACACCACCTACGACGGTGCCGGCCGCGCCACCCAGGTCGCCACAAAGACCGGTACCACCCCGCTGTGGACCACCACCAGCACCTACACCGGCGACACCGTCACCACCACCGCCCCCGAGGGCGGCCAAGCCGCAGCAGTCGTCACCAACGCCCTCGGACAAACCACCCAGCGCCGTGAATACGACGCCCCCCAGGCCGCCGGTGCCCACTTCACCACCACCAACTTCACCTACACCCCCGGCGGCCAAGCCAAAACCACCATCGGACCAGACACCGCCACCTGGTCCTACACGTACGACCTGTTCGGCCGACAAATCACCGCGAACGACCCCGACAAGGGCGAGACCGACACCGCCTACAACGAACTCGACCAGGCCATCTCCATCAGCGACGCACTCGTCCTGGCCGGCGACGCCTCCCGCAAACTGATCTACGAATACGACGAACTCGGCCGCAAGACCAAGCAGTGGACCGGCTCCAAGACCGACGCCACCCTGGCCGCCGCCTGGACCTACGACAGCGTCAAGAAGGGCCAAATCACCGACGCCACCCGCTACGTCGGCGGCCTGACCGGCCAGGCCTACACCAGCAAGGTGACCGCGTACGACTCGATGTACCACGTCACCGGCAACCAGGTTCTGCTGCCCGCAGAAGACCCTCTGGTCAAGGCTGGCGTACCCAGCACTCTTGCGTTCACCACGGCCTACCGCCTGGACGGCACAATAAGCCAGCACCGGGAACCAGCCGTGGCCGGACTAGCCACCGAACCCATGACCCTCACTTACAACGCCACCGGGCAGCAACTGGGTCTGAAGGGGACCACCGGCTACCTGGTGGCCGCCACCTACTCACCCCAAGGCGACCGCAAGCAGCTCACCCTCGGACTCGCCTCCACCCCAGGCAAGTACGCCTACCTCAACAACGAGTACGAACCCGGCACTCGCCGCTTGGCCCGCTCATACGTCACCGACGACATCCACGGCTACATGCCGCAAGAACTGCGCTTCAAGCAGGACGACGCCGGCAACGTCCGCTCCATCTTCGACGCCACCACGCTCGGCGGCACCGGCAAGAGCGACAACCAGTGCTTCCTCTACGACGGCAACCGCCGCATGACCGAAGCCTGGACCCCCACCACCGCCGACTGCGCAGACTCCGGCCGCACCACAACCAACCTCGGCGGCGCCGCCCCCTACTGGAACAGCTACACCTACAAAGACAGCGGCCTGCGCGACACCAGCACCGTGCACACCGCCACAAGCAACACCACCACGACATACGCCTACGGCACCCCCAACGGCCAACCCCACGCCCTGTCGACCACCACCGTCGGAAGCACCACCACCGGCACCTACGCCTACGACAAGACCGGCAACACCACCGGACGCCCCGGCACCCAGGCCGCCCAAACCCTGACCTGGAACGCCGAGAGCAAGCTCGCCACCAGCAGCGAACCCGCTGTAGGAAGCAAGCCCGCCACCGGCACCAGCTACCTCTACGACGCCAACGGCACCCTCCTCATCCGCCGCCCCACCACCATCGACGGCGAAACCGTCCTCTACCTCGGCGCCACCGAAGTCCACCTCAAGACCACCAGCGGCGGCACGACCAAGACCCTGACCGGCAACCGCTACTACACCGCCGCCGGCCAAACCATCGCGGTGCGCACCGCAACCCCCTCCAGCAACACCGTCACCTTTCTGGCCGGCGACCACCACAGCACCATGAGCCTCGCGCTCGACGCCACCACACTGGCCATCACCAAGCGCTACAGCACGCCATTCGGCGCCTCCCGCGGCACGAGCGCCACCACCTGGCCAGACGACAAGGCATTCCTCGGCGCCCCCGCCGACACCACCACCGGTCTAACCCATATCGGCGCCCGTGAATACGACCCTGCCGTCGGCCGCTTCCTCAGCGTCGACCCAGTCCTCGACACCGCTGCCGCTCAATCCCTGAATGGCTATGCCTACGCAAATAACAGCCCAGCAACTTACTCCGACCCCACCGGCCTGGACTATGGCTGTGGCGCTGGTACTGGCGCGTGCATTCCTCAGAACGACGGCACTAACAGCAATGTCAGCACGGACAAAGACGCTAAGCCGGGAACTAACGGCGGCCTCGATAGCGTGCCTGTTGCGGTCGATCACCCTTACAGTCACACAACTCTCGGGGACCCACTGCCCGATTCTTGTGGCGATCGGTGCGGACTTTACGGACCCCAGCCTGGGGGTGTAGGTGGGTTCATTCGGTGGATGCTAGAGGGCAACATATGCAATCCCGGGTACCCGTGTGAAGCCGTTGAGATTAACGAGCTCGTTGTGCCGGCAGTGCCCGAGGGGCCTCTCCTGGGGGGGTGTAAATGTGGGAGGGGAATTGCTGCCGGAGGTCTAAACGCTGTAGAGGCCGAAGCTCTAGGCGCAGCCCTGACAGGCACTACCGTAAAATCACGGCTGGGGGAGAAGTACGAAACCCCGGAAACTGGACTGCTGTCGAAACTTATCAATCCGCAGAAGGGGATGGCGAACTGTCGAGGCTGCTCACTTGCTCTAGACCGCCTTCTCTCTGGTAAAGGTGTGCCATCTCCGAGGGGAATTCGTGGGTGGATGGAGCGCGGGGGATTGGACACAATAGAAGCCAACTATCCAGGTCGAAAGTTCAGGGATATGAGTTTCTATTGGGTGATCCGTACCGTTAGGCAGGCGGGACCTGGGGCGCGGGGTATCGTCTTCGGCGCCGACAAGCGCGGCGGCCATGTGTTTAACGTCGTAAACCAGGATGGTAGGGTGGTCTTCCTTGACGCACAGATCCCGCAAGGTGCGCAGCATGCTGCGACCTGGGATAGCTACCAATTTCTGAGGACGGATTAGTGAATCAAGAAGAGGCTCTTCGTGCAGCCGAAAAATTCCTTGAGGCGAGTCGAAATTCGGGCGAGCCGGAGCTGAAGATCGATTACGGCCTGGTGGAGGAAAAGGGGGGAATTCTCATCGTTCCTTACAATTCGGCCCAGTATCTGACAACGCGAAACGTTCGAGATATGTTGCTGGATTGCTGGCCAATTCTGGTCGAGCTGGACAGCGGTTCTGTCCGTTTTGGTGAACTTGGAGATCGGCCGCTGTGGAATGAATAGGGCGTCCAGGGCTTACTGGGGTCTGGGGCTGCGGCTTCCGGACGCCAGTGACCGATGCCTTACGTGGGGCCGGCATGGGCACGCGATCTCATGGTCGTAACGGCTCCCCTGTGTACACAGGAGTGCCCGGCTGAGTTCCTTCGCAGCCGGGTCTCCTGGTTGCAGGCGACCGCGTGAACGCGCCGACGCCGTGCCGCGCGCGGCACGGCGGAAGTGCGGCCGCATTCTCAAGAGCGAGGCCTCGCGCCAACGCGGGTACGGACCTGAGTGTTGGCGCGCCATCGGTGGCGGCTACTCCCGCACCCCCGAAGGGGTGCGGGACCACCGTCAAGGCGACGTGATCAATGCCGCGACTGCCACCAGAGCCCTATGAGACACCTGTGGCCGTAGTCCCGGCGCCGTACGAGGCGCCACGAATGAACTCCGCTGTCACTGCCTCACGGTGACGCCTCATCCAGCCGCGTGCAGCCTCACGAACTGCCTGGACACGCCTGTGGAAGCGATGGTTTCCCGGCCTACCCTGGGATCGCATGGCAACTCCTCTCCGGTTGCAGGGTGGGGTTGCGCGTAGAGGGCCCTCCGACCAGGCCTAGACGAGTTTGTCCGAATGGCTGCGGGCGTGAAGAGAGGGTGTTCAAGATCCGTTTGTGACGACAGAACTGAACACCCTCGTGACCGCACTGTACGTGAAGATCGACGATGAGTGGGCCGGGATCCTCCAGGGCTTGATCAAGTTCCGTAGGTGTCTGGATCGTTGGTGATGCCCAGGATGCGGAGTGCTCGCTCGGGTTCGTTGCGAATTGCGCGGGTGGTCTTGGCGATGTTGTCGGCTCCGAGGATTTTCAGCACGCCGATGGCGAGGTTGCGAAAGGTCGCCATGGCACGCGGTGCGGTCCCGGTGTGGACGGTGGAGGCGTCCTCGGCGAAGGTGACGTCCCTGATGTGGTGCGAGGAGTTCTCGATTCCCCAGTGCCCGCGAATCGCAGCGGCCAGGTCGGC
>NZ_KB892140.1:0-14424 GCF_000373665.1 Streptomyces sp. BoleA5
TCACCGTCCTGGGCGGCGTCGCGATCGGCATGGTCCTGCGCCGCACCCTGCTCTCGATGGTCGTGACCTTCTTCTTCGCGGTCGCCGTCCAGGTGGCCTGGGGCCAGTACCGGCTCGACCTGGGGCACGTCGTGAGGATCACCACCGACTCGGGCGTCGACGGCGGCCCCCCGAGCCTCCCCACCGCCGCCCACGAGATCGACCAGTCGTTCGTCACGTCGTCCGGGGAGACCCTGGGCTGGAGCACCTGCGTGCACGCCGGATCCGAGAAGGCCGTCGAGGCCTGCCGGCAGCAGAAGGGCATCGTGGGCTGGGCGGTGGACTACCTCCCCATCTCCCAGATGAGCGGCATGCAGTGGCTCGGCGCCTCGATCCTGTTCGCCCTGGCCGCCGCTGTCACGGCCTTCGTGTTCCTCTGGGGCCGCAAGCGCGTCGTCTGAGGTGACGGCCTCGGTCCGCGAAGATACGGCACGACCCCGGGCGGCGCTCCCAGTGCCACCCGGGGTCCTGCCGTCCCTGCTGCAGAGGGCAACGGACGCCCGTCACAAACACGGAGGGCAGCCTCCGACGATGCGGTCGGCGTTGATCCACCGACCGCCGAGTACGAGCTCAAGCCGAAGGCACGTCCGAGGACCGCACGCCGAACCACTGCTCGGCTCCGAACTCCTCGAACCGCTCCACCTCGGTGAACCCCAGCTTCTCCGCGAGGCGTACGGAGCGGCTGTTGGCGGTCTGGGTGCAGAGCACCACCGGCTCGCCCGCAAACGCGCCGGTGAACCAGTCGAGTGCCGCCGCGCAGGCCTCGGCGGCGTACCCGTACCCCCACGCCTCCGGCAGGAACAGGTAGCCGAGTTCGGCCTCCCCGGCACCCGGCAGGACACGACCTGGACGCTCCGCGTCGCGCCGGTCGAGCGTGATCGTGCCGATCAGCGCCCCGTCGAGATCGACCACGAAGAAGCCGGGACGCCGTCCGGGCACCTCGGGCACCGTGCGCTCGAGTTCGTCCCGCGGTCGTGCACCGCCGATGTAGGTGCCCACCTCCGGTGAGGCCAGCAACTCGATCACCGCCGCACGGTCCCGGGCCCCGGGCTCACGGAGCACGAGCCGTTCGGTCCTGATCGGGGCAGGCGGCCAGGCGACAGGTCCGAGCTCTCTCATGGCGGGCAGCCTACCCAGACCCTTCGGCGGGAGCTCAGGGCTTTTCCGATGGGAAACAGACCCGCATCAGGTCCTGGCCTGTTGCGGGACGGCCTGAGCCTCATCGCGCTCGACCTCGGCGACCACGTGGCGGCGCCATCGGGAAACCCCGAGCGCGGTCGACACCAGCACCAGGCCCGCGAGGACAGGTCGCATCCCGCGGATCAGGGCGTCAAGGTGACGAAGACATCTGCGACCCGGTCGGCGTCGGTCGGGTGGGCGGCGGCCACAACCCTCCGCACGGCTGACACCGCCGTACCGCGACACCGCCCGTCATCGGCGTACAACCATCAGGTATCCCGACGGGTCAAAGATCGCGGTTCAAGCGTCACCGCCCGCCATCGGACACCGGAGAGCCATGCGCGCCACACGTACTGCCCTTGCCACCGCCGCGGCGCTCGCGGCAGCGGTCTGCAGCCCGCTTCTCATCGCCCCTTCGGCGGTTGCGGCTCCCGCCAAGCTGGCCGACGACTTCAATGGCGACGGCTACCGTGACTTCGTCATGCTCGGCGGTACGCATGGCAAGGACGGCAGGGTCACCGTCGTCTACGGCACGTCGACCGGCCCCGGCACGCGAGTCCAGACCATCCATCAGGACTCGCCCGGTATACCCGGCGCGGTGGAGAAGGACGACGAATGGGGATTCGCCGCCACCAGCGCCGACCTCGACCGCGACGGCTACGCCGACCTGGTCGTCGCCTCACCGGGCGAGGACGTCGGTGACGTCCGGGACCGAGGCGGGCTGACCGTCGTCTGGGGCGGTGCCAAGGGTCTCGGTTCCGGCACCGTCTTCCACTCGCCCATCGCGTCGGTGAACCCGGGTCAGGGCGACGGATTCGGGCGGGACGTCGTGGCCGGCGACTTCGACGGCGACGGTGACCAGGACCTCGCCGCTGTCAGCGGCAGCCGGGCCGGTGTCGTCCTGCTCAAGGGCCCCTTCACCCGGGCCGGCGGCCGCGCCGGCTGGCAGTCCCTCGGCGACGGCTACGGCTATCTGGACGCCTCCCAGCTGGCGGCAGGCCGGGTCACCGCCGACGCCGCCACCGACCTGTACATCCTCGGCCGTGACCTCCAGGGTGACGACGACCTTGACCTGCGGGCCTACTTCCACCGCGGAGGCAGCGACTTCACCCGGCGCGCGGGCGAGACGCGCGTGCCCGACGACGGCGGCCACCAGATGGGCAGCGGCCCCATGACCACCGTCGGCGACTTCGACAAGGACGGCTACGGCGACCTGGCCATCGGCCGCGGTTACGAGCAGCCGGACCGGGAACGGGGCTACGTCACGGTCCAGTACGGCGGGCCTGTCGGGCCGAACACGGCGCGCAAGCCGGTGAAGTTCACTCAGGACACGGCGGGCGTACCCGGCGCGTCCGAGAACGAGGACTTCTTCGGCGCCGCCGTCTCCGCCGGCGACGTCAACGGTGACGGATACGCGGACCTCGCCATCGGAGCCCCCGGCGAGGCTCTTTCGGGCAAGCGCCGGGCCGGCATGGTCACGGTGTTGCTCGGCCGTGCGGGGGGTCTGTCCGGCAGCGGTGCCAAGGCGTACAGCCAGAGCACCTCCGGTGTCGCGGGCGCCGTGGAGAACGACGACTCCTTCGGACTGAACCTCAAGCTCACCGACTACACCCGGGACGGTCGTGCCGACCTCATGGTGGACACGAACGAGTGGCTGGACAACCCCCGGCAGGGCCTGGTCCACATGCTGAAGGGTTCGGCGTCCGGGACCACCGGCACCGGCTCGAAGGCGTACTCCGTGATCTCGCTCAAGCTGTCGTACACCACGCTCAGCGGCCCCTTCACGCACTGACCGGGCGAGTGCGTCCCTGCCGACGACGGTGGCGGCGCGGCCGGGCTACTGGGCCGCGTCGCAGCTCTGGCAGCGGCTCACCGCCATCCGCTCGACGTTGCCTTGGGTGGCGTGGAGCGGGCTGGATGGCGCGAGACGGCGCCATGCCCCGGGGGACGGGGCGGGCACCCAGCCGTAGACGGGTGGCCGGATGTCGGCCGGAACGATGTGCGTGCAACCGGGAAGGTGGGCCTTGCCGCTGGCGTGGATGATGATCGAGGCCGCCGGCCAGCCATCCCATTCGTCGGTGGGTCCGCCGCTGAGGGGTGGGCGTGGACCGCAGTCCGCGCAGTTGTGCATCTCATGGCGCTCGCAGTACCGCATGGTCCTCACCCTGGCAGGTCCCGAGTTTCCGCTCGGGCGCTCGAGCCGACTTCGCCACCATTGAGCGAACCCGTACCCGGTCGGCTCGATCCTTCGGTCTGCCGGTCTCAGATCCTCACCCACTGCCATGGTGTGGCTCATGGGTGAACTGGTTGAGCGGGTCGATGAGCAAGATCACGTGCTGGGTGTTGTGGACAGGGCTTCGGCGATCCGACACGAGTGGATCCATCGAGTAGCGACGATCGTGTGCCGTGATGCCGGTGGGCGGATATTGGTCCACCGTCGAGCCGATGGTGTCCCGCTGTTCCCTGGGCTGTTCAACTGGTTGCTCGGGGGCGCCGTGAATGTTGGTGAGTCGTATGAGGACGCGGCAGCAAGGGAGCCGGCCGAGGAACTGGGGGTCGAGGCCCGCCCTCGGTTCCTGTTCAAGTTCCTCTGCAGGGGCGCGATCAGCCCGTACTGGCTCGGCTTGCACGAGGTCGTTGTGGAGGGACCTGTCCAGCCGGATCCGTCGGAGATCGCTTGGTGCGACTGGGTGACCGAGTCCCAGCTCGGCGGTTTTGTCCGCCGGCAGACATTTGTTCCCGACGCTCGCGAGGCATTCGACCGTTATCGCGCACTCATCCATCCGCCACAGAGGGAGGCAGGCGGGCCGGTCTCCTTCTCAACGATGGTGGAGAGAGCAAAGAGCCTGCCGGGCTCCGATGCAGCACCGTCGCCGACGTGCCAGTAGGGCACCGTGATGCCGACCTCGTCACCGAACGCTGACAGGTCGATACCGGTGCCGAACTGGCTCACGGTCAGGTGGCGCGCACGGTGGTGAGCATCCCGTGGTCGAAGGCCGTGTAACGCCACCGAGAACGACCGCTCAGCCGCCGCTCTTGCGTCGGAACGACCGCTGGCCGGCAGTCGGGCCGTGCGCGCCGCGGATCTTCGACGCGTCGGTGTTCGCAGCGAGGGCCGTGGTTTCCGCCTGCATGCCGCGTTTGCGCGCCAGGGCCTCCCGAAACTTGGCCTTCAGGTCATACTGGCCGTCCTCGTCAGGCGCCAGGGCAGGGCTCTCGGCGTTAGCCGGCTCGGAACCTTCTTGCGATGGAGACGCTTCAGTCATGGTGACCTCCTGGACTCGGGCAGTGGGAAGCACAGCTTGTCATGCGGGCGACCTTGCGGGGTGCCCCGCGGCCGGAACCCGGGCTGCGTGCCGGGCGCTTTCTGCTGGAGCGGGTGACGGGAATCGAACCCGCTCTCTGAGCTTGGGAGTCACAGGGGCCTCGGTCTGATTCATGGGCCTGACCTGCGAGGACGGCTGTGCCATGGGTGAGCTGCGGCTCGCATCGCGAATTCTGCTGACCGCTGATTACCGCTGCATCTGGTGCTCATCTGGTGCGGCGATCCGTGGGGTCCCGGCTTCGGGTCGGAGTTTCAGTGGGTGCCGCTATCTTCGCTGCTCAGTGATGCGCCGGTTCGACGCTCCCGACGAGGAGCACGGCGGCCAAGGGGGGCCGGATGGGAATCCCCGGGCCCTGGCGGTCCCGGGACGCCGAATGGCTCCGACACCACCCCCTCATGACCTTCTGATCCGTAGCTCGGTAGAGATCGGTCATTCGAGGTCATCCAGGCTGCCGGGAAGCCCATGGGGGTCAGCGTGGGGCGCTGCCGGCTGCTGCGGTTGCTGTACTTCTCTGCTGTACAGCCGGGGTCCGATGGGAACTACTCAGGACGCCGATAGCGCACGCCACGCTCGTACGGCCACCTCGCGAGCCGCCTCTTGTGTCTCTCACCTGCTGTAGTGGTCCGCCGGTGGGTCGTGAGCGTATCGGTCAGAAGGGAGGTTCGAGATCGCCGCGGCCATCGCTGTGTGGTCCCCAGACCCAGGGCTCCTCCGGAAGAGGCTCCGGGCCGGGCGGATTGTGGCCCCAGGCTTCGAGGGTCCTCCACGCGACGCGGCGGTTGGGTTCGTAGCCGCTGGTGTCCAGGACGCGGCGCGCGTGCACGGCGAGGTGATCGCGGTGCTCGGCGAGCGCGGGGTGTTCGACGAGGATGAGCGCGGTGACGACGGCGGCTTCGCGCACGTTCTCGTGGCTGTCCTGGAGGAAGGGCGCGACGGCCCGGTAGAGCATCGGGCGCAGGTTCCGGAAGGCCGCCACGATGGTGCCGGGGGCGAGGAAGCCAGGGAAGCGCTGCTCGATGAAGCCGACAATCTCGTCGGAGGCGTCTTGAAGGGTGGAAGCCAGCCAACCCAACAGCGCCGCGCGGATGGGGATGTCGCGATAGGGCCGGAGGGTCATGGCCGCGGGGTGGGTGAGGATGCCTGCGACATACATGACGGCGGGGGCGGTGGCTTCGTAGATGGTGTTCTGGTGGTTGACCAACTCGCCCAGCTCCGACAAAGCGGTGACCTGGACCTTGGGATCGGGCTCCAACAACCGTGCCAGAACCCCGGGAAGGTCCTCACCGCTCCCGAAAGCCGTCTCGAGCGAATCCCAATCAGTCTCCGCCAGGACTGCCTGGTAGGGCGGCAAGTCAGGCTCGTGGGACGCCCCGGCGTTGAAACGGCTGTGGTTCACAGGCCAAACCTAAACCGGACTTCTGACCTCAGCCCACCACTTTCCCCAGCTCCATCCCGTCCGCCGTCGACCCACACACCGTGGAGCGGGCGTGGTTCATCGCGTCCAGGTGGAGCGCGCCACTGTACGAACGACCTGGACGTCATGGGCCGCGTCTGCTCGGCTCTGCCTGGGTCGACGGTGGACGGGATGGGAGCTCCCCGCGCACGCCACTACGGGCCCGCGGTCGGCGACGGCGCCCCCTCCATCCCGGTGCCGGCCGATCCCCCGCCGGAGGCATCGTCGGTGACCGTGGGCCATGAACGTCGGGTGCTCGACTCATGACCTCCGGGCCTATCCACATGTGGGCGGGCGTCGGCGCAGCCAGGGCTTGATGAAGTAGAGAAATCTGTAACAGGCCTGGTCATAGGGCCGTTGTCCGGCCCGGGTGATGCTTGGCAATCGGGCGCCACGCTCAAGGACACGATGGTCCGGGCGGGCAAGTCCTCCGAGCGGGCTGCGCTGATCTACCAGCACTCGACGTTGGAGCGGCAGCGCGAGGTCGCCGCGGCTCTCGACGCGCGGGTGTGTGCGGAGCGCGCGAGTGCATCTGGTGCGGATCTGGTGCGCGACGCCTAGAGAAGTCTGGACAACAAAGAAGCCCCGGGCTGCTCGCCTGGGGCTTTCTGCTGGAGCGGGTGACGGGAATCGAACCCGCGCTCTGAGCTTGGGAATCACCGCTCGTTGGTGCCCACGTGTGGCCTTGACCTGCGTAGATGGTGCGCTGCTACCCCGGCGCGATGGGCATGCGATGTCCGGCGTTGACCGTGGTTCACCGTTCGATCTGGCACGAATCTGGCACGCTGCCGGGTAGGGCTCGCCAAGTGGCCTTAGCTGGCGGGATCAGCGTTGTCCTGAGTCGCTGTAGATCGCAGCATGCGGAGGGCTTCGCCCCGGACTCCTGGGTCCCCATCGCGCGCCAACGTAGACAAGTGGGCCATCATCTGTGTGGCTCCGTCGTCAGTGGTCCAGCGCGGGTCACAGCTGACCTCGGCATCAAGTTGGTCCGCGGTGCCCATTTCCTGTGCCTGCGAGAGTGCACGCAACACGGCCCGCAGACCGGGAAGGTCTCGACGCGCCAATAGGGCTTTGGCAGTCTCTTGCGTGACGCCGGTGTCGTGCTCATCAAGCAACAGTCGATGCAGGGCTGGGGTCACCTCGCCGTGCTCTGGCCAGGCTGCGAGACGGCGACCTGCGGCAGCTCTCACTGCCCAGGAGGTGGATTGCGCGTCCCGAAGCGCCGACAGCAGGTCGTTTTCGTGGTCACCGTGGTGCATGAGGCGACATCCTGCCGCATAAAGCACCTTAGCGGGGTGGCCTCTTCGTCCCGAAGCAATGCGCGCGACCTTGTGACCTGCGGCCGAACCGCTCCTGGCCTGGGCGGACCGTCCGCGAGCGTCCGTGGTTGTGCGCCCTGGTTCGGGGCCGTTGTAGCGCAGTTAGACACTCAGTTGATCCCCACGTCATGCATGATCACCACCGGGGACAGGGTCTTGACGCCGTAGTCGGGGCGGGCGGAGCCGGCCGGATTCGAACCGGCGTCCTCGCGATTTTGGAGACCGCGCGCGACTACCTCTGCGCTACGACTTCGCCTTGCCGAGATCCTAGTGGTGGCGCTACTGGGGGTGTGCGCTGCCGGTGTCCGTGGCCGGAGCTAGCCTGTCGTGCGTTGGGCCGCTCCGAAGCCGCGGAGATGGACGGGCGCCAAGAGTGAGGGACGATGACCGGGCAAGGAGCCGTAGACCTGATTCGCCTCGCCGATGACGAGGGAAACAGCGTCGCTGTACAGGTGACCGGACGGGACATGCCGGGGGTGCTGACAGGCCATGACACCCTGATTGCGAACGTCCTGGTAACGACCGGGTTCGTCAGGGGGCACCTGAAAGTTTGGCTCTTGCCTAGCGACCTGGTCGATTGGGAAACAGCTCTCGACTCGTTGGCGGCGGGGCGGGACGTCAGTTGGATGGGAGATCGCGCGCCCGAGATCAGAATCCGACTCGAAGGAGAGCGCGGCTGTCCCGACGTCATCGTTGACGACGTACCGGGTTCTATGGCGACAGTGACAGTCCCCGTGGCCCTCGAAGAGGGCTGGATAGATGATCAGCGTCGGCGTTTGGGCGAGGTTCGCCGGCGCTGGCCCCGCGAGGTGGTGGAACCCTCCTTCGGTGTCTACGAGTGGAGTCTGAACCGAAAGCGACATCCGTAGCCGGGTTGCCCTAGGCCTCATCTCCAGCCTCGCACATTGAGCGATTGCCGCAGCGCGGTCGGGCGCTTTCAGCTTCACGTCGAGTGTCCCGGCACCAGTTTGGAAGACTGAGGCTGCGGACCACGCCTCACCTGGGCGGACGCTGACTTGCGGCAACGCGGTCTCGTCACCGCTGTTCCCCGTGGCTCCCCGTTCGGCACCGCCGCACCTGGCACGGCTGTGGCACGGCCGGTCCACTCGATGCCGGCGCGACGGTCGCTGAGGTCCGCTCGTCTGTGCAGGCGGCCACGTGGGTCGCGACGGCCGGAATGTTCAGCTTGTGTCTGGTCCAGATTCGGGTCCTATGTAGATCTCTCTGCCTTCGGAGTCCCAGGCCCTGTTGTAGCCGCCGCTCGGCGCGTTCACAACGAAGTCCTCAGCCTCGAAGGAGACCATGCCGTCACCGCCGCCTCCGAACCACTCCACGACGACGTCCTTCCCCGGCTCCATTACGTACTCGGCCGCGGTCGGCTCGAAGACCACCACCATGCGCCGGTCCGCATTGATCAGGAAACGCACCCGTACCCTTCTGAAGGCCTCATTGACCGTGAGTAGCCGCAACTCATGGCGCGTCTGTAGTGCGCTGGGCGGTCACCAAGTAGCCCGCGAAGCGGACGTCTGGCTGGGCCTTCGCCCACCCGTCTGCTTTTCTAACAGGAACCAGTACGGTCGTGCCCGGAAGCGGGTAGAGCGCGGTGGCCGCACCGTCTGGGCGCACCTCGTAGCGGCAGTGCACCTCGGCGATTGTCAACACCTGCAACTCGGTGGGTTCCTGTTCCCCCTCCTGGCCGTGATGCTCCTCGCAGAAGTCGATCGCTGCCGCACGTTCGCTACCAAGGACGTCGGCGTAGTCCTCCGGATCGACCTCCAGCAGGTTCCACGAAACGACATCCCCCAGCGCGAAGTTCTGCCCGCAGCACTGGATCTGCCAGTCATCGATCCAAATTGTCAACGTCATGCTGCCATTGTCGCCGGAGCAGCGTTGACGGCCGCAAGGTATCGCGCGGGCGGTGGAACGGCTTTGGGCTGGAGTTGCCTTGGGGCGAGAGATCGGGGGCCCGTAAGCTTGCTGCGACTCGGGCAGCACCTGGTCTGCCCGCAATAGCCCGAAGTGGGCCCCCGATCTTCGAGGCTCGCCCCAAGGTGGCTGCGTAAAGCCGTGGAGCCGGCCGCCCCAGCCACCGCGGTTCTTACCTCATGCTCCTCGGCCTACCTCCATGGGCGCGCGGCGGCGGACGGCGCGCCGAGCGGGGCGAAGACTGGAGCGTGGGCGCGGCCGGACGTCGGCGGCGCGCCCGGCGGAGCGTGAGCGACGCCGGGTGTCTTGATGAGGTAGAGAAACCTGTAACAGGCCTGTTCAGAGGGCCGTATGTCCTGACTCGGTTGTGGTTGACGGCGCGAGAATGCGCTAGACCCATCCCTCGTCAAGGTAGATCGTCCAAGTGTCTCCCACTGCCCGATCCAGCTGCACCAGGGCCGCGACGTCCGCGATGACTGTCGGCGCGTCGGACAGTCGCAGCGGAGAGTCCGGGACTCCGTGCCGGGTGTAGGTCGGCAACTCGCCGATGCAGTTGAAGGCGTGGAGTGGCAGGGGATCACGGTCGAACCATGCGAGGCGGTTTTCCTCCGCCCAGGCGGCTGCGGCGTCGACGCGGTCCACATGTGTCAACAGGTACTCAGGGGCGGGACCGCAGCTGAACTGCACGAGGAAGCCCTTGGCGTCTACGGCCCACCAATCCCACATGAATCCAGGTCGAGGGTGCCGCAGGATCGTCGCCATGCCGCCACCGTACCCAGGGCTGGCGGGAAGTAGGTGAGGATGATCCGTAGGAGTCTGGTTAGGCGTCGAAGTCGTATTCGAGGATGTACGCGGCAGAGTCCAAGGTCATCTCGTTGACCTCGACCGGGCGTCCCTCCTCAGCGAACGCTGTCCGGCAGATCAGGATGACGGGCATGCCCATGGACAGCCCGAGCCTGGTTGCCTCGTCTTGGGACGGCATCCGGCTGCGGACTTCTTCGCGGAAGTGCACGGGCTTGGAGCCGAGCTCCGCCAGGCGCGCGTAGGTGCCGCCCGGTCCGGTGTCTTCCTGAGTAATGGCTGACCCCGCCACAAGGTCCGCCGGCAGGTACGAGGTCGACAGCAGGACGGGCTTCCCGTCCAGCACGAAGCGGCGACTGCGTACGCACATCGCTGCACCCGTCGGTACGTCGAGCACGCCGGCGATGTGTTCGGGGGTGGGTGCCTCGGTCACGGAGACCTGATCCACCACCAGGTTGCGGTCCGCGATGTCGGCCGACCAGATCGAGCGGCCCGATCCCCACTGCTCTTGCGCCAGTCGCTGAATGCCGCGGCGTCGCAGTGGCCGAAAGTCGCGTACGAAGACGCCTGCTCCCTTCCGGGACTCGGCGATGCCTTCGTTCTGCAGGACGCTCAGGGCCTGCCGTGCCGTCATGCGGGCTACGCCGTGAACGGTCATGAGCTCGTTTTCGCCTGGCAGGCGGTCACCAGGGCCGTACTCACCTGCCCGGATGGCGTCCTTCAACGTGTCGGCGATCCGCTGGTACTTGGGGCGGCGGTCGGTGCCCTCGGTGGTCATGAGCGATCCCTCCTTCCTCTCTAGACAGCTTAGCGGCTAGGCGGTCAGGCGCCCCCTGCGAGACGAATCCAGCCAACATATATAGAGACGTTGACGTGTATAGAGATGTTGGCTTCACTGAAGACATCTCTAGACAGGTTGCTCGTCCGGAGCAGCCTCACGAACAGGGAGACGCTTCATGCCGTCCTTCAAGATCGACGTTTCGACCGCGGTGACGTTCGTTGCGACCGCGCCTACCCCGAAGCTGGTGAACAAGCAGACCGGTGAGGTGGCGATCGACCGGGAGACCGGAGCGCAGATGATGACCATCGGTCTGCTGATCTCGGACGAGGGTGAGGGCAACCTCTACCAGGTGGCCGTGCCCGCGACCGGGGTGGACGAGACGCTGACGCCGGGAACGCTGGTGTCGGTGATCGGGCTCAAGGCCCGGGACTGGGAGAACACGTTCAACGGCCAGACCCGGCACGGGATCTCGTTCCGCGCGGTGGCCGTCACGGCGGTGGCCTGAGCCATGGTGGATCTGGCGACGCTGATCGAGATCGGCACCCCGCTGGCGGGGGCCGCGGGTGGCCTGGGCTGGGCCCGGGTGAAGGCGCCGGGCGTGTACTGGTCGCTGGTGGGTCTGCCGGTCACGATGGGCCGGTTCCACTTCACCTACGCCTCCACGATGGACGTGTGCGGGCTGACGGTGGCCCCGTCTCGGCTGCGGGCGTTCATGGTCCGCAACCTGGCACGCCGCGAGGTGCAGCCGGTCCCGCCGAAGATCCGCCGGGTTGCCGGGTCCGCCACCGGCTTACGCGTCCGGCTTCGCCTGCCCGCCGGCCTGGAACCTGATGACGTTGCCGCGGCGTCGAACCGGCTCCGGCACGCCTGGGGTGTACACGCGGTGCACGTGGTGGAGATCAAGCCCGGCGTGGTGGAGCTCCGGATGACCGGATACGACGTCCTGCGCACCGTGCGCATGCCCCGCCGCCTCCCGTCCGGCCCCATGATGGTGCCGGTGGCGCTGCGGGAGGACGGCACCGCGTTCGTCCGCAACTACCGGGAGATCCCGCACGCCCTCACGCTCGGGGCGAATCAGTCGGGCAAGTCGATGTATCAGCGCAACCTGATCAAGCAACTCGCCAAACTCCCCGTGGCCCTGGTCGGGATCGACTGCAAGCGCGGCGTCGAGCAAACGCCGTATGCGCCGCGGCTGTCGGCCCTGGCCACCGACCCCGACCAAGCCGCCGGCCTCCTGGACGCGCTGGTGGGCGAGATGGAAGCCCGCTTCGATCTCCTCAAGGAGTACCAAGGCACCGCCCTTTCCACGCCGGACGAGGAGATCACCTCCGACATCTGGGGACTCCCCAAGAAGGTGCGACCGGTCCCGATCGTCGTCCTGGTGGACGAGGTCGCCGAGCTGTTCCTGACGGCGACAAAGAAGGACGAGGAACGCCGGGACCGCATGGTGACCCAGTTGATCCGGCTCGCGCAGATGGCCCGCGCGGTCGGCATCTACCTGGAGATCTGCGGCCAACGGTTCGGCGCCGAACTCGGCAAGGGCGCCACCATGCTCCGCGCGCAGCTCACCGGCCGCGTCGTCCACCGCGTCAACGACAAGCAGACCGCCGAAATGGGTCTCGGGGACATCTCACCCGAAGCCATGCACGCCGCAACCGCCATCGCCGCCGACCGCCCCGGCGTCGCCGTGGCCGGGGACGCCTCCGGAGGCTGGACCCACATCCGCACCCCACTGACCTCGATCACCGACACCGCCGCGGTCTGCCGGGCCCACGCCGACCTGGTCCCCGACCTCCCCGCCCTGGCCCCGTTCCGACCGGACATCCCGGCCCTGCCGGAGTCGACCGATGACGCAGTACCGCTGACCCTGCCCCGCCCGGTCACCGAGTAGCCCAGCACCCTCCGTCCCACCGGTCGGCGCGACCGTTCCCCGCGCCAGATCCCTACCCCACCCATCCCTGAAAGGAGGTGACCCCCGTGGCCCGCCCCAACCGCTTTGACCCGGTGCTCATTCAGGCCGTGATCGCCGGTGCGCTGTCCTTCGCCCACCTGCACGACATCGCCGAAGCCGCCGGCCAGCACGACTGGAAAGCCTGGGCCTACCCCATCTCCGTCGACCTGCTGCTCGTCGCCGCCTGGCGCCGCATGCGCACCCTCCGCGCCGCCAACCGCCCGGCACGCGCCGCCTGGACCTGGTTCGTCATCGCCCTGGCCGCGTCCCTGGGCGCCAACATCGCCACCGCCGGACTCCTCGACATGAACGCCGTCCCGGCCTGGCTGCGCATCCTCGTCGCCGGGTGGCCCGCCCTGGCCTTCCTCGGCGGCACCCTCCTCGCCCACACCCCCACCGTGGCACCCGAACCAGCCGCTAAGCCGACTCCGGCACCCAGCGTCGCTGAGGCTCCGGAACCGGCGCCACGAGTCACCGTCGAGCGTGCCCCCGACCACACCCCGGAGCTCCCCGCGTCCACGCCTGCGCCGCAACCGGTGTCCTCGCCGCCTGTGCCGCCCGCGCTGCTGGCACACGCCCGGAAGGTCGCCGACACCCACCACGCCGCCACGGGCTCACCGATCGACGCCGCGACCCTGCGCACCCGTCTCGGCGTCCCGCCGGCCCTGGCGGACGTGCTCGCCGCCCAACTCACCTGACAGGAGGACACCTCAATGCGTCCGCACATCCGCGCCGCTTTGGAACGCTCCGCCGAACTCACCCGCAGCAACCGCCTGGTCGACGGCATGCGCATGGGTGAGGCAGCGATCAACCAGGCCACCGACGACGAACACCCCGAGATCCAGCAGTGGCTCACCGACCACGCCGACGACTTCACCCGGCGGGAGGACTGACGATGCCGCGTCCGAACCGCTTCTTCAACGTGATCCGCATCGGCCCCGTCAAGGTCGGCACCTACCACGACGGCCGCGGACACACCCGCCACACCGCAGCGTGCACCGCGCCCGGCTGCGGCTTCTCCACCGACTACCGCGACCGCTCCGGCGCCGAACTCGCCGCCCGCACCCACCGCTGCCAGCCCTGATCCACAGAGAGGAGATGAGTCATCGTGCGCCACCCCGACGCGCAACTGAGGGCCAACCACCGCCCCTCCGAGCTGATCCCGCCCGGCGTCCACCCCGGACAGGTCGTGGTCATACAGACGGCGCCGCCCTCCTACGCCGGGAAGATCCTGCTCACCCTCGCCGCCAGCGCCGGGACCGCCCTGGTGATCGTGGTCCTGGCCTTCGCGTTCCAGATGATCGCCGCCGCTGCTGCTGCGGCCATCCCCACCGTGGGCGGGGCAAGCGTCTCGCTACACCTCGCGCGCAAGCGCTAACGGGCCCCCGGGGCGGCACTCAGCCGCCAAGCATCGACCGCCCCGGACGCCCTGCTCCCTCTCAGACCCAACGGACCCGAAAGGACTGCCACATCATGCCCCAGCACGCCCTGAACCGGCCGGTGTGCCGTGACTGCGACGGCTTCCCCGTCGTCGCCATCACCACCGGTACCCGTCTGCCGGACGGCACCCGCTCCACGCTCCACGTCGCCTGCCCTGCATGTAAGGGCACCGGCCACGCCACCCCCGCCGGCCTCCTGGCCCGGACGGG
>NZ_KB892141.1:0-10451 GCF_000373665.1 Streptomyces sp. BoleA5
GACAGGTCGTGGTCATCCAGGCCGCGCCGCCGTCCTACGCCGGGAAGATCCTGCTCACCCTCACCGCAAGCGCCGGTACCGCCCTGGTGATCGTGGTCCTGGCCTTCGCGTTCCAGATGATCGCCGCCGCCGCTGCTGCGGCCATCCCCACCGTGGGCGGGGCCAGCGTCTCGCTCCACCTCGCACGCAAGCGCTAACGGGCCCCCGGGGCGGCACTCAGCCGCCAAGCATCGACCGCCCCGGACGCCCTGCTCCCTCTCAGACCCAACGGACCCGAAAGGACCGCCACATCATGCCCCAGCACGCCCTGAACCGGCCGGTCTGCCGCGACTGCGACGGCTTCCCCGTCGTCGCCATCACCACCGGCACCCGCCTCCCAGACGGCACCCGCGCCACCCTCCGCGTCACCTGCCCGGCTTGCCGCGGCACCGGCTACACCACCCCCGCCCCGGTCCTGGCCCGGACGGGGAGGTGACCGCCTTGACCGACACCGCCACCGCGGCGGGCCTGGACCCGGCCACCCTGCGCGATCTGCTGCGGGTGGCCGGCGCCCCGGACTTCAACCGCTGGCAAGACCAGATCCGCCGCACCGGCGGCTGCTCCGATCCGATCCACCTGACCGGCTACACCAAGACCCTCGACCGGGCCACCGGCACCGTCCTCCACACCTACTCGACGGACACCGAACCCGGCGGACGGCTCCGTGTGGCCTGCGGCAACCGCCGCGCCTCACGCTGCCCCTCGTGCGCCTGGACCTACGCCGGCGACACCTACCACCTCATCCGCGCCGGCCTCGTCGGCGACCCGGGCAAGGGCACCCCCGAGACGGTGCGGGTCCACCCGAAGGTGTTCGCCACCCTCACCGCACCCTCCTTCGGCCGCGTCCACAACCGCCCCAGCACCGGCACCTGTCGCTGCGGCGTCCGCCACCTTGAGGACGACCCGGCGTTAGGCACGCCGCTCGACCCGGAGGCCTACGACTACGCGGGCGCGGTGTTGTGGAACAACCACGCCTCCGACCTGTGGCGGTACTTCACCATCTATCTCCGCCGCGAGATCGCCACCCGCGTCGGCCTCACTCAGAAAGCGGCCCGCGAACAGTGCCGAGTCTCCTTCGGCAAGGTCGCCGAATACCAACGCCGCGGCGCAGTCCACTTCCATGCCGTCGTCCGCTTCGACGGCCCGGACGGACCCGACTCCGCGCCCCCGCCGTGGGCGACCCTCGACCTGCTGACTGATGCCATCGGGGCCGCCGCACGCCGCGTCGCGGTCCCCGTCCCGGCTGCCGGCGACCAGCCCGCTCGCAACCTCACTTGGGGCACCCAGCTCGACGTGCAACCCATCCGGTCCACCGATGCCGGTACGGACGGGGAGCTGACCGAGCAGGCTGTGGCCTCCTACGTGGCCAAGTACGCCACCAAAGCCGCCGAGACCACCGGCACCGTTGACCGCCGGGTCGGCAACCGGGAAGCCCTCGTACTGCTCGGTGTTCCCCCGCACCCGCGGCGGCTGATCGAAGCCTGCTTCGACCTCCACAAGCTCTACCCCGACCGCAAGCTCCTCGACTGGGCCCACATGCTCGGCTTCCGCGGCCACTTCTCCACCAAATCCCGCCGCTACTCCACCACCCGCGGCGCCCTACGCCAGGTCCGCGCCGACTACCGCGCCGCCCAACAACGCGCCGCCCTCGGCCTGCCCGACCCCGACGTCACCCCGGAGGCCACCACGCTCGTCCTCGCCCACTGGACCTACGCCGGCCACGGCCACACCCCCGGCGAATCCGTCCTCGCCGCCACCATCCACCGCGACATCCAGCTCAACCGAGAAGCCGCCCGCGAAGCCCTGCAAGACCTCCGAGCGCAGGAAGGAGTCATCGAATGACCACCGCCACTGAGGAGCTGCTGACCGTGCCTGAGGTCATGGCGCGGCTCAAGCTGGGGCGATCGGCCGTGTACGAGTTGATCCGGACTCGGCGCCTCGTCTCGATCACCATCGGTCGGTCCCGGCGAATCCCCGCTGACGCGGTGGCACGCCTGATCGCTGACCTGATCGAGGAGTCCCGCTGATGGCACGACGCCCCAATGGCGCGGGAACGATCGTCAAGCGCTCAGACGGTCGCTATCACGCTGCCGTCTACGTCCCCCAGCCGGACGGCACCACCAAGCGCAAGTTCGTGTATGGCCGGAGCTACGACGAGTGCGATGCCAAGCGCCGGAAGTTGATCGAACGTGCCCAGCACGGCATCCCGACGCCGACTCGGGACATGACTTTGGGCGATTGGTTCGACTACTGGTTGGAGTGCGTGGTCAGGCCGTACCTGTCGGTGGGCAGCTACGAGACCTACGAACAGACGGTTCGCCTCTACCTGCGGCCCCGGCTCGGTCACGTCGTGATGTTCAAGCTCGGCGTCAAAGAGCTGCGAGCGGCTATGACCAGGCTGGCTGGTGACAAGAGCAGCAAGACCGCCAAACACGCCCTGCGGGTCCTCTCGGCGTCGCTGACTGCGGCCATGGAGGAAGACTTCGGCCTGACCCGGAACGTGGCCAAGCTCGTCCACGTACGGGCTCCCACGGACAGCGGGGAGAGCTGGGACGCGGTGCAGGTGCTGCGCTTCCTCGCTGAGGCCCGGCGCAGGACGGTCTACTACCCCGGACTCCTGCTGATCCCGTTGCTTGGTCTTCGCCGTGCTGAGGTCTGCGGCTTGCGGTGGGAGAACGTCGACCTGGACCGCCGCGTGCTGTGGGTCGAGCAGCAGCTCCAGCGCACGGGCGCTGGCACGATCGACGTGGATCCCAAGACCGAGACTTCCAAAGCTCCGCTGCCGCTGCCGCCGCAATGCATCGCGCCGCTGCGCTGGCAACGGATGCGCACGGCGTGGCTTCGGGAGCGTGCCTTGGCGGCTGGACGGCCGTGGTTTGATGACCCGGACGGACACGTTTTCGTAACGAATACGGGGCGTCCGTGGTCGGCAGACAACCTGTATCAGACCCTCCAGCGGGTCCGTGCGACGGCGGGCCTTGGCAAGATGAATCCCAAGGGTCTGCGGAAGTCGTGCGGGACTCTGCTGGTGCACCTCAAGGTCCATCCCCGAGTGACCAAGGCGGTGCTCCGCCACAGCCGGATCTCGACCACGTTGGACATCTACGCTGAGGCGCTGGACCCCGACGTAATCGAGGCGATCGGGCAGCTGGATCGGCTCCTGCGTCAGCCGGCGCGGCTGGAGTCGTTGCGGAGCGTCACCCATGACGACGCCGATCAGCCCGACTGATGTCAGCTGTCGATGTCACGGCCTCCTGGCCCGCGAATCGTCGCAGGTCAGGGGGCCGTTTCCATGCTTCAGCCCGGGATCATCCCATTACCTGATCGTGACCTGGAGCACGAGACGGGCACAAAGCTGCCAGGGCATCGGGGGTGACCGGCGAAACCACGCCGTTTTCGGTGACTATTGCCGTTATCAGACCCGCGGGTGTGATGTCGAACGCAGGGTTGTACGCCTGGGTGCCGAGCGGCGCCACAGGGTTTCCGGCCGACTCGGTCACTTCGTGCCCGGGACGCTGCTCGATCTCGATGGACGAACCGTCGGCGGTGCCCTGGTCGACGGTGGTGGTGGGGGCGACGACGATGAAGGGCACGTTGTGGTACCGGGCGAGCACGGCGAGCGGATAGCTGCCCACCTTGTTGGCGACGGAGCCGTCCGCGGCGATGCGGTCGGCGCCGATCAGGACCGCGTGGACGTTGCCCGCGGCGAAGAGTGAACCGGCGGCGTTGTCGGTGAGCAGGGTGTACGCCATGCCGGAACGGGCGGCCTCGTAGGCGGTGAGACGGGCGCCCTGGAGCAGGGGGCGCGTCTCGTCGACCCACAGGCGGCGCAGCTGGCCCTGGCGGTGCGCGGCGAGGGCGACGGCGAACGCGGTGCCTTCCCCGCCGGACACGAGCGCACCGGTGTTGCAGTGGGTGAGGATCTGGTAGCCGCCGCCGGGGAGGAGCTCGGCGAGCAGTTGGAGGCCGTGCCGGGCCATGGCGGCACTGGCCTCCTTGTCCTCGGCGTGGAGGCCGCGGGCCTCGGCCAGTGCCGCCGCAGCGGCGCGTTCGGGGTCGCCGCCGGCGCTGCCGGTGAGGGCGGCCCGGTAGGCGGCGAGGGCCCGCCGGACGCCGTAGGCGAGGTTCACGGCGGTGGGCCGGGCGTGGGCGAGGGATTCAGCGGCCTCGTCCACGTCGTAGCCGCGGACGGCGGCCAGCGCGACGCCGTAGGCACCCGCTATGCCGAGCAGCGGGGCGCCGCGCACGGCGAGGCCGCGGATGGCGTCGACCAGGGCGGGGACGTCGGTGCAGACCAGCTCCACTTCCTCGCCGGGCAGCCTGGTCTGGTCGAGGAGGACGAGGACGGGACCCTCCGGCGGCTCCTCCCAGCGCAGCGCAGGCAGGGGCTCGTCGGGATTGCCGTTGGAATCGTTGGCCAGAGTTACCACGTGCTGATCACCCATCTGCTCAGTCTGCCGTGAACGGCAGCACGTTTTGAACGGTTGCGGTACTCCGCATCCGCAGGTACAAGCCCACTGCGCCCATGGCACGATGGCC
Organism: Streptomyces sp. BoleA5; assembly: GCF_000373665.1. Taxonomy (NCBI): domain Bacteria; kingdom Bacillati; phylum Actinomycetota; class Actinomycetes; order Kitasatosporales; family Streptomycetaceae; genus Streptomyces; species Streptomyces sp. BoleA5. The sequence goes on from NZ_KB892141.1 coordinate 4,579, forward strand.
ACCGTCCCGCCGTTGGACGAGTAGGTAGCGCAGTAATGAAGGAGCGACGATGAACGACTCTCCGGGCTGGGCCTCGCCCGGATCCTCACCCTCCGGCGACCCGGACCGCACCGACGGTCCCGGCGAGCCGCAGGACGCTGCGCCGCAGAACTGGTCCCAGCAGCAGCCGCCCGCCGGGCAGTGGCAGGCAACCGGCGGATGGGGCACCCCGCCCCCGCCCACCGGCCCGGTCTGGGGCGGCCCGGCACCCTCCGGCTGGCAGCAGCCGCACTGGGGTGCGCCGCCGTCGCCCAAGCCCGGCGTCATCCCGCTGCGGCCTCTGGGCGTGGGTGAGATCCTCGACGGCGCGGTCTCCACGATGCGCGCGCACTGGCGCACCGTGCTCACCATCTCCCTCGCGGTCTCGCTGCTGACCCAGGGCGCCATGCTGCTGGTCCAGGGGCTCATGCTCGACGACAGCGCGACGATCAACTCCCTCGACGAAGGTGCCGACCCCTCGTTCGGCGACGTCATGAACGCCGTCGGAGGCACCCTGGCCGCCGGAGGTCTCGCCCTGGTCATCACCTTGCTCGGGTCGGTGATCGCCACGGCGATGCTCACCATGGTCATCAGCCGGGCCGTGCTCGGCCGCCAGGTGACCTTGGGCGAGGCATGGTCCGACGCCCGCCACCAGCTGCCGCGTCTGTTGGGGCTGACGCTGCTGCTCAGCCTGATCGGCGGCGTGATCATCGGCATCGGCATCGTCCCCGGCGTCCTCGTCGCGGTCGGCGGCTCCACAGCCGCGGGTGTGGGCCTGGCTTTCCTCGGCGGCGTGGTCGCCCTCGGCGTGGTCGTCTGGCTGATGATCCGCTTCAGCCTCGCGTCGCCCGCCCTCATGCTGGAGAAGCAGGGCGTCCTCAAGTCCATGGCCCGCTCGGTCAAGTTGGTCCGGGGTTCGTGGTGGCGCATTCTGGGCATCCAGTTGCTCACCGTGATCCTCGTCTACATCGTCTCGTCGATCATCCAGATTCCCTTCGTAGTGGTGGGAATGGCCGCCGGTAGCGACGGCCTGTCGGCCTTCGCCTCGGGCAACCAGGCAGGTCTCGGCTGGACGTATCTGATCGTCATCGGGATCGGCGCCGTCATCGGATCCACCATCACCTTCCCCATCCAGGCCGGCGTTACCGCCCTGCTCTACATGGATCAGCGGATCCGCCGCGAGGCCCTGGACATCGAACTCGCCCGCGCCGCGGGCGTCCCCGGCCACTCCGAGGCCCTCGGCGCCGCCGGCGCACCCGGCAACAGCTCCGCCACCGGCGGCTGACGCCGGTGTCGGGGAAGGACGTACCGGTCACCATTCCCCGCGGCCCGGCCCGTGAGGCCGCCGAGGACGAACTGTCCAAGGGGATCTACCACCGCGACGACCCGAGCCTGCTCGAACGCGCCCTGAACTGGCTCTGGGAGAAGTTCGACCATCTGCTGGACACCGCCTCCGGGGCCACCCCCGGAGGCGCCGCCGGCCTGGTGACGATCGTCGTCGTGGTCGTGCTGCTGGTCATCGCCCTTCGACTACGGCTCGGCAAGCTGCGCGCCCAGCCCGCCACGGGCACCGGGCTGTTCGCCGACGTCCCGCGGACCGCCGCCGAACACCGCGCCGCCGCCGAGGAACACGCGCGACACAACCGGTGGAGCGAGGCCGTCCGGGAACGGATGCGCGCGATCGTGCGCTCCCTGGAGGAACGGACCCTGCTCGACCCCCGCCCCGGCCGGACCGCCGACGAGGCCGCCGCCGAAGCGGGCCGTACCCTACCCGGCCTCGGCGCCCGCCTCGCGGACGCCGCCCGCACCTTCGACGACGTCACTTACGGGGACCGCCCGGGCACCCAGGACGCCTACGCTGCCCTGCGCGAACTCGACACCGAAGTGCAACGCACCAAGCCCCGGTTGGCCGACAACGGCACGACCGCCGCCGGAGGTTCCCGCCCGTGACCGACACCCTGTCCCCGGCGCAGGCACCCGCCCCGGCCACTACCTCGGCCTCCCCGACCGCGGGCCAGCTGTGGACCCGCTCGCGCACCCTGCTCGCGGCACTCCTCACCCTGATCCTCTTCGGCGTCCTCTATGCCGCCGCACGCACCGGTGAGAACCATGACGCACTCGACCCCCGTTCTCCCGACCCGTCCGGCAGCCGGGCCGTCGCCCAACTCCTCCGCGACCAGGGTGTGAGCACCGAGGTCGTCACCACGACCGACGAGGCCGTGGCCGCCGCCGGTCCCGGCGCCACCGTCCTCGTCACCGCGCCCGATCTGTTGACGAAGCATCAGCAGGACGCGGTGCACGAGGCGATGGAGCGCTCGGGCGGCCGCTTCGTCCTCCTCGCCCCCGGTGAGCCCTCCATCGGGCGACTCGCTCCGGGCGTCCACTACACGGGGCCCGTCCCCGTCCGTGTCCTCGAACCCGGGTGCGGGCTGACCGCCGCCCGCACCGCCGGCTCCGCCGAGACCGGAGGCGGCAGCTACGCGACGTCCTCCGGCGACGCCGACCGCTGCTACCCGGATGCCCCGGGCGACTCCACCCTGCTGCGCCTCCCCGCAGCCAACGGCGGCGACACCGTCGTCCTCGGCACCCACACGCTCCTGCAGAACGAGAACCTCGCCGAACAGGGCAACGCCTCGCTCGCCATGCAGATCCTCGGCGCCCACCCGAAACTCGTCTGGTACCTCCCTTCACTCAGCGACGCCTCCGCCTTCGGCGGCGGCCAGGAAAGCTTCCTCGACCTCATCCCCGACGGCTGGAACTGGGCGGTGCTCCAGCTGTTCATCGCCGCCGCCCTCGCGGCTCTCTGGCGCGCCCGTCGCCTCGGCCCCGTCGTCGCCGAGCGGCTGCCCGCCACCGTCCGCGCCTCCGAAGCGACCGAAGGACGTGCCCGCCTCTACCGCCACGGCCGGGCCCGAGGCCGCGCTGCAGAGGTACTGCGCACCGCCGCACGCGACCGCCTCGCCCCGCTGCTCGGCGTCCCCCCGGCCCAGGCACACGACCCGGACGTCCTGCCCGCCGCGGTGGCCGTCCGGCTCGACGACCCTGCCGTCGACCCGCACAGCCTGCTGCAAGGTCCCCCTCCCCCCGACGACGCGGCCCTGCTGCGTCTCGCCGACGACCTCGACGCACTGGAACGCCGCGTCCTTCTCAACGAGAGGAAAGCCACCCCGTGAGCGCCGCCCCGACCGCCGACAGCGCCCGTGCCTCCTTGGAGGCCCTGCGCACCGAAATCGCCAAGGCCGTCGTCGGCCAGGACCCGGCCGTCACCGGCCTTGTCGTGGCCCTGCTCTGCCGGGGCCACGTCCTCCTCGAAGGCGTCCCCGGAGTCGCCAAGACCCTTCTCGTGCGCGCCCTGGCCGCATCCCTCCAGCTCGAGACCAAGCGGGTCCAATTCACCCCCGACCTGATGCCCGGCGACATCACCGGCTCCCTCGTCTACGACGCCCGCACCGCCGAGTTCTCCTTCCAGGCGGGACCCGTCTTCACCAATCTGCTGCTCGCCGACGAGATCAACCGCACCCCGCCCAAGACCCAGGCATCCCTCCTGGAAGCCATGGAGGAGCGCCAGGTGTCCGTCGACGGCATCCCACGGCCGCTGCCCGAGCCGTTCCTCGTCGCGGCGACCCAGAACCCCGTCGAGTACGAGGGCACCTACCCCCTCCCCGAAGCACAGCTGGACCGCTTTCTCCTGAAGCTGGTCCTGCCGCTGCCCTCCCGTGAGACCGAGATCGACGTCCTCACCCGTCACGCCGACGGCTTCAACCCCCGGGACCTGGACTCCGCCGGTCTGCGTCCGGTCGCCGGCCCCGCCGACCTCGACGCCGCCCGGGCCGCAGTCGCCAAGACGCAGGTCTCCGCCGACATCACGGCCTACATCGTCGATATCTGCCGAGCCACCCGCGAATCCCCCTCTCTCACCCTCGGTGTCTCCCCCCGAGGAGCCACCGCCCTGCTCGCCACCGCCCGCGCCTGGGCCTGGCTGACCGGCCGCGACTACGTCATCCCCGACGACGTCAAAGCCCTCGCCCTCCCCACCCTCCGGCACCGCATCCAACTGCGGCCCGAAGCCGAGATGGAAGGCACCACACCCGACTCCGTGATCACCTCGGTCCTCGCCCGCGTCCCCGTACCGCGCTGAGACGGGCGACGACCCACCATGGCACTCACCGGACGTACCGCCCTACTGGCCGCCCTCGGCGCCCTCGCCGTCGGTCTGCTGCTCCCCGGCTGGAACGGCATCCTGCTCGTCGAAGGCATCCTTTTGTTCGGAATTCTGTGCGATCTGGCACTCGCCGCGCCAGTACGAAAGCTCCATTTCACCCGATCCGGTGAGACATCCGTTCGACTTGGAGAGACGGCGGAGGTCGCCCTCACCGTGACCAACCCCAGCCGACGCCCGCTGCGTGCCCACCTCCGCGACGCCTGGCCACCCAGCAGCTGGTACCCGGGTACCGAGGTCGACGCGTCACGTCACCGGCTGGCCATCCCGCCCGCGGAGCGCCGCCGAGTGACCACCACACTGCATCCCACCCGCCGCGGCGACCGGCACGCCGAACGCATCACCGTCCGCTCCTACGGCCCCCTCGGCCTGGCCGCGAGGCAGGGCTCCCACCATGTCCCCTGGACGCTCCGGGTCCTCCCGCCCTTCCACAGCCGCAAGCACCTGCCGTCACGCCTGGCCCGTCTCCGGGAACTCGACGGACGCACGTCCGTGCTCATCCGGGGCCAGGGAACCGAATTCGACTCGCTCCGCGAGTACATCCCCGGAGACGACACCCGTTCCATCGACTGGCGGGCCACCGCACGCCGGGCCACCGTCGCCGTCCGCACCTGGCGCCCCGAACGCGACCGCCACATCCTCATCGTCCTCGACACCGGCCGCACCGCCGCCGGCCGCGTCGGCGACGCACCCCGTCTCGACGCCGCCATGGACGCAGCGCTGCTGCTGGCAGTCCTCGCGGGCCGGGCGGGCGACCGCGTCGACCTCCTGGCCTACGACCGCCGTGTTCGCGCATCCGTCCAGGGCAGGGCAGCCCGCGAGATGCTCCCCGCTCTGGTCAACGCCATGGCTCCGCTCGAGGCCGAGCTTGTCGAGCCCGACGCCCGCGGTCTGGTCGCCACAGTCCTCCAGCGCGCCACGCAGCGCTCCCTCGTCGTCTTCCTCACGGGGCTCGACGCAGCGCCCATGGAAGAGGGCCTGCTGCCCGTCCTCCCCCAGCTCACCCACCGCCACGAGGTCCTCATCGCCTCCGTAGCCGATCCCCGTATCGAGGAGATGGCCGAGGGCCGCGGCAGCGTGGACGCCGTGTACGCGGCCGCGGCCGCCGAACAGGCACGGGCTGAACGCCGCCGCGTCGCCCAGCGCCTCTCCCGGCACAACATCACCGTCGTCGATGCCCCGCCCGCCGACATCGCCCCCGCACTGGCGGATGCCTATCTCGCTCTCAAGGCCGCAGGCCGGCTGTAGAGAACGGTCCGAGAGGATCCTGAAAGCAGTCAGGGCGGGCAGAAGGCACTCTGCCCGCCCTGTGCTTGGGCCGGTCAACGTATGGGGGTCAACGCAAAAAAGCCCCGGCTCCCGAGTGATTAAACTCGGGAGCCGGGGCTCAATATTTGTTCGGCGGCGTCCTACTCTCCCACAGGGTCCCCCCTGCAGTACCATCGGCGCTGAAAGGCTTAGCTTCCGGGTTCGGAATGTAACCGGGCGTTTCCCTAACGCTATGACCACCGAAACACTATGAAACCAACAAACCGGCACCAACCACCCCACCAAAACAGGGGGCCGGGGTTCGTTGTTTCAGAACTACACAGTGGACGCGAGCAACCTATGGACAAGCCCTCGGCTTATTAGTACC
>NZ_KB892142.1:0-7566 GCF_000373665.1 Streptomyces sp. BoleA5
CCTCCTGAACGCGATAGTAGGGATACATGGTGTCGAGTTCCTCGGCGGCGTCGCCGGTCAGGAGCAGCGCTCTGGGCACCTGCTTCTCCTCGCATATGAGGCGGGTGAGGCGGATCCGATCCGATCTGATTGGTTAGCATTCCTCGGCCCAGCCCGCCCGTCAAGCCTTTACACCATTCCGTCCGCGCCCTTGGCCTCGTCGAACAATCGCCGGAACCGCTCGCCGGACAGCAGGATGTGCCGACGCATGGCGTAGGCGGCGGCGTCGGGGTCACGCGCGCCGATCGCGGCCACACTTCTTCGTGCTCGGCGATCGCCAAGTGAGTGACCTGGGTGCCGTGTCGAGGCCGGAACAGGTGCACGTGCGCGTGCAGGCGAGCGAGCGCTTCGCAGATGAGCTGGTTCTCCGCGCTCAGGGCGACGAGATCGTGAAAAGCGGCGTCGCGGAGCCCGAAGGCGCCATAGACGTGAGGTCACTTCTAGCGTCTTCGGGAAACTGTTGTCATCGGTCGCATGCTGCGGGGTGTTGATGCCCCGCTCGGATCATATAGGAAAGGTGACTCTTCGATCAGGCAGCTGGCCCGCGCGGCAACCGCCCCCGTCCGCACGAGTGGCGCAACGCCCTCAGCGACCGGGGGGACGTCAGCCGTCCTTCACCCACCGCGGAACCGCCCGCCGGCGCCTACTTCGACCACCTGAAGCTCCCCTGAGCATGCTCGACGTCCTGCTCGGTTCGCCACCGGGCCACACAAGGACCGAAGGACTTCTCGACTGGCTGACGACCCGTGCGCGCTCCAGCGTCAGCGCGGCGGGGGCTGCGATTCGCCGCCCCCGCCGCGTGAACGGGTCAGCGGTTGAGGTTCTGCATCCACTCCCGCAGCTCGCGCGCCTGCCGTGCGAGCTCGGAACGCGCCGCAGCGTCGCCGGAGGCCTTGTCGTTCGCCAGGTCGACGATCGAGTTCAGCGCTGGGATCGCGGTGGTGTAGTTCCTTGCCAGGTAGCTGTCCCGCGCGATGTCCAGGGCGGCACCGGCGGCGTCCGCGGCGTCCGCGGTCAGCAGCCCGGCCGCTCGGTCAGCCTCGATCAGCCGGCTGGTCTCGCGGTAGGACGAGCAGTTGGCGTCCTTGCGGCCGGCGGTCGTCTCGATCCCGCCGAGGACGATCTGCATGAACGCGTCGTCGTAGTACTGCGTCCGGAAGTGGCCGAGGATGTTCGAGAACGCCTTGCCACCGCCCCAGTTCTGGCACCACGCGATCGGGTGGTCGCCGTTCATCAGCCGCAGCGGGTTGGTGGCCGCGTTGCCGCTGTTGAGGCTGCGCTGGTAGCTGTCCTCGTTGAGGCTCAGCAGCGTGTGCACGTCGGCCCGCATGTTGCGGTCGAAGTTGTAGAGCTCGTCGACCGTCATCCACCGGGCAGGGAGATGCGCGGTCGCCGGGTGCGTCTTGTCCTCGGTCACCACCTCGGTGTGGATGCAGCTGCCGCACTGGCCGAACCCGTTCTGGCCGTTCGGATGGCTGGTGAAGAACCCACCGGCGAGGTCGCCGTACCACGGCCAGGTGCCGATCTCGAACGAGTCGGCGGCGCCGTGGATGCCGACATAGCCGCCGCCCTGCTTCATGTAGGCCTCGAAGTTCGGCTGCTCGGTGGTCGCATTGAGCGGGCCCGGGTGCCCGACGTTGGACTCGAAGACGATCGTGTCGTACTGCTTGAGCGTGTCAAGGCTCAGGAACGGGCTCGTGGGCAGCGTGACCGTCGGGAGTTGCGGGTCGTAGACGTCGACGTTGAAGTTGTGCGCGATGCCGAGCTTCTGGATCGCGGCCACGGTGTGCGGGATGTGGTCGTGCCGGAAGCCCGTCGTCTTGGAGAAGATCAGGACGTTGTAGTCGGCGTCCGCCTTGTGCGGGAGCGGGGCGAGCACCGGGTCCGGGATGAACTTCGGGCCCTCCGCGGGCTCGGACTCGAGGCCCGTCGCGGGCTCCGGCGCGAGCCGGCCTTCGAGCTGGTCGATCAGGTAGCGAGCATCGCCCACGAGTGTGCTGCGGGCCGAGCCGGGCGGGATCCGGCCGGCGACCGAGACGAACCCGTTCAGGACCTGGCTCGCGCGCTTGGCCGAACCGGCGTCGGCGAGCGCCTTGGCCTGGTCGACCTTGGCTTGGAGCGCCTCGCCGACCTCCGCCGGGACGCTGCCGGCGGTCACGAACCGGGTGATCAGCGTGCCGACGTCCGCGAACGAGGTCGTCACGATGAACGTCTGCGTGTACTTCGCGCTGCTGGAAGCAGCGTCAGACAGATGCACCGCGAGCGTGTGCACGCCGAGCGACAGGTCGGAGGTCTGCACCGGCAACGGCGGGACCAGCTTGCCGTCGAGGTACATGTTCAGCACAGCAACTCCGCCCGAGCCGGGGGCGGGGTCCGTGCGCGTAGGGATGAGCGTGGCGACGTGACCGACGTGACCGTCGGTGATCGCCGGGTACGATGCAGCCGGCGCGCGCGTGTCGATCCGGACCGAGATCGAGCGGAACGCCGCGACGTTTCCGGACGTGTCGACCGCGCGGTACCGGACGCTGGTGTTGCCCTCCTGCGTGATCACCGCCGACGCCGTGGCCGACGTCGGCGCCCCCTCGACGGGCACGTCGATGTAGGCGGCGCCGCCGTTGAGCGAGTACTGGAACTTGGCGATGCCGACGTCGTCGGTCGCCGACACGTTCAGCGTCACCGGGCCGGTGTACCAGTTGTTCTGGCCGGTCGGCGCAGAGGGCGACAGCGTCGCCACGTTGATCGTCGGCGGTGTCGTTTCCTGTGCCCACGACGGTGTCGCGGGGATGAGTGTTGCGGCCGCCGTCAGGAAGGCGGCCACTGCCGATGTGCGAAATCTTCTCCGCATGAGTGTCTTCTCTCTTGCCGCTGTACCGGCGGGTTCGGTGGGTGCGGGTGCCCGTGCCGACGAACCGGGTTCGTCGGCACGGGCGGGTTCGCTAGGTGCCGATGCCCGCGCCGACGAACTCGGCCCAGTTGAGGTTGAACAGGTTGCCGCCCGTGGCGCCACCCGTGACCGAGCGGAACACCAGGAACAGCTCATGCGTCCCGGACATCGAGACCGGGAACGTCTGGCTCGTCCAGGTTCCCGTCCCGCCGGTGGACACGAGGTCGGCCGTGGTCAGGATCGGCCCGGTGATCGAGTCCTGACGGACCTCGATTGCCGCCAGCGGTGACCCGGGCGTGCGGCCGTTCGCCGCGTCCGCCGCGCGGAACGTGATCGAATCGATGTCGGTCAGGTTGAATGGACCGTTGAGCTGGAGCCAGTCGCCCGAGCCCAGGCTGCCGCGGTGCACGCCGGCGCCGCCGTCGGTGTTGGTCGCGGTGTTGGTGCCGGACTGGTTGACGACGAACTCCACCTCCTGGTGCTTCTGGCGGATCTGGTGCTGGCCGGTCGTCGTCAGCTGTGGGACGCCGCCCGGACCGCCGTGGTCGGTGTAGCGCGCCTGGACCACGCCGGAGACGCTGCCGCCGTGTGAGACGTCGTCGGCGTCCGTGTGGAGCACGCCCGAGCAGCCGTTGACGGACTCCTCGGCGTGGCCGTGCGCGTCGTGGCCGAGCACGAACGTCACCTGTACCTCGGAGCAATTCACCGTCCCGTCCTCGGGGTCGGTGACCGTGACCGAGAACGGGATGTCGTCGCCGAACGCGAACGTCCCGCCCTCCACCGGCGTATTGACGACCACCGTCGGGCTCGTGTTGCCCACGGTGATCACGGTGCTGGTCGAGGTTTGCTTGCCGGACGAGTCGAGCACGGTCAGCACGGCCGTGTAGCGGCCGGACTGCGTGTAGGTGTGTGCCGGGTTGGGGTCGGTCTCGATCGCCGAGCCGTCGCCGAAGTTCCACTCGTAGCGTATCGAGTCGCCGGGATCCTCATCCAGCGAGCCGGCGCTGGAGAAGTTCACGGTCAGCGGCGTTGAGCCGTCGGTGCGGTCCGTGGTGAGCACGGCCTTCGGCGCGCGCTTGCCCTTGACGTACTCCCACTTGTACATGCCCGCGTCGGGGCTGATGACGTTGAACCCGTTGCCGTAGGTCAGCAGGTAGAACGCGCCGTCAGAACCGAATTGCAAGTCCATAGGGTTGTCGCACTCGAACCGGAACGCGCCTGTCCCGGCGTTCGCACGGCTGCCGCAGTCCAGGAAGTTGTTGATCTTCTGGACGTGGTTGGTCTGCTTGTCGAGCTTGACCTCGCGCAGCGTGTCCTGCGTCCACTCGCTGATGATCACCGAGTTGTCGTAGTACGGCGGGAACTTGTGAGGGTTCGGGTTCTTCGGGTCGTAGTGGTACTTCGTGACCCCGTGCGGACCGACGCCGCCGGTGTAGAGCTCGGGGAACAGCCGCGGGCATTCGGTCGTCGAGCCGGGCGCGGTCGGGCCCGGGGTCGGCGCGTAGTAAGCCTCGCACGGGGTGCCGAGCGGCGCGGTCGGGTTGTTGTCGCGGTAGGAGTACCAGATGTCCGGGTCGGTGACCGGCGGGACGTCCCTCAGGCCCGGCTCGACCGTCGGACCGCCCTCGATGTTCCACAGCGAGTCGTTGCGCTGCGTCGGCCCGTCGCAGTCGAACTTCTGAGGCGGGTTGTTCAGAGGTGTGCCCGCGGTGGTGGTGCCGGGCGCGAACTCGTGGAAGTTCCACTGGTAGTGCGCGAGGTCGCGCTTGTAGCACGTCGGCCAGCCGTAGTTGGACGGCTTGCGCACGATCTCGTACCGGCCGGTGCCGGCCGGGCCGTGCGAGCGCTGGGGTGTCTGGGCGTCGGGCGAGTAGTCGCCGATGTAGGCCACGTCGTTCTCGTCGACCTGGATCCGGAACGGGTTGCGGAAGCCCATCGCGTAGACCTCCGGCCGCGTCTTGTCCCGCGGCTTGCCCGCGACCAGGGGGAACAGGTTGCCCGGCGGGATCGAGTAGGCGCCCGTGCGGGAGCCGAAGTCGGCCTTGTTGGCGTCGGCGGCGGAGATGTCGCCGCCCTTGACCTTGATCCGCAGCACCTTGCCACGCAGGTCGTTGGTGTTCAGCGCGGTGCGGCGCGAGTCACCGGTGAGCCGCTGATACCAGCCGCCCGCCTGCGCCGTGCTGGTGGCGATCGCCGGCGTGGCGGTGCCGGTCAGGCCGGCGCCGTCGGCGGTGATCTGCGGCTGATCGGACTGCTGCTTGCCGCGGCGGAAGAACACGTTGACGTTCGAGGTGTTGACCGGGCCGCCGCTGGTCTGGATCTCGTCCGCCTCGATGTTCGAGAGCGCCTCGAGGGCCGCGTCGATCGCATTGCGATCCGCGTTCCACGCGATCGGCTCCGTCGTCCGGCCCTCGAAGGTCAGCGTGAACGTGCCGCCCGTCGCGTTGGTGACGCGCACGGTCTGCTGCTCGTCGGTCTTCTGCGAGTTGTACGGCCCGTAGCCGCCGGCGTTGATGCCGCCCGCGGGCGTGTCGTCGCCGGTGACCATCCAGAGGTTGCCGTGCTTGTCGAAGTCGATGTCGCCCCCGACGTGGCAGCACTCCTGGCGGTTGACCGGCACGCGCATGATCTGCTGCTCGGAGCCCATGTCGAGGTGCGCCGGCGTGCTGTCCTTGGCGTCGACGAACTTGAAGCGGCTGAGCTGGAAATAGCCCACGTACGGATCCCACGCGGTCTTGGACGCGGCCACGTTCGGTGGGGTGGTGTTCGGCGTGATCTGGGTGACGACCGATCCGTCGCTCAGCTTGACGTCGGTGACCTCCTTCGGCGAGTAGTAGAGGTAGACCCACTTGTTGGTCGCGAAGTCGGCGTCGACCGCCGGCCCATAGAGCCCGTCCTCGCCCGCGGAGTAGATCTGCTGCGTCATCGGCAGGCTCGGATCGGCGAAGTTGGCGACGACCGTGGTGACGCCCGTGGCCGAGTCGTGCATGCGCAGCGAGCCGAGGCGGTCCGTCTGCAGAACGCGGCCGTCCGGCAGCTGGTCGAAGCCGATCGGCTCCTGCAGGTTCGGCGGCGAGCCGATTTTTGTCTGCTGGTAGTTGGCCAGCACGGTGGCGCCGCAGTCGCTGTAGTCCGGGTCGGCCTGGCCCGCGGCCCAGCCGATCGCGCCCTTGAGGTGCTTGGTCAGGCCGGGATCGAAGCTCGCGGCCGTGTTGCCCAGGCCGGTGTAGAACGAGCGGCCGCCCTGGAAGTCCTTGCACCACGAGACCGGGTGATCGGCGCCCATCGTGCCCCCGGCGATCCCGTCGAGGTCGGCGCCCTGCGGCTGCGGCCCGAACGGGTCTTCGACGACGGTGTCGAGGACGTGTGACACACCGCGCACGTTCTTCTTGAAGTTGTACCACTTGTCGGTCCGCGACCAGATCTGCGGCAGATCCTTGGTCGCGTCGTGGACTCGGTCGGCGACCTTCACGTCACCCGATTGCACGTCGGTCCTGCCGGACGCACGCGTCCCCAGGATGTCGGTCAGGAACGACCAGGACTCGTCGGTCTCGACCGCCGAGCCGACGCCGACGAAGCCGCCGCCGTCTCGGAAGTAGTCCTCGAAGTTCGCGCGTTGCGCGTCCGTGAGCGGGCTCGCGAGACCCGTGTCCAAGAACACGACCGCGCGGTACTGCTTCAGCTTCTTCTCCGCGAAATGGTCGCCCACGTCGGTGGGCCCGGGCGCCACGACCGTGAAATGACCGGGTCTGGCCGCATCCCGGATCGCGGCCAGGCCGGCCGACGACACCGCGTCCTGGGTGCTGCGCACCACGAGCACCTTGAAGCGGGCGTCTGGTGGTGCGGCCTCGGCGGCAGGCGCGGACGGCTGCAGCAGCTCCGGTGCAGCGACGGGAGCGGGCTCAGCCGCCGTGGGGGCCGCAGCGCTCACCGGCGTCGCGAGGAGCGTGAGGAAAGGGGCGATGAGGGCTAAGGCCATCGTGGTCGCGGTGCGACGTCTCGGGCGTCGTCCTTGTGCTGGCAGGGCTGCGTCGAGCAGCCTGGCCCCCGTTCGATGACGTGGTGACATGGAAAAACCTTCCTGCCTGGGGGATGTCAGGCACGGCGCGAACCGCCGCGCGCTTGTTGCCACTTGGTGGTAGCGGATAGTGCGGTTGCTGGAGGGTGCCGTCTCCAGGTCTGTGGGGCCGTCAGCAAGGTGCCGACCTGGGGAGATCCGTGATCGCGGTCGGGTCGTCGACGATGTGGTTGATCACCGTGCTCGCCGCGCCACGGGAGGCGGCGCCGAAGCCGAGCGTGGAGGCGACGAATCGGCACTGGGCGGCTGAAGCTGCCACCACGAGCCGTTGCAGCTGATCTTGCGCGTTGGGCAGCAGCCGCTGGACCGGCGAGGCGAAATGGCCTCAGATGACGATCACTCGCGGGTTGAAGAGGTTGGCCGGGATCGAGCCACCGGGTGGCCGACATCGCCAGAGGCCTGGCCTCTGGCGACCGGCGCATGACGATGGCGGTGGCACAGGTCGGCGAGTGGCTCGGGCTTCACCGGGGCAGGTCAGGTGTGGTCATGCCGATGCGGAGTTGATGGATTTCGAGAAGAGCTCCATCATCGCCGCGCCGAATTGCGGCATGTCGGGCCATCCGCG
>NZ_KB892143.1:0-7487 GCF_000373665.1 Streptomyces sp. BoleA5
TCGACAAGCGGCTGCCGAACAGCGAGCCCAAGATGCGGGCCGTTCTCGACAAGCTCACCGCCAAGCACGGCACCGTCCTGGTCGTCGTCGACCAGCCCGCCTCCATCGGCGCCCTGCCCCTGGCGGTCGCACGGGACGCCGGCTGCCACGTCGCCTACCTGCCCGGCCTCACGATGCGCCGCATCGCCGACCTCTACCCCGGCGAGGCCAAGACCGACGCCCGCGACGCCTTCGTCATCGCGGACGCCGCCCGCACCATGCCGCACACCCTGCGCGGCATCGAGCTCACCGACGAGACCATCGCCGAGCTGGAGATGCTCGTCGGCTTCGACGACGACCTCGCCGGCGAAGCGACCCGCATCGCCAACCGCCTGCGCGGACTGCTCACCCAAATCCACCCGCACCTGGAGCGGGTGCTGGGGCCCAGGCTCGACCACCCCGCAGTCCTCACCCTGCTGGAGCGGTTCGGCTCACCGGCCGCCCTGCGCAAGGCGGGACGCCGCCGCCTGCTCGCCGTCGCCCGGCCACTGGCCCCGCGCATGTTCGAGCGCCTCGTCGAGGACATCCTCACGGCGCTCGACGAGCAGACCGTGGTCGTGCCGGGCACCGAGGCGGCCTTGCTGATAGTGCCGAGCCTGACCGGCTCGCTGCGAGCGGCCCTCGACCAGCGCAAGCTCCTGGAGAAGCGGATCCAGGAACTGCTCGACGAGCACCCGCTGTCGAAGATCCTGACCTCCATGCCCGGCATCGGGACCAGGACCGGCGCCCGGNTCCTGATCGACGTCGGCGACGCGAGCGCCTTCCCGACCGCCGCCCACCTGGCCTCCTATGCNGGACTCGCCCCCGCGACCCGCAGCTCCGGATCNTCCATACGCGGCGAGCAACCCTCCCGACGGGGCAACAAACAGCTGAAGCGGGCGTTCTTCCTGGCCGCGTTCGCCTCACTCGGCGATCCAGCCTCCCGCGCCTACTACGACAAGAAGATCGGCCAGGGGAAGCGCCATACTCAGGCCCTCCTGTGCCTGGCCAGACGCCGGGTCGACGTCCTGTTCGCCATGCTCCGCGACGGAACCTTCTACCAGTCCCGACCAGCCAACTCAGCCTGAGTCAGGCTCACCACAAACCGGACAGTCGTACTCGTCGACCGAGCCCTCCACGACCAGGTGACCGCAGAAGTCACAAGGTCGCATGCCCTCATCGGCAGGCACCAGGACAGCCGATTCGTCTCCCACGCACATCAGAGTGACAGATGACCTCTCAGCCGTCACCGACCCCTTGACCAAACACATAGAGGCACCCCCCCGGCGCAGGGTGAGATCAGGCAGTGCGGGCAGACGGGCGGGCCAGCCCGGTCACGAACTCGGCGGTCACTGCCCGCAGGTGAGCGCGCCACACGTCGCGGGCCTCGGCGCGAGGGTCGCTGCCCGGGGCGGACATGCCGCACGTGCAGTAGGCGGCCCGTCCGCGCCACGGGGTGCGCCGCCGGTGCTCGTAGGCGAGCAGGCCGAGCCGCGCGGCGAGCGTGAGCCGGACCCGGCCGCCGGGCGCTTCGGTGACCAGCCCATCCCGGTGCAGGGCCTCGCCGGTGACGGCCTCGATGCCGTCGAGGCCCACGACGACCACTCGCCGGCTGCGGGCGCTCTCCCACCGCGACCGCGAGTGCGCGTCGATGGTGGCCAGGTCGTGCCGGACGGTGCCGCCCCGCAGGATTGAGGTGAGCGGCGTGACCGGGGTCAGCTTGATCGACCGGGCCACCGTGTCGACCTGCCCGTCGACTGGCCCGAACTGGAGCCGCGTCCAGGACACCAGGGCGCCCCCGGCCCGGGTGGCTTCGATGTGGCAGCCGCGGCGCTGGCCACGCTGGAGCAGCATCATCGCGTGGGCCTCGGTGGCGGTGCCGGTGGTGAAGCCGCCTGCGTGGTCGATGCACTCGTTGAACATGACGCCTCCTCAGGACTTGCAGGATGGGGGCCGGGCGCCCGGCGGGCGCCCGGCAGGGTGCAGGGGGTCAGCTGGCGGCGGGCCGGGCGTGGTCGGCCTGGACGGCCTTGGCCAGGCGGGCGTGCTTGCGGTGGAGGTCGAGAACGACGCGCATCGCGGTCCGGCTGATCTCGCCGCCGAAGTCGAAGCCGCTGATCGCGATGTCCAGGCGGGCGCGGAGGTCGGCCTCCTGGGCGGCGAGCTGGCCGCTGGCCGGGTCCAGCGCGTACAGGCCGGGCAGGCGGCCGGTGACCGCGGCGCTCACGTAGCCGATCACCGCCGAGGGCGAGGCCAGGACCCCGTAGACGACTTCCGGCGCGGTCTCCTCGAGGATCGCCGCCGCCTCGTCGAGGAGGGCGGCGATGCCGGGCAGGTCGGTGCGGTCGGGGCGCAGCGCGGTCCGCTCGCGGAGGATCTCGGCGAGGAGGCGGGCACGGTGCGCGGCCTCGCGCGCCTCCGGGGTGACCTCCACCGGCTCGGCCTCCGGCTCGGGCTGGTCGGTGACAGTGAGCCCGGCCGCGCGCAGCTCGCCGGCGACCGTGGCCAGGAACTCGACGTCGGCGGCCTGGCCGCGACTGCCGGGCACGTACCAGCGGGCTTCCTTGCGGTGCCACTTGAAGCCGTGCCCCTTGAGCACGGCGCCCGCGCCGTCCCCGTACCGGGTGCCGGTCACGGTCGTGCCGTCCTCCTCGGTGTGGGTGACGGCGATGCCCTCGCCGGGCTCGTCGTCGGCGGCGGCCGGGGCGAGCTTCGGCTTGGCGGGCGCCGCCGGCTGGGCGGCCTCGGCGGCTGCCAGGTGGGCGGCCCACCGCTTCGGCAGGATCACCTCTTCGGCGATCATGGCGATCTGGCTGCTCGGCCATGCCTCGCGGATGACCTCGCCGTCGACCACGACGACCGCGCTCATGGCGCGGTCGCTGCGGTCGGGGCCGACAGCCTCGCGCCACTTCTCGGCGGCCTCGGCCCGGACCTCGTCGGAGATGTCGCGGGAGCAGCCGATGCCGTCGACGAGCGGCTTGCCGGTGAGCGTCTTCCCCTTGACGGTGATCGTGACCTCGGTGTCGAGCGGTTCGAGCATGTCTGCCGACGAGTTGAAGTAGGCGCCTTCGAACGGGCGGGTGATCTCCTCGACGGCCTTCTCGTCGGGGCCGTCGGTCCAGCGGACGCGGATGTAGGCGGAGCCGGTGCCGGAGCCCTTGCGGACGCTGAACTCGACGCCGGGGAAGGCGGCTGTCAGGAGGCGCTTCACCTCGGCGGAGACGAGGGCGGTCGGGATGTACGTGGTCATCGTTCGGTCCTTCCGGTGGGAGGGCCGGGCGGCCGCCCGGCCCCGGGTGGGGTCAGGCGGCAGTGGCGAACAGGCGCGCGGAGATGCCGTGGTAGCAGGCGTAGGGCTTCGTCCTGAGGCCGGCGGGGCAGTTGCACTGGCCGGTGGCGGACGTCCGGTAGACCGAGTCGCCGTCGTCGGAGACGACGAGGAAGACACGGTTCCGGCGGAGGGGTACCACGGCGCCCAGCTCCAGGAGTTCGACGGCCTTGGCGACCAGGTACGGCTTGAACTCCGCGACGATGGCCTCGGAGCGGGAGGCCTTACGGACCTTGGCCCGGCATTTCGGGCCGAGGCCGTCCGGGCTGGGGCGACGGAGGATCCTCCGGCACTTGAGACACCGGGTGGGGTCCGTTTCGGTGTGGCTGACGCTCATACGCTCGCTCCCTTGCCGTTGACCTGGGCTTTTGTGGGTTGGTGTGACTACTTCCATCCTTGGCCAAATGAACTTGGTTAACCCACGTTGACCAAATGAATTTGGGTAAAGAATTGGCAATCCGCGCAGGTCAGGGCACGTGCGGACAGCAGAGCGCCCCGCCTCCGGGTGGAGGCGGGGCGCGCTCTGGCGGGATCAGTCCCGGTCGGCGGGACGCTCGGCGAAGGTGCAGATGCCGCTGCCCGTGGGGCGCGTGACGGTCCATCCGGCCATGCGGAGCTTGTCGGCGAGGATTCCGACCGACGGGCCGTGCCAGGTGTTGTTGGCGGCGATGGCCCGGCCGCCCTCGACCCAGAACGCGGCGACCCGGCCCGGGCCGCGCGGTTCGAGCATGTAGCCGCGCAGCTCCGGGTCGGGCCGGTGAGGCTCCGTCACCTCGGTCTGGTCGGTCAGCGTCGCCGGCCGCAGCGGGCGCAGGGCCTCCCGGGCCGCGATGACGTCCGGGTGCCCGGCGTGCCGGGGCGCGCTACCGAACGTGGCGCCGCCCGGGCGGGCGGGCGCGGCCTCGCGGGCGGGCGGGGCCGGGATGGCGCGCTCAACGGTCACCATGTCCCACGAGGCGTCACCCATGTTGAGCGACAGCGTCCAGGCCGTGCGGTACGTCTTGGCGCGGTCGTCCTCGTCGACGCCGATGACGTCGGCCCACCACTGGGGCAGGCCGCGCGCGCCCGAGCTGGTCACCCCGTGGTCGAGGACGGTGAGGCGGGCGCCCATGGCGTGCAGGATGTCGCCCTTGACGACCTCGGGCCGCGGGACGTCGACCGTGACGCGCTCGGCCTCGTCGGCGACCTCGGCGGCGGCCTTCGCGTACACCGGGTCGGCCACCTCCAGGTAGCGCAGCTCTTGCGTCAGTTCCGCGAGGGCGCGCTGCCATCCCTCGTCGGTCGGGTCCGGGTTCGTCCGGACTCGCTCGGCGGCGAGGCTGGCGGCCTTCCGTGCCTCGGGGATGCGGGAGGTGTCCACCAGCGTGCAGGCGGAGGCGTCGTCGTTGCCGCCGCCTTCGAGGAGGACCTGAGGCGGCTTGCTGGGCACCCGGAACATGCCGACCACTGTCCGGGCAGATCCGTCCGGACACAGGACACGGTCGCCGGCTGCGAACTCGGTGACGACCGGCGTCCGAAGCGGGGCAGACAGCTTGCACCGGCGGGTCGGGACGCCGGGCCGGTGGTCGGCCGCGGCCTTCTCGGCTTCCGCGACGGTGGCGTACGTGCCGATCAGGCTCGTCTTGATCTTGCAGATGCAGTTGACGTGAACGACCGTGATCTTGCCGGTGCCCCGATACGCGCGGGCGGCGAGGCGAATGACGTCGGGCTCGGGCTCGGCCGGTACCTCCGCGTCGGGACGGACGGTGTACCCGAGGTCGCGGGCGATGGTCGCGGCGCGGGCGGCGGCCTCTACGTACTTGCCGTCGTAGAACTCACGGATCGGCCGGTCGAGCGGGTGGAACTCGCCGTGCTCCTGGGTGATGGCGACGGGCCAGGCTTCGACCAGGAAGCCGACGACCTTGTCGCTTTCGACGATCAGGATCGCGCCTTCCTCGATGTCCTCGCGGCACTGGGTGGCGTCGTAGGCGTCGACCGTGTCGAAGAAGCGGAAGATGCCGCTTGCGCGTTCGGCGTCGACCTTCTCTACGAGGCTGGCCATGCCAATGACTGCGGCGGCCAGTTGGCCCTCGTGGTGGTTGGCGAGGTCTGTCACGGTTACTCCTTTGTTGTGGTGAAGTGTTACACCATCCGCCCTACCCAAATGGACTTGGGTAACTCTCGTAACCCAAAGAGATTTGGCGTAATTTGCTTGCCCTGACCTGCGACGACCTGGGCGCGCCCTTCCCTCACCAACTCGACTTGTGCAACCATCGAGGCATGAACGACGAGTACAGGCCCAGCGACGAACTGCGGGAAGACCTCCGCGCCTGGCAGGACGCCGTGCGCGCGGAGGAGCGGGCGCGTCACGCCCTCCGCAAGCGGGTCGCCGACGAACTCAAGGCGACCGGCGTCACCAACGCGACCATCGCCCAGCACCTGCCGTGGACCGAGGAGAACGTGCGCCTCATCGCCCGTGAATACGGGGTGCCGCGCCTACGCAAGCGGCCCGAGCAGGCCGAGAACTGACGCCGCACTCGACGGCCCACACCCCAGGTTGCGGGCCGTCGTCGTACGCGAGAACGGGTGGCGGCCTCGGCACGGATGACGTCGACGGGCCGGTACAGCGGCTGGCCGAGGTGGTTCCGGCTCGCCTGTTCGAGGTGCCGCAGCTCTTCCAGGCACGCTTTACCTCGCCCCGGACGTCGACTACTTGGCAGCCCAGGCGGTGGTCCACAGACGGGTGAAGTCAGATCGGCCTCCTCAGTCAAGGCATAAAAGGCTGTGCCAGGTGACTTGATGTTCGAGCGGCATGAGGGCGGCCGTGAGCGCTGATCTCTCCAAGCGTCTGGTTCCTCATGAGTTCTGGGAGCTGGTCCACCCGTTGCTGCCGTCGTTCGCTGCTCGTCCGCAAGGTGGTGGGACCGCTCCGTGTGACGAGCGGGCCCTGTCCACCGCAGTGGTGTACGTGCTGACCAGCGGCTGTGCCTGACGGCACCTGCCACCGACGTTCGGTACGTCCTCCGCCACCACCCATCGCCGCTTCACGGCATGGACCGAGGTCGGCCTGGGGCGCCGGCTGCATCGGGCGGTGCTGGACGAACTCGGTGTCCGGGGTGAGGTGGACTGGACCTCGGGGGTCGTCGACGCGGCCTCCGTTCGTGCCAAAAGGGGGATTGCTGACGGGGAACCCGGTCGATCACGGCAAGAAGGGCAGCAAGCTGCACGTGCTGTCCGATGCCCAGGGCATCCCGCTCGCCGTCGCCGTGTCAGGTGCGAACATGCACGAAAGCCTCGCCCTTGAGCCGCTCATCCTCGGCATCCCCGCCGTCCGGTCCCCACGGCGACCACGGCGGCGCCGGCCCGCCATTCGCGGACCAGGTCGGCGTCGATCTCCAGCATCGCGGCCAGTACCTCGCGCTCGCCGAGCTTCGGATCGGCCAGGGCCCACAGGATCGGCATCCCGGCCGGTGTGCACACCAGGTACAGCCGCAGTCCCCAGAAGAACCGTGAATGCGACGCGCCATAGCCGTAGTTCGCCCAGCCGGCCAGTTGCGACCGCTTGACGGTGGGGCGGGACATCCCGCAGGGCACCGGAGTGGAATCGGCGATCCACACGGCGTCATGCCAGAAGTCCGTGTCCCTCGCCAGCGTCCGGATCACCCGCTTGATCTGCGGCAGTGCTGCCCGCAGCCGCTTGTTGTATCCGGAGTCCTGCGGGATGTACGGGAACAGGTGTCGGTAGTGCGCGCGCAAGTGCCGCAGCCAGCGGGCCACGCTGTGGAAGCCCAGCAGTGCCTGCATGACTGCCAGGCACAGCAACTCCGAGTGACTGAGCTTCGGAGGACGTCCCGGCACGCGGAGGATCCCCAGGGCTGTTGCAAGTTCCGGGGTAGTGCGGCTGGTCGGGTAGTGACCGGTTGGGGTGCATAGCAGGACAGGCACGGGCTTCGTGATCATTGTGGTGTCTAAGCCCGATGATCACGAGGTGGCCCGTGCCTGCCGCTGTATCTTCTCCCATCCCTGCCGTGCTGGTGAAGCTGGGGCCACTGGATGCCGGTCGGATCGCCGACCTGCGTCCCTACTTCGACTCGGTGCCCGACCCGCGCTCCCGGCGGGGCCGGTGGTACTCGCTGACCGCGATCCTGCTGGTGTGTGCCTG
>NZ_KB892144.1:0-6828 GCF_000373665.1 Streptomyces sp. BoleA5
CTTCGGCTACTGAGAAAACCGCAGGTCAGAAAGCTGTCAGACGGCTCGGGCCGTCTCCGGGCCGTCGTCAGTCGCGGGCATGTAGCCGAATACGCGATCCACGGCGGCCCGCGTGCGTGTGTCGCTCGTTGGCATCAAGTGCGTGTACGTCCGCAGCGTGAAGCCGGGGTCGTGATGCCCGAGGTACTCGCTCAGGGCCTTGATGCTCTCCCCCGCGTCCAGGAGCACGGACGCGTAGAAGTGCCGCAGCGCGTGCATACCGTTCTCGCGCCCACTCGGAAGGCCGGCGGCCCGCACTGCCGGACGCCAGACGCGGTGATTGAAGCGGTTCCTGTTGAGCGGCAGCCTCTCCGCGCTCGTGAAGATGAGCGTGGATGTGACGGGCGGACCGCCCAGAGTCTTCCAGGGCAGCGTGATCTCGGCGGGCGGGTGACGCGTGATGTGGTCGGCCAGCGAGAGAGCGACCGACTCAGGCAGCGGCACGTCCCGGACCTTGCCCCCCTTGGGCGGAGCAAATACCGGGCCGCCGGCCAGCAGCTTGACCTGACGGACCACGTGCAGCACTCCCCCGAGGAAGTCGACCTCCTCCACGGCCAAGCCGAAGACTTCTCCCTGTCGAAGCCCGCAGCCCGCACTCGGTTCGATCATTGCCTCATAGCGATCAGGCAGTTCCACCCGGATGGCCGCGACCTGGTCCCAGGTCCAGGGCTTGACCTTCTGCGGATCGAGCCGGGGTGCTTTCACGGAGCGCGATCGGCACGGGTTGTCCCGGATGACCCGATCTTCCACGGCGGCCGTGAAAACGGTCGAGACGTGAGCGAAGATCCCGCGCCTGTACGCAGCCGAAAGACCCGCGTCCTCCAGAGCGCGGATCCACAGCCTGATGTGCGAAGGCTGGAACGACGCCAGCGGGCGCGGGCCGAGGTACGGAACGGCGTGTCGCCTGAGGCGCATCTCCACCGATTCTCGCGTGGCCGGGTCCGTCGTCTGAGTTCGCAGCCATCCAGAGACGTACTGCGCGAAGGTCACCTTGCCTGCGGACGGCTCGATGTAGTCCCCCCGCGACATGTCGGCCTCGACGTTCGACAGCCAAGCTTCCGCCTTGCGCTTCTGCCGGTCGGGAAATGACTTGCTGCGCTCGGTGCCGTCCGGGCCGACGTAGCGGGCGCGGTAGCGCAGGCCCGTGCCATGGCGGGCGGTCTTCTCCTTGATGGACTTGCCGTGCGGACCGTCGATCGTCTTGTACCAGCGGTCTTGGATGTGTCCGGCCATCAGGCAGCCCCCTCCATTAGGTCGGCCACCCAGCGCCGGACGTCTTCGGGGTCGTAGCGCAGGTGCCGGCCGACCCGGAATCCGCGGGGACCGGTGCCCTTGCGGCGCCACTGGTAGACGGTCTCCAGCGGCACGCCCAGGAGGTCGGCCAGGTCCACCGGGGTCAGGAAGCGGGCGGGGAGCGGACGGGCCATGGTCACCACTCCCCCATGTCGTCGTCGGGCAGGTCGGCGAGGGCTTCGCGGGCGGTGTCGCGGTTGCTGCGGATGTCGCGGGCGATGGTGGCGGCGAGCCAGGATTCGCCGGGGGTGTGGCCGTGTCCGGCGTAGGTCCAGTGGGCGAGCACGAGCGTGGAGCCCTCCAAAGAGTCGTCAGTATCGGGAAGCCCGCGCTCACGCCGTTCCTGCCGGGCGCGGTAGTCGGCGCGGACCTGGCGCAGCGCGCCCAGGGTGGTGGAGTAGCGGCGGGACTTGGTGGAGAAGTGCCCGCGAAAGCCCAGCATGTGGGCCCAGGCGCGCAGCTTGCGGTCCGGATAGTGCGGGTCGAGGTCGAAGCAGGCTTCGATCAGGCGCCGGGTGTGGGTAGGCAGGTCGAACAGGTCGAGGGCTTCGCGGTTGCCGACCCGGCGGTCGACGGTGCCGGTGGTCTCGGCTGCCTTGGTGGCGTACTTGGCCACGTAGGCGGCGACGGCCTGTTCGGTCAGCTCCTGGCCGTCGTCCGAGCCGATCGGGCGGACATCGACCTGCGAACCCCAGCGCAGATCCCGGGCCGGGAGGGGGCCGGCGGCCGGGACCGGAACCGAGACCCGCGCCGCAGCGGCATGGATCGCGGCATCCAACAGGGCCACGCTCGCCCACGACGGCGGGACGTCCTCCGGGCCGCCGGGGCCGTCGAGGCGGACGATGGCGTGGAAGTGCACGGCCCCACGCTTTTGGTACTCGGCGACCTTGCCGAACGAAACCCGGCACACCTCCTTCATGGCGCTCTGGGAGAGTCCGGCGCGGGCGGCGATCTCCCGGCGCAGGTAGATCGTGAAGCGCCGCCATAGGTCGCCTGCGTGGTTGTTCCACAGCACCGCACCCGCGTAGTCGTACCGGTCAGGATCGAGCGGGGTACCGATCTCGGGGGCGTGCTCACTGTGGGCGGTGCCGCAGCGGCAGCGGCCGGTGTCGGGGCGGTTGTGGACCGGACCGAACGACGGCGCGGTCAGCGTGGCGAACACCTTCGGGTGCGTGCGGACCGCCACCGGCACGTCCTTGCGCTCATCCCCGGTCAGCCCGGCCCGGATGAGGTGGAAGGTGTCCCCGGCGTAAGTCCAGGCGCACGAGGGGCAGCGCGAGGCACGGCGGTTGCCGCAGGCCACCCGTAACCGGCCCCCCGGCTCGCCATCGGTGGAGTACGAGTAGAGGACCTGGCCGGACTTGGCGTCGCGGGTGACGGTGAGCCCTTGCAGGTGGATCGGGTCGGCACAGCCTCCGGTGCGCTGGATCTGCTCCCGCCACCGCTCGAAGCCCGGATCATTCGCGAGCCGCAGCGCGTCGAGGAGCGTGCGGGGGTCGGTGCCGCAGGCGGCCGCAGCATCAGCCACAGCCGCCGGGGCAACAGGCGTCAGGGTCACGCGACCACCGCCATCGGGCCGGTGGACAGGGCGGCGCGGACGGTGGTGTTGTGGCGCATGCAGGCCGTGAACAGCGGGCTGTCGTCTTCGATGTAGTTCAGCGGGATCGGTACCCAGCCGGTGTGGCCGCCGTTGTGGTCCCAGGTCGGTACCCAGCAGGGGCAGTGCTCGCCGGGCCGGTCGTGCAGGTTGTGGGTACCGCCGCATTCTCCGCACGGGAGGACGACGCCGGGCAGGCCGGTCAGCGAGCCGTCGTTGTCGAGCTCTTCGCCGGTGCCCTGGCAGCTACCGCAGACAGCGGCGTCGTCTCGCTTTGCGGGACGGACAGCGAGAGTTGCAGGCATGATGGAACTTCCCTTCGGGGAATCCATGGGCGCGGTGACTTTGCTGGCAGGCTGGCACCGCGCCCTCTGTCTTGTCCGCGTCTGTCGGGATAGGCGGGGACAGCTCTATAGTGTTCTAGAGCGCTAACCCCAGTCAAGGGGTGTACTGAAGTGCTTTAGAACAGGAGCGAAACAATGACCGGCACCTCGCCCGCACTGCCCCCGTATCGGCGCATTGCCGCCCAAATCAAGGGCAGGATCGAACGTGGCGAGATTCAGGTCGGAGACCGTATTCCGTCCGTCCGCGACATCATCCGCGACGAAGGCGTTTCGGTCGGGACGGCTACTCGGGTAGCCGCCGTGCTGCGGGCAGAGGGGTACGCCGAGACGATCACTGGGATTGGGACGGTGGCACGCATGCCGAGCAAGGTCACGACAGGACCCGACCGCCTTCAGTTGCAGCGCACCACCGGGAGCGGATTCCGCCCCGGCGAACGAGTGGAGATCGTCAGCGCCGAACTCGTCCCGGCAACCGCCGAGGTCGCCGACGCGCTGGAGGTGGACGAAGGCACCCCCGTGGTCCAGCGGCGACGCAGGTACCTGGACGACGACGGAGTGATCGCACTCTCCACGTCCTGGCTCCCCGGCGACCTGGCCGAGGCAGCCCCCGAACTGATCTCGACAGGTCCACTCCCCAAAATGACCTTCGGACTGATCGAGGACCGAACCGGCCGCAGGGCCACCAAGCGGCGCGACGTGGTGTCGATCCGCCCCGTTCCCGAGGACATCGCCCAGCTCCTCGAAGTAGAGGCCGGCGCCCTGGCGCTGACCATGGCCAACCACTACTGGGACCAGCACGGCCAAGTGACCGAGTACGCCCGTGACTTCATGGGCACGGACCGCGAGCTGGCAGCCGACTACGACCTGGAGTAGACCGGCATAGCCGGACCAGTTACAGGTTTCCCTACCTCATCAAGACGCTCCCGCCGCGCAGAGCGCGGCGGCGCGCGGCCCGGCGCCTCGGCCCGACGCTCCAGTCTTCGCCCCGCTCCGGCCCGGCCGCCGGCCGCCCGCCAGACGGCGAAGGGTTGCTGAGAGGAAACCCTCTGTGACTGGGGCGGTCGGCTCCGCGGCTTTAGGCAGCCACCATGGGGCGAGCCTCGAAGATCGGGGCCCACATCGGGCTACTGCGGGCAGGCAAGGAGCCAGCCCGATTCGCGGCCAGCGTACGGGCCCCGATCTCTCGCCCCATGCCAGCTCCCGCCCAAAGCCGCTACACCGCCCGCGCGCTACAGTTCCGCCGGGGAGGCGAACATGAAACACAAGCCCAGGTGGCACAACCATCCAGGCTGGTACTTGGTGGTCCCGATAGCGCCACTCTTGATCTTCGTGACTTTCGAAGACGAAGTGTTCACGCGATTCCTCCTGGCGTTTGGGCTCGCGTTGGCGGCAGGCCAGTACGGGCGAGAGACGGCAAAGCGAGCCCGAGGCCAAGACCGCCGCAAGCCCTGACTGCAGCGAGCGCGGCAACGGTCACGCCGAGTTCGCGGCCGGGAGCCGTGCCTCACTCGGGCCGCCTCCGGGCCGTCCGAGGGGAACCAAGGTTGACCAAGAATGACAGCCAACGGCCACGTCGACGCAGCTCAGCAGGGTGCGGGTGCGAAGGCGTGCAGGTGGGGCACCTGGCTCACCACTTCCAGAAGAACTGACGGGCGGAAGGGAGCAAGATGACCTCGGTACGCTTCGAAGGACTGGCCTCTTGACGATCTTCTTCTGCTCGAAGTGCGGTGACGCCCTCACTCCCGACCTCGTAAAACTGTCGAGTGTTCCGGCGGTAGCTCCCTCAGCCGACGGCCGGGACGAGAAGTCTCGGCTGGATCATTCGACGGTGCAACGGGGTCACTATGCGATTGACCCGTTGCCCTGGGGCGCACCCTACGTTCCAGCAGGCACGGGGGAGCAGCTTGAACCACCCGGGAGAAGGCTTCTCATGGTCGACAGCCACCGATTGGTGTCGGCAGGTCCGCCAAACACCGTTGTCATCCACCCCGAGGACGCGCCTACCCTTCAACCGTTCCTCCAAGGGGACAACAACCTCGGTTGCTGCGGGCCAACTGGCGCACACGGACCCAACCGGAGCTGTCCGTGCGGCTCACGTCTGGCCACGCTCGCAGCCGACTGTATGGGGCCGTGCGAACTCCACCTCGATCCCGTTCGGGTCTACGCCTGGAACGACGAAGCGCAGCCATCCTGAAACGCGCGTGCCACAGCCGTGCCAGGTGAGGCGGTGCCGAGCGGGGAGCCACGGGGAACAGCAGTGAAAGCGCCGCGTTGCCGCAGGTCAGCCTCTGCCCAAGTGGGGCATAGTTCGCAGCCTCAGTCTTCCAAACTGGGGCACCAGGAGCCGAGGGCCGGAGTCAGTCTTCCAGGTCTTTCTCCGGTCCGATCGGGCGAAGGGCGCATTCGTAATCGCCCGTGACGACCAGGTCATCGATCACCCGAACCATGGATGAGATGCCGGCATGGCGGACGATGAGTTCGTCCCAGCAGTAGAAGTACGTGCCGTCAAGGCACTCGCCCGTGTCCTTCCACCGGTCCATCAGGCGCTGGACCTCGTCGAGGGTAAATATCGTCCCGGACCACCGATTACCGTCGGGGAAGGTCAGCCACATGTCGACGTTGCAGACCTCCTCCAGGTCTTCGCCCTCCCTTGGCAGGAAGCAGATCTCGTAGTCTTCGCGCTTCACCCGGTAGAACGGGCCGTCCCACATGCCGCCTCCAAGGAGCCTCTGCCGCATCGACTCGCGGGGAACCTAGCGCCACGAGCAATCGCACACCAAGTCCACGCCATCAGCGGCACTCAACCAGTCCGTCGCACCCACCATGCAGGACATCCCAGTCCGTGCCCCTTCCGTGCCCGATCAGACGGGAAACCAGGGGGAAGCACGGTGCCATGGGGCACGAAGAAGGGGCGCCCCCGTGTCTTGGGGCACCCCTTCTGTCCAGCGCCTTCGCCGGCCTACTGCGGAGAGTGTGGGATTTGAACCCACGGTGACATCGCTGCCACGACGGTTTTCAAGACCGTGTGCGGCTTGACTCGCCCGTTGAAACTTCACCGACCTACTCCTGAATTGGCAGGTCCGGGTGGGTAATCAAAAAGATCATGTATGCGATGGCTGCCGTTGCTCCCACAGCCGAAAGCGCAAGCCCGGTCAGGGGCTGCGCGCGGCTCGCACCCTGACGTGAGGCGGCGCGATATTCAATGACACCCCGGACCAGACCCGTCAGGCCAAGCGGCAAGGCAACGAACCAAACAAGCATCCAGAACGGACAGCAGAACCAGAACCCGACGGATACCGCGCCGAAGGGAACAGCCAGACTCCAGCGTTCGGATCTGCCGCTAGTTGGATAATCAGTATGGGGCATGAGCTGATCAAAGCAGCCGAGGTACACAGCTCGACAGCCACCCCTGCCTGGGCCGTCTGTGGGCCGTCCGAGGCAGCACAACGACGACCAACGCTGACAACCGCTGACCACTCGGCCGCAGGTCACAGCGTTGATCGTCTAGGCGGCCCCAGGTCAGCAGACCCCCGGGTCACTTCTTCGGCTACTGAG
>NZ_KB892145.1:0-6705 GCF_000373665.1 Streptomyces sp. BoleA5
AGCGCCACCAGGTCCACGCCCGGACGTACCAGCGGCACGGTGGCCAGGCTGACCAGGATGCCGCCCAGGGCGCCCAGCAGGACCTGCGGCAGCATCTCCAGCACCGCCAGCCACTGCCGCCCACGTCCCGTCATACCCATCGTCCGCAACCGGGCCAGCAGCGCCTTGCGCTGCGGCGCGTTGTGCAGCAACGACAGCAGCAACGCCAGCACGCTGTACCCCGCGCCCGCCGCCACGGCGGCCAGGTACACGTGCCGTGCGCCCGACTGCAGCGCCGAGGTGCCGTAGGAGGCCCGCTCCTCCGACCGGAGCGTGACCTGCGCGTGCTGCGAGAGCTGCCGCACGACGGCACGCAGCCGCGGACCACTCAGGTCCGATCCTGTGACGAGCAGGGTCGTGGACGCCGACAGTTCCCGGGCCGCCCGCGCGTGCCTCCGTGCCATGTCCGTCGCGGACACGACGACGAACTCGCCGGTGCCCAGCGCCGGTGTGACGTCCCGGGTGGCGACGGCCCGTACCGGGGTCCGGCCGGCGGAGGAACGCACGATCAGCACGTCCCGCTCGAAGGCACGGGCCAGCCCCGGCGACACCACCGCCGGCATCGGCTCCCGCCCGTCGCCGGCGAGCGACGGGAACGGAGCGCCCGTGCCCGTGCTCGACACCACGCGTCCGTACGGTGCGGGATCGGCGATGACCAGGCTGTACCTCACGCCCGACGGAGTCGACAGGCCCTTCTCGATCCGTACCGTCGACGTGTCCCGCACACCGTGGAGCCCGCGTACCCGCGACTCCAGGGCGGCGGGCAGGCCGGTGGACGAGTCGACGCGCGCGTCGGCGCCGACCGCCCGCAGGGCGGCCCTGTCGCGGCCGCCCTCGACACCGGCGAGAACGGACCCGCCGAAGGAGGTGACCGCGAGCGCCACCAGAAGCGCCATGAGCGGAAGAGCGGACATCGACGGGGCTCGACCGGCCCGCGCCAGGCCCAGGTGCAGCACCGCCCCGTCGAGCCGGGCGAAGGGCCGGGCCAGCAGCCGCAACGGCCAGGGGTACAGCCTCAGCAGCACCAGCGCGGCGGCCACCGCCACCAGCACGGGCGCCGCGGCGGTCAGCACGTCAGCGCCGCCGTCCGCCGTGCCACGGCGCCGCAAGGCCACCACCGAGCCGATCACGATCACTGTGACGGTGAGTTCCGCCACGTCACGCCTCCGTGAGGGGCGTGCCGCGGTGAGGTCCGCGCGCCGGTCGGGCACGGGACGCGCGGAGACGGCCACCGCGCGCAACGGCAGGGCCAGCGAGGCGAACACCCCGACCAGCGACCCCAGCAGTACCGGCAGCACGTGGGTCTCCGACGGCACGGCAGCCAGTGCGAGCAGCACACCGGCCGCGGCACCGGGAATCGCCGGCAGCGCGCTCTCGGCCAGCAGCCGGCCTGCGAGCGCCGGCAGGCTGATGCCCCGGGCCCGCAGCAGCGTGAACTCGGACCGCCGGCGATCGGCTTGCAGCCCCGCGGCCATGAGGAGAACGATCCCGGCGACCGCGGCCACGCCCACCGTCGCGACGAGGACCAGGGGCCGGGCCGCCACGCGTTCCTCGTCGAAGGAGCCCAGCAGTGCCGACAGGCCGTCTTCGGCGATCTCCCCCATGTGGGGACGGCTGTCGCGCAACTCCGCCGCGCCGGGGCCGGTGATGAGCGAGTCGAGCTGGTCGCGCAGTGCGGGAACGTCGCGGACCTTCGTGCGCTCGGGGTCCGCGGGGTGGTGGAAGTAGACGCGGACGCCGTCGCCGTACGCGGTCATCCGCCACGCGTCCTCGGGAGCGATGAGCACCGTGAAGTGCCAGTACTCCTCGGGACCACCGCCGCGTGGACCCGCCCGGCTGTTCAGCGTGGGCGCGCTCAGATCCCGTTCCGCGTTCCAGTAGGGCCCCTCCGGCCGGTCGGGGCGGATGATCCCGGTGATCCCGACGGTCAGCTCCGAGCCGTACGAGGAGCGCAGATGGAGTTCCGATCCGGCGCGCAGTCCCATGGTGCCGGCGGTGCGGTCCGTGACCACCGCCTCGACGCGGCGGGGGTCGCTCAACCGGCGGGAGAACCTGCCGTCGACCAGCCGGGCGTGACGGGGCAGGTCGAACTGGGCGACCACGGTGCTCTGCGGGTCCACGGTCCCCGTGGGCCGGGGCAGCGCCCTGTCGCCGGCATCGAGGGGCTCCAGAGACCGCACACCGCTGACCGTGTCCCTCGCCTTGAGGACGGAGGACAGCGGAGGGTGGAACACGCTCCGGAGCCCTTCCTCGTCACTCTCCAGTGACGCGGCGCTGACGAGGCCCGTATCTCCCCCGTGCACGTCGAACGACGCGCTGACGCTGCGTCCGGCCACCGACGCCTGGGACAGCCTCTGCAGCAGCGCCGCGTTCTCGTACGCCTCGACGGCGCGTGGCAGAACCGCCGTCACGAAGGCGGTTCCCAGCACCAGTACGGCCATGGCCAGTGCCGTGCCTGGCGCGGCCCGCAGCCTTGAGCGGATCAGGGACACGTCGCCGCCGCGCGGAACGTGGGACTTGGACATCGGTTTCCTTCAAAGGGTGCACCGGCCGTGCCGGATAGGGAATCGAGGGCCCTCGGGGAGCACCCCGGCGCTGCCGGGAGGCACACATCCCGCACGCGAACGTGGGCTTCGGAGCCTGGGGTTGCTGCGCGGCGGGCGTCCGGGCGTCCGCCGCGTGGTCGTGGCCGGCGCCGCGCCCGCGCCGCTTGACGTGGCCACCGGCGCCGGCAGCCGAGGTCCGCTTCCGCGAACGGGGTCACGTCACTCCTCCCCCTGGGCGCGGAGCGTCCGAACCGGGTCGGCGGACCGCCCGGCCATCAGCACGGCGAGGAACAGGGACACGGCTGTGACCAGGAGCAGCAGCGCGCCGACCGGGCCCGGAGGAAGCTCGACCAGGACTCCGGGCACCGGGCTCTGCGCCCGCGAGGTCAGTACGATCGACGGAACGACCATCGTGGTGAGCAGGCCGCCGAGGAAGGCGCCGCTGCCCACCGCGATGAGCACCAGCAGCCCCTGCTCGGCGGCCACCACGCGGATGAGCGACCGGCGTGAGGCCCCCAGGGCATGGAGCTTGGCGAGATCCCGCAGCCGTTCTCCGACCGCGCCGACGGCGGCCACACCGAAGCCGACCAGGGCGAGTACGACCGCTGCGAGCACCGCCGCGGGCAGTGCGGACAGAGGACCGGCACCAAGGGGGTCGTCCTGGAACACGGCCTGCTGCTCGGCGCGGACGGTGACGCGAGAGATGTCACCCCGGTCGCGGAGCGCGCCGGCGACCCGGGCGGACGAGTCACGCTGTACGGCGATCCACCATTCGTCCGGCTCCA
Organism: Streptomyces sp. BoleA5; assembly: GCF_000373665.1. Classification (NCBI taxonomy): domain Bacteria; kingdom Bacillati; phylum Actinomycetota; class Actinomycetes; order Kitasatosporales; family Streptomycetaceae; genus Streptomyces; species Streptomyces sp. BoleA5. The sequence goes on from NZ_KB892145.1 coordinate 3,371, forward strand.
GACCCGGCAGGTCCACGGCGCCCAGGACCCGGCTCGCGGTGCGCAGGTCGAGGAGGACCGCGCCTCCGTCGCCGGCGGGAGACCCCGCCGCGGTGGTGGGCAGTGCGCGCACGGCCGCCGAGATGCGGACGTCGAGCTTCGTCCACCCCATGTCCAGGAGCACCTTGCTGCCGACCTCGGCGTTGGTGGCCCTCAGAAAGGCATCGGTGGCGACCGCCGGCACCGTGTCGGGAGGCGGCGGGGCCGCGGACACCGTGACCGACGCGCTGTAGGACACGAACGGATCGCGGCTCGCACCGGTGTCGTAGTCGACCGAGAGAAGCGGGTCACGGCCGGACAGCGGGGCCTCTCCGGGCGAGCCGGCCTCGTGCCCCGCCCCGATGTCGGTGACGTCCATGAACCGGCGGATCCGGGACGTCCATGCCGCGCCGGCCTGCGGCGCGAGACGCCCGGTTGCGCCCTCGGCGTCCACGGCGTCCACCGCGGCGATCGTCAGACGGTGAAGCGCCGCGGACCTCGGCATGCGGTATTCGGCTTTCAGGGCGGTGATCCGCAGAGGTCCGGCCGGTCCGGCGCCACGCGCCCGGCCCGTCTCGGCGCCCAGATCCGCTTCCAGGACGTGCACCCGGCCGTCGCCGGTCACTTCGCCGAGTTCGAAGGTGTACAGCACCCCGTAGCGGTCCGTGAGGGTCGCCCAGAGCCGGTCGGCGGCCCCGGCGGGCCTCGTCCGGCCGCGGGGGTCCCGCGACTCCAGCCGGACGGCGAACCGCAGGCGGTCCGTGCCGGGCGGCACCAGGAATCCGGCGTCACGCGCACGGCCGTCGTCCTCGGGACGCAGCGTCCGCAGGGTCTCGGCGAGGGGGCGTTCCGACAGATCACCACGCAGCCGCATGACGCGGGCCGCCTGCGTGGTGTCCATGGCGAGCACCGTGGCCGCCCTGTCGCGGGGCAGCGCCACCTGGGTGCGGGAGGCCGGTGTCACCGCCGCGGCGCCGGCCAGCCGGTCGTACACGCCGCCCTGCCCGAACGGCGGGGTCGTGGAGCCCGTGACGCGGATGTCGGAGCCCACCGCGAAGTCGGCCTGGTCCTTCTGCGAACGGGTCCAACTGCTGTTCTCGCCGATCGCGAACATGCCGATCGACAGGGCCAGGACGAGCAGCAGAAGGGGGGCCGCGCCCCGGCCGGGCCGGCGTGCCAGCTGCCAGCCCACCAGCGACGCCGACAGGCCACGGGCCCTGGCCGCCCGCCGCTCTCCGAGGCGTGCGGCGAGCGGCAGCAGGCGCAGGACGAGTACCGCGCCCGCCAGCAGGCAGATCGCCGGGGCGACGACGAGCACCGGGTCGAGTCCCAGTTCGCCGGCGGTGTCGGTGGTCAGCGCCCCTGTCTGCGCGCCTCTGCGCGACAACTGCCAGTACGCCAGTCCCGCAACGACCGCGAGCCCGAGGTCGGCGCCGGCCCGCACGGCTCCCGGAAGGGCACGCTGCCGTACGCGCGCCGCTCCCCCACCCGCGCGGGAATCCGACCCCCTCAACGCGGGTACGACGACGGCCAAGCCGCACAACGAAGCGGTCAGCACCGCCACGGCCCAGGCGGTCGCCGGCCGGGCTTCCAGCCGTATTCCGGTCCGGCCCAGAGGGCCGTACCCGGAGAGCAACTCCATGAGGGGCCCGTTCAGGAGCGGGGCCAGTACCGCGGCCGGTACGACCAGCGCCAGGCCTTCGACCGCCGCCAGGCCTCCTATGCGGGCACGTGAGCCTCCGCGAGCCCGCAACTGCGCGGTCTCCTCGGCGCGCTCCTTCGTGAGCAGCCGCGCGACCAGCAGCAGCGACAGCGCGGCCAGCAGCGTCAGCTGCGACGCACTGATCAGCAGGGTCGACCGGGTGACCAGAAGCGTCCTGCGCAACTCCTGGAGCAGCCCGGGCAACTCGCTGCCCGCCGTGATCGACCCGTCGGTCGACATGTGCTCCAGACGCCGTGTCGCCTCCCGGACTCCGGCGCTCACGCGGCCGAAGCGCGCTGTCGTGACCGTGGAGAAGTCGGCGTGTGCCTGCCAGGCCATCTCCGCGGCGGGGACGGCCCCGGACGCGAACACCTGCGGGTCGACGAGCATGGGCCCGTACGTGGTGAACGACAGCGTCCGAAGGCCGCGTCCTCCCGTGGGGTCGATACGCCAGTACGGCGCCGTCGGATCGACGGGGCGGAAGACGCCCGTCACCCGCACCCTGAGGGTGGAATCACGGAGCCGGTCCGACAGGGTCACGACGCGCCCGGGGCGGAGCTTCAGCGCCGCCGCAGCGGTCTCCGGCAGCGCGACGGGAAGCGGCTGACCGGCGGTGGGCCGTCCCGGAAAGACGCCCTCCACCATGCTCACCCGGGCACGGTCCAGTGTGGACAGGAGCGTCAGCTCCAGGTCGTCGCCGCGCGCCGGACCCGATGACCGCGGCCGCTGAGGCAACCCGTACGAACGCGAGCGCGTGACCGCCTCCACCGCGACCGGCAGGCCGTCGTACGCGCCGGCGACCGTCGCGCGCACCGCCTGGTCGACGGCCGCACGGTCCTCGCCCTGCACGTCGGCCGTCACCTCGATCAGCGTCCTGGCGGCGGACTGCTCCTGGAGCGCGCGCCTGAGGCCGGCCTCGCCGACGGCGTCGCTGAACGTCACGAGTGCCGTCACGGCGCAGGTGGTGAGGAGGACGGACAGGACCGCGGCGCCGATCAGGAGACGGTGCGCGCGCAGGCGCGCAAGGACGAACCCGTTCATCTCAGCCCCGCCCCGGTCGCGACCCCGGCGATGGCGCGACGCGAGGCCCCGTGCTGCTGACAGCTCCCGGCCTCGTCAAGTTTGTTGCTATTTCTAACGCTTTGACTATGCTGCGCGGTATGACTGAGATAGTGATGGAACGGCGTGAGGGCCCGGCGGGCGACGGGGCCGCCTCCGAGGCGATGGTCGTGGTCGAGGACCTGGTGCGCACCTTCGGCACCGGGGACACCGCGGTGNACGCCCTGGGCGGGGTGTCCTTCTCCGTGGCCCGCGGGGAACTGGTNGCCCTCAAGGGCCGCTCCGGCTCGGGCAAGACGACCCTGCTGAACATCATCGGCGGCCTGGACCGCGCCGACGCCGGCACCGTCACCGTCGACGGCACCACACTCAACGACCTCGCCGAACGCGAACTGCTCGCCCTGCGCCGCGACCGCATGGGCTTCGTCTTCCAGTCCTTCGGCCTGCTGCCCATCCTCACCGCCGCCGAGAACGTCGGCGTCCCCCTGCGCCTGCGCAACACCCCCCGCCACGAACGCGAGGAACGCGTCAGCCTCCTGCTCTCCCTGGTCGGCCT
>NZ_KB892146.1:0-282205 GCF_000373665.1 Streptomyces sp. BoleA5
GACTCCTCGTACACCCGCGCCTGGATCGGGTCCGGGACCAGGATCATGATGACGTCGGCCTCGGCCGCGGCCTCGGCGGGGGTGACCACGCGAAGACCCTGCTCCTCGGCCTTCGCCTTGGACTTGGAGCCCTCGTGCAGGCCGACGCGCACATCGACCCCCGAGTCGCGCAGCGACAGCGCGTGNGCGTGGCCCTGGCTCCCGTAGCCGATGACCGCGACCTTGCGGCCCTGGATGATGGACAGGTCGGCGTCGTCGTCGTAGAACAGCTCGGCCACTTCGGGTCTCTCCTTGGTGATCTGGGGGGTTGCCCACACACTACGTCCGCGGGCTGGGATCAAGTCTGGTGTCTCGCTATGCGGTCCGGTCGAGGGCGCGCAGAGAGCGGTCGGTGATCGAACGTGCTCCCCGCCCGATCGCGATCGTGCCGGACTGGACGAGTTCCTTGATGCCGAAGGGCTCCAGCATCTTCAGCATGGCCTCGAGCTTGTCGGCGCCGCCGGTGGCCTCGATGGTGACCGCCTCGGGCGAGACGTCCACGGTCTTGGCGCGGAACAGCTGGACGATCTCCACGATCTGGGACCGGGACTCGTTGTCGGCGCGCACCTTCACCAGGACCAGCTCGCGCTGGACGGCGGCGGACGGCTCCAGCTCGACGATCTTCAGGACGTTCACCAGCTTGTTGAGCTGCTTGGTGACCTGCTCCAGCGGGAGGTCCTCGATCACGTTCACCACGATGGTGATGCGTGAGATGTCGGCGTGCTCGGTGGTGCCCACGGCGAGGGAGTCGATGTTGAAGCCGCGGCGGGAGAACAGGGCGGTGATCCTGGCCAGGACACCGGGCTTGTTCTCCACCAGGACGGAGAGCGTGTGCTTGGACATGTCGCGTCGTTCCTCTGCTTCTCTCTCGGTCCTCAGTCGTCCGCGGCGTCGCCGAAGTCGGGGCGGACGTCGCGGGCGGCCATGATCTCGTCGTTGGAGGTGCCGGCGGCGACCATCGGCCACACCATGGCGTCCTCGTGGACGATGAAGTCCACGACGACCGGGCGGTCGTTGATGGCGTTGGCCTTCTCGATGACCTCGTCCAGCTCGTCGGGGGACTCGCAGCGCAGGCCCACGCAGCCCATGGCCTCCGACAGCTTCACGAAGTCCGGGACGCGGGTGCCGGTCGGCGGGGTCTCGCTGACGCCCTGGTGGGAACCGCGGCCCGCGTTGGTCTCACCGGCGTGCAGGACGGTGTTGGAGTAGCGCTCGTTGTAGAAGAGCGATTGCCACTGCCGGACCATGCCGAGGGCGCCGTTGTTGATGATGGCGACCTTGATCGGGATGTTGTTCAGCGCGCAGGTGACCAGCTCCTGGTTGGTCATCTGGAAGCAGCCGTCGCCGTCGATCGCCCACACGGTCGTACCGGGCCAGCCGGCCTTGGCGCCCATGGCGGCGGGGACGGCGTAGCCCATCGTCCCGGCGCCGCCGGAGTTGAACCAGGTGTTGGGCCGCTCGAAGGAGATGAACTGCGAGGCCCACATCTGGTGCTGCCCGACGCCCGCCGCGAAGAGGGTGCCCTCCGGGGCCAGCTCGCCGATCCGCTGGATGACCTGCTGCGGGGACAGGCTGCCGTCCGCGGGCAGGTCGTAGCCGAGCGGGTAGGTGTCGCGCAGGCCGCCCAGCAGCTTCCACCAGTCGGTGTAGTCGCCGCGCCGGCCCGCGTCGTGGTCGGCCTGGATGGCGACGATCAGGTCGGCGATCACCTCACGGGCGTCGCCGACGATCGGCACGTCCGCCACGCGGTTCTTGGAGATCTCGGCCGGGTCGATGTCGGCGTGCACGATCTTGGCGAACGGGGCGAAGGAGTCGAGCTTGCCGGTGACGCGGTCGTCGAAGCGGGCGCCGAGGGCGACGATCAGGTCGGCCCTCTGCAGGGCCGCGACGGCGGAGACCGAGCCGTGCATGCCGGGCATGCCGACGTGCTGGGAGTGGCTGTCGGGGAAGGCGCCCAGCGCCATCAGGGTGGTGGTGACCGGGGCGCCCGTCAGCTCGGCCAGGATGCGCAGTTCCCCGGTGGCGCGGGCCTTGAGGACGCCGCCGCCGACGTACAGCACGGGGCGCTTGGCCTCGTTGATCAGCCGGGCGGCCTCGCGGATCTGCTTGGCGTGCGGCTTGGTGACCGGGCGGTAGCCGGGCAGGTCGGTCGCGGGCGGCCAGGAGAACGTGGTCTGCGCCTGCAGGGCGTCCTTGGCGATGTCGACCAGGACCGGGCCGGGGCGGCCGGTGGACGCGATGTGGAAGGCCTCGGCGATGGTGCGGGGGATCTCGTCCGCGTCGGTGACGAGGAAGTTGTGCTTGGTGATCGGCATCGTGATGCCGCAGATGTCCGCCTCCTGGAAGGCGTCGGTACCGATCGCCTTGGAGGCCACCTGACCGGTGATGGCGACGATGGGGACCGAGTCCATGTGGGCGTCGGCGATCGGGGTGACCAGGTTGGTCGCACCCGGGCCCGAGGTCGCCATGCAGACGCCGACCTTGCCCGTGGCCTGGGCGTAGCCGGTGGCGGCGTGACCGGCGCCCTGCTCGTGCCGGACCAGGACGTGGCGCACCTTCGAGGAGTCCATGAGCGGGTCGTACGCGGGGAGGATGGCACCACCCGGGATACCGAACACGGTGTCGGCCCCGACCGCCTCGAGAGAGCGGATGAGGGACTGGGCGCCCGTGACGCGCTCGGCGGGAGTGGGCTGCGGCGCGGCGCCGCGGGCCCGCGGCTGCGGGTGGTGGGCCCCGGTGGCCTGCTCGGTCATCTGGTTCTCATCTCTCAGGAGTTTGAGGGTGGAGAGGGCGGTATGTCTGGATCCCAGGCAACAAAAAACCCCTCGTGCCGGCAGGCAAGCGAGGGGAGCGCGTCGGTGCGTTCCACGAGGCGGTCAGGGGCCCCGGGTCAGCCGACGCGCTTTCCAAGTACGAGAATTCGGGTGCGCATGGGACTGACCTTCCTCCTCGCGAGCGGGGAGTGTCAAGCGGGTGGGACGGGCGTCTCATTATTTGAGCGTAGCTCGTCCGCCTTCCGTGTGCCGCGTACGGAGATCCTGGGGCTGTCCGGCGGGACCGCCCCACCGGGCACGGGATAACTGCCGCGGGTCAGCGAGGAGCGCAGCCGGTGCTCGTCCAGCGGCCCGGAGAACGCCATGCCCTGGCCGTGGGTGCAGTTCATCTCGCGCAGGGCCAGCACCTGCTCGGGGCGGTCCACGCCCTCGGCCACCGAGCGGATCCCGAGGTCCTCGGCGATACGCAGCAGCCCCGCGGTGATCTTCCGCAGCCGCGGGGACTCCGCGACGCCCTCGGTGAGCCCCCGGTCCAGTTTGAGCACGTCGACGGGGAGCCGCCGCAGCGTGTCCATGGGCGCGTAACCGCTGCCGAAGCCCTCCAGGGCGATGCGCACCCCGAGCCGGCTCAGCGCGGTCAGCCGCCGCTCCAGTTCGTCCAGGGAGATCCGCGGGTCCTGGTCGGCGACCTGCAGGACGAGGGAGTCCGGCGGCAGCCCGTGCCGTTCGAGCAGGGCCTCCACGTCCTTGGTGGGCAGCTCGCGGTGCATCAGGCGCCGGGTGGACAGCCGTACGGCGACGGGCACCGGGCTGCCCGCGGCGTGGCGCAGCGCGGCCTGGCCGACCGCCTCCTCCAGCAGCCAGCGGGCCAGCTGCGCGGTCCGGTCGGTGTCCTCGGCCACCCGCAGGAACTCGGCGGGGGTGAAAAGGATGCCCTGGGCGGACCGCCAGCGGGCCTGCGCCTCGACCGCCGTCACCTCGCCGGTGCCGAGGTCGACCACCGGCTGGTGGAGCAGGGCGAACTCGCCGTCCCGCAGGGCCGTGCGCAGCCGTCCCGCGAGCTCGGCGCGGCGTACGACCTCGGCCTGCATGGCAGGCGCGTACAACTCGACCCGACCCTTGCCCGCCTGCTTGGCCCGGTACATCGCCAGGTCGGCGTTGCGCAGGAGCTCGCCGGGGCTGACCCCGGGGTCGGCGAAGGCCACGCCGATGCTGGCGGCCACCCGGACCTCGGTGCCGTCCACCCGGTAGGGCTCGGAGAGGGCGGCGCGGAGCCGGTCGGCGACCTCGTGGACCTGGTACTCGCGCAGATGGGGATCGGCGCTGGTGCCGCAGATGAGGGCGGCGAACTCGTCGCCGCCCAGGCGTGCGGTGGTGTCGCCGGCACGCACCGAGTCCTGCAGGCGCCGCGCGGCCTGGACGAGCAGCTCGTCGCCGGCCTGGTGGCCCACGGTGTCGTTGACCGCCTTGAAGCCGTCCAGGTCGATGAAGAGCACCGCCGTGGTGCCGGTGTCGCCGTCGCCGGCCCGGCGGCCGCCGATCGCCTGGCGGATCCGTTCGGTGAACAGGGCCCGGTTGGGCAGGTCGGTGAGCGGGTCGTGCGAGGCGTTGTGCTGCAGCTGCGCCTGGAGCCGCACCCGCTCGGTGACGTCGCGGCTGTTGAAGATCAGGCCGCCCTGGTGGCGGTTGACACTGGACTCGACGTTGAGCCAGCTGCCGTCCCCGTGCCGTATGCGGCACTCGATGCGGGTGGCGGGTTCCTCGGCCGCGTGCGCGGCCAGGAAGCGCCGCACCTCGTGCACCACCCGCCCCAGGTCCTCGGGATGGATGTGGCTGGCGAACTCGGTGCCGACCCACTCCTCGGGGTCGCAGCCGTAAACGCCCTTGGCGGCGGGGCTGACGTAGCGCAGCGCGCCGGTCGGCGAGGCGATCATGATGACGTCGCTGGAGCCCTGCACGAGCGACCGGAAGTGGTTCTCCTTCTGGGCCAGCTCCTGGGTGAGGGCCATGTTGTCCAGCAGCATGATCCCCTGGCGCACCACCAGGGCGAGCACGACGGTGCAGCCGGTCAGGAGGACCACCCGGTCGCTCTTGCGGCCGTCGATGACGTTGTAGAGGATGCCGAGCACGCAGACCGCGGCGGCCAGGTACGGGGTCAGGGCCGCCAGCGACCCGCTCATGCGGCGGCCCTGCTCCTGCTCCCGTTCGGCGGTCCCCCGCTCGGCCGCGACCCGCTCGGCGGTGCCACGCTCGCCGACCCACGGGGCGTAGGCGAGCAGCATGCTGCCCGCGAACCATCCGGCGTCCAGGATCTGGCCGGAGTTGTAGTGCTCGCGCAGCAGGGGCGAGGTGAACAGCGCGTCGCACAGCACGGTGAGGGCCAGCGAGGCGATGGCGGTGTTCACCGCCGCCCGGTTTGCCGAGGACCGCCGGAAGTGCAGCGCCAGCACCATGCTCACCAGCATGATGTCCAGCAGCGGGTACGCCAGGGACAGGGCGATGCGCGCGGTGCTGTGGCCCTCCCACAGGGCCGTCTGGGCCAGGGCGAGGGTCCAGGAGAGGGTCAGCAGGGAGCCGCCGATGAGCCAGGCGTCCAGTCCGAGGCAGACCCAGCCGGCCCGGGTGACCGGCCGCTTGGCGAGCACGAGCAGCCCGATGATGGCGGGAGGGGCGAAGAGCAGGAAGCAGAAGTCGGCGACCGAGGTGCGCGGCACGTCGCCCCGCAGCACGACCTCGTACCAGCCCCAGATGCCGTTGCCGAGCGCCACCATGGCGGAGGAGACGGCGAACAGCGCCCAGGCGGGGCGGTACCGGTCGGTGGTGGCCCTGCGGACGTAGACCAGGCAGGAGACGGCGGCGGCCAGCGCCGCCACGGAGAGCCCGAAGTCGCCCATGACCAGGGCCAGCCCGGTGGAACCGCCCCACCCGAAGGCCGACCCGACGGCGTACCCGCCGCAGAGTACGGCCAGCAGCATCTGGGGCAGCAGGCCCGTCCGGTTGCCCGGCGCGGAGGCCTGCGAGAGGACCGCACCGGGCGCGCTCACGGTGTCGTCCCCTGGGACCGTGAACGTCCCCGGCACGGTGTGCCGTGGTCCAGCGTCGGATGCTTTCTCCATTGGCCGTGCATCGCCCGTCGCCCCCCATCAAGTCCTGAGTCGTCCCACGCCCGTTCGCGGCTCGCCGAGCCACGCCGGCCGTGTTCCCCCAGTGCGGGACGATACACCAGTTCAGTCACTCAGGGACATAGTTCCTCTACACAGCGTGACCACGCGTAGCGTCCTGCCCCACGCGTGCGGCACCAGGTGCCATGGCGTTCTCAGGTGGTCAGGACGACGTTGGCGAGGTCCTCGCCGGCCGCGAAACGGCGCAGTTGCTCGCGGAGCAGCCGCTTCGCCCTGGGCAGGAAGGCGGAGGTGCTGCCTCCGACGTGCGGGCTGATCAGGACGCCCGGCACGTGCCACAGCGGGTGCCCCGGCGGCAGCGGCTCCGGATCGGTGACATCGAGTGCCGCCAGCAGCCGCCCGGCCTCCAGTTCCTCGAGGAGCGCCTTGGTGTCGACCACGGGTCCGCGCGCGACGTTCACCAGCAGGGCCCCGTCCTTCATCCCGGCCAGGAACCCGGCGTCGGCCAGATGGCGGGTGTCCGGGGTGAGCGGGGTCGACAGCACGACCACGTCCGCCTGCGGCAGGAGCCCGGGCAGGTCCTTCAGGGCGTGCACGGGGCCGCGCGGGGACCGCCGGGCCAGCCGGGCGACCCGTGTGACGTGGCATTCGAACGGCGTGAGCCGGTCCTCGATGGCCGCGCCGATCGATCCGTAGCCGACGATGAGCACCTGCTTGTCGGCGAGGGCCGGGTAGACGCCCGCGTGCCATTCCTCGGCGTCCTGACCGCGTACGAAGCGGGGGATGCCGCGCAGGGCCGCCAGGGTGAGCGCGACGGCCAGCTCCGCGGTGCTCGCCTCGTGCACCCCGCGGGCGTTGCACAGCCGCACCCCCGCGGGGAGCTGCCGGAGGAACGGCGTGACGTGGTCGACGCCCGCGGTGAGCGTCTGCACGACCCTCACCCCGGACATGCGCGGCAGCGGGCGGCCCGCGACCTCCGGCCCCTTCATGTAGGGCACCACGTAGAACGCGGCGTCGGCGGGGTCGGCCGGGAACTCCCCGTCGCCGTCCCAGTGGAGGTAGTCGAGTTCGGCGGGGAGCCCTTCGACGTCGTCTGCGGGAATCGGGAGCCAGACCGTGGGGCGGTGGTTCCGGGTGATGTCAGCCATGGTCAGGAGGCTATGGCACAGTGGGGCGGCGCGAGAGGTCAGCGGAGGTCAGCCAGGTGGAGCGCAGGACGGTCGGATCAGCGGCTCTGGAGGTGGGCGCCGTCGGCCTGGGATGCATGCCGATGAGCTGGGCCTACACGGCGTCCCGGCAGGACGGCGAATCGTCACTGCGGGCCGTGCACACGGCGGTCGACCACGGCACGACGCTGCTGGACACCGCCGACATGTACGGGCCGTTCACCAACGAGCTGCTGCTGGGGCGGGTGCTGAAGGAGCGTCGCCGGGAGGTCTTCGTCTCCACCAAGTGCGGACTGCTCGTCGGCGAGCAGCACCTGGTGGCCAACGGCCGCCCCTCGTACGTGAAGCGGGCCTGCGACGCGTCGCTGCGCCGGCTGCAGACCGACGTGATCGACCTCTACCAGCTGCACCGCGCCGACCCCGAGGTCCCGGTCGAGGAGACGTGGGGCGCGATGGCGGAACTGGTCGCGGCGGGCAAGGTGCGCGCCCTGGGGTGGTGCGCGGTGGGCGCCCGGGCGGCCCGGCGCGCGGGCGCGGGTATATACGACGAGACACTGCGGCAGCTGCGCCGCGCCCAGCAGGTCTTCCCGGTGAGCTGCGTGCAGGCGGAGCTGTCGGTGTGGTCGCCCGAGGCGCTGGCCGAGCTGCTGCCGTGGTGCACGCAGCGCGGGGTCGGCTTCATGGCCGCGATGCCCCTCGGCAACGGCTTCCTGACGGGCACGCTCACCCCCGGCCAGGGCTTCGAGCCCGACGACGTACGGGCCCGCCATCCCCGGTTCACGGCCGAGATGATGGCCGCGAACCAGCCGATCGTCGCGGGGCTGCGGAGGGTCGCCGAGGTGCACGGCGCGACGCCCGCGCAGGTCGCGCTGGCATGGGTGCTGGCACAGGGGCGGCAGGTCGTGCCGATACCCGGGGCGAAGCAACAGCGCTGGACGGCGGAGAACGCCGGGGCCGCGGAACTGCGGCTGACCGAGGAGGACTTCGCGGAGATCGCGGCGCTGCCGCCGGCGCGGGGCTCCTGGGACTGAGGTGGCCACCGGGGCCGACGGGGCGGGTCGGCCGCGGGAGATCCACGGTCCGCGGTGGGAACCGCCAAGGGCCGGGCGGTGTAGTGATGGATGTGATGTTCTTGGAGTCCGAGCCGGAGAACCCCCGGGAGGGAAGCGTGGGACGCCGTGCCGCCGTCGTGACCGCCGCGCTGGCCAGTGCCGCGCTGCTCGCCGCCGGATGTTCCCAGGACGGTGGTTCCACCCCGGCTCCCCCGGCCTCCGCCTCCGCCTCCGCGTCCGCACCGGCCTCCGGCGGCACCGACGAGCCCTCGGCCCCGGCGAAGGGCACGGCGGAGGTGACCGGCACGGTCGCCACCGGGCTCACGACCCCGTGGGGCGTGGTCGCGCTGGCGGAGGGCGATCTGCTGGTGGCCTCCCGCGACACCGGAAGCATCGTCCGGGTGGCCGCGGCCGGCGGCCGCACGAACACCGTCGGCACGGTGCCCGGGGTCTCCTCGGGAGGCGAGGGCGGGCTGCTCGGTCTCGCCGTCTCCCGGGACTTCGCCACCGACCACCTGGTGTACGCGTACTTCACGACCGAATCGGACAACCGCATCGCGCGCATGCTCTACGACCCGGCGAAGCCGGCCGGGGAGCAACTGGGCGCGCCGGACACGATCCTGCGCGGCATCCCGCACGGCGCCATCCACAACGGCGGGCGGATCGCCTTCGGCCCCGACGGCATGCTCTACGCGGGCACGGGCGAGAGCGGCGAACGCGGTCTGGCGCAGGACAGGAAGTCCCTGGGCGGCAAGATCCTGCGGATGACGCCCGACGGTGAGCCCGTGCACGGCAATCCGGAGGCGGACTCCGTCGTCTACTCCTACGGCCACCGCAATGTGCAGGGCCTGGCCTGGGACAGCCGGGGACGGCTGTGGGCCGCGGAGTTCGGGCAGGACACCTGGGACGAGCTCAATCTGATCGAGCCGGGGAAGAACTACGGATGGCCCGTCGTGGAGGGCCTCGCCCACCGCGACGGCTACGCCGACCCCGTCGCGCAATGGCGCACCGACGACGCCTCGCCCAGCGGCATCGCCTACGCGGACGGCTCGATCTGGATGGCCTCGCTGCGCGGCGCCCGCCTGTGGAGGATCCCGTTGGTCGGGACGAAAGCCGCGGCCGACCCGCAGGCCTTCCTCGTCGGCGAGTACGGCCGCCTCCGCACCGTCCTCGCCGATCCGGACGGCGGACTTCTGCTGACCACCAGCAACACCGACGGCCGCGGCGATCCCCGCAAGGGCGACGACCGCATCCTGCGGCTGCGGGTGAGCTGACCCGACGACACCCTGGGGGTGCGATGTTCAACGCGCTGGACGAGCTGTTCGCTCCGGGCCGCAGGCACGCCGAGGACGAACGCAACCGCCTGGAACTGGTGCGTGACGAGGAGGGGGACGCCGATCCCGGCCGGGGCCCGGTCGACCTGGACTCGGGCGCCGTCCTGATACGTCCGCCGCGGGCCGGCTAGCCCTGCGCCTGCCTGCCGCGGGGGCGGGACTCAGCCCGGCCGACCGGCGAACAGCCGCAGCCGGTGGGCGAGCGCGGCCGCCTCGCCGCGGCCCGAGACGCCGAGCTTGGCGAGGATGTTGGAGACGTGCACGCTGGCGGTCTTCGGCGAGATGAACAGTTCCTCGGCGATGCGGCGGTTGGTGTAGCCGGCGGCGACGCGGCGCAGCACCTCACGCTCGCGCGCCGTCAGGCCGAAGGGCTCCGGCTCCTCCGCGGCCTCGGGGGCGGCGGCCGCCTCCGGTTCCTCCAGCGCCAGCCGGCCCCGCCGGGCGAGCAGCCGGACGGCGTCGCGCAGCGGGACGGCGCCCAGGGAGTCGGCGACCTCGCCCGCCCGGCGCAGCAGGGCGGACGCGCGGTCGCGGGCGCCGGGCTCGTGCAGGGCGAGCAGGGCCTCGGCGTGCCGGAGCCGTACCAGGGCGAGCGGGTAAGGGCGGTCGAGGGCGGTGTACGCCGCCTCGGCGGCCGCCCAGGGCTCGGGGCCCGTGCCCCCCTCGGCGCGCAGCAGTTCCGCCTCGACGAACAGGGCGTGGGCGGCCCACACCGGGGACAACCGGGGCAGCCGGCCCGCCGCCTTGCGTATCAGGGCGAGCATCTCGGCGCGTCCCGCCTCCGCGCCGGGCAGCCCCAGGGCGTCCGCCTCGACGGTCGCCGCGGTGTGCAGCATGGGCCAGACGTAGCGGTGGAACGCGGGCGGGAACCCGGCCTCCAGGGCGGCCCGTACCGCGGCCCTCGCCTCCAGGAAGCGTCCCCGCCCGGCGGCGACGGCGATGGTCAGATGGCGCAGCGGCAGGGTGTTCTGCGGCTGGTGGTCCTGGGGGCCCAGATGGTCCCGTGCGGCGGCGACCTCGGCCTCGGCGCGGTCGTACTCCCCGCGTCGCACGGCGACATGGGCCAGCAGGGTCGCGGCCCAGCCGAGGTACAGGGCGTGGTTCGTGTTCTCCCGGCCGCGGGCGGCGACCTCGACCGCCTCGTCCCAGCGGCCGAGGGCGAGCAGGGACTCGGCCTGGTTGGCGGAGGCGAAGGTGACGCCGTCGCGCAGCCCGTGGCGGGTGGCGCTCTCCACTCCCCTGCGGGCCACCGCGATCGCCTCCTCCGAGCGGCCCACGGCCTCCAGCAGGGCGGCGAGGTTGGCGTCGGTGTTCACCGTGAGGCTGCCGTACCGTGCGGCGGCGGCCCGTGCGCGGGCGGCCTCCAGTTCGGCGATGCCCGCGTCGGCGTCACCGGCGTCGGCGAGCAGGATGCCCAGGGTGACGCGGGCGTGCAGTTCGGTCTCCTCGGCGCCGACCAGCCGGGCCAGTTCGATGGCGCGCTCCGCCATGGCGATGCTGTCCGGCCCCGGGTCGTGCATCATGTCCCAGCCGGCGGCGCTCTCCAGCACCTCGGCGTGGACCGCTGACGGCGGCAGCCCCCGGACGAGTTCCTGGGCCTCGGCGATCTCGGCCCAGCCGTCGCCGCGGCCCATGGCGACCATCAGCCGGGAGCGCTGGATCCAGAACCAGGCCGCGCGCAGCGGGTCGCCGGAGCGCTCCAGCAGCCGCAGCGCCCGCTTGGTGACCTCGTAGGCGCCCTCGCGGTCGGCGCTCAGGCGCGCGGCCACGGTCGTCTCGGCGAGCAGGTCCATGTACTGCAGGGGCGCGCCGTCCGGGTGGCAGCCGCCGGGGTCCCCGGTGCCGAAGGCCAGGGTCGCGGGCGGGAAGACCTCGACGTAGTCGACCGGCCGCAGTTCCTCGCGGACGTCCACGGGGGTGTCGTCCCACAGTTCCAGGGCGCGTTCGAGCAGCCGGTGCTGTTCGGCGTAGGCGTGACGGCGCCGCGCCTCGACGGAGGCGGCCAGCACGGCGGGCAGCGCCTTGGCGGGCTCGTGGGCGTGGTACCAGTAACTGGCCAGCCTGGCGGGGAGTTCGTCGGCGGGCACCAGAGCGGGGTCGGTCTCCAGGGCCCGCGCGTAGCGGCGGTTGATGCGGCTGCGCTCGCCGGGCAGCAGGTCGTCGCCGACGGCCTCGCGGACCAGCGAGTGCCGGAAGCGGTAGCCGTCGCCGTCGTCGGTGGGCAGCAGGATCTTGGCGCCCACGGCGGAGCGCAGGGCCTCGATGAGGTCGTCCTCGCCGAGCCCGGCGACGGCCTCCAGCAGCCGGTACTCGACGGCGGAGCCGCCCTCGGCGACGACGCGGGCGACGCGCTGCGCGGTCTCGGGCAGTGTCTCGACGCGGACGAGCAGCAGGTCGCGCAGGCTGTCGCTGAGTCCGGTGCGGCAGCCCTGGGTGATGCTGCAGGCCAGTTCCTCGACGAAGAAGGGGTTGCCGTCGGAGCGGCCGAAGACCCGGTCGACCAGGCTGGGGGAGGGCTCGGAGTCGAGGATGCCGGCGACCTGGGCGCGGACCTCGGCGCGGGTGAAGCGGGACAGTTCGAGGCGCGCGACGGAACGCATCCGGTCGAGTTCGGCGAGGAAGGGCCGCAGCGGGTGGCGCCGGTGGATGTCGTCGGAGCGGTAGGTCGCCAGGACGACGAGCCGGCCGCGGGAGAGCGAGCGCAGCAGGTAGCCGAGGAGTTCGCGGGTGGAGCGGTCGGCCCAGTGCAGGTCCTCCAGCGCGACGACGAGCGTGCGCTCCTCCGAGAGCCGTTCCAGCAGCCGCGAGGTGAGCTCGAAGAGCCGGGCGCGGCCGTGCTCGTCGCGCTGGTCCGCGAGCGGATCGGGACCGTCCGACCCGCCCAGCCCCGGGAGCAGGCGGGCGAGTTCGGTCTCGCTGCCGGCGGCCGCGGCGACGAGT
The DNA here is from genome assembly GCF_000373665.1 of Streptomyces sp. BoleA5. Classification (NCBI taxonomy): domain Bacteria; kingdom Bacillati; phylum Actinomycetota; class Actinomycetes; order Kitasatosporales; family Streptomycetaceae; genus Streptomyces; species Streptomyces sp. BoleA5. The sequence goes on from NZ_KB892146.1 coordinate 12,428, forward strand.
TCGTCGCCGAGCCGGCGGTGCAGGGCGCGCAGGATCGTCGCGACGGGCGCGAACGGCAGCCCGTCCGCGCCGATCTCCACGCAGGCGCCCACGGCGGTGACGGTCGCCGGTCCGTCCTCGGCCGCGGCGAGGAACTCCTCGACGAGCCGGGTCTTGCCGACGCCGGCCTCGCCGCCGATCACCAGCGCCTGCGGCTCGCCCGCATGAGCGCGGGCGAGCGCGGTGGTGAGGCGGGTCAGTTCGCGGGTGCGTCCGATGAACACCGGGCTGACCGACTGGTTCTGCACGGTCCCGAGCATCGCACGGGGCCCTGACGGCGCGGTACCTGTTTCCACCGGCACCGCGGTGCTCATCCGGCGGCCCTCAGCCGCCGGATGAGCCGGCCGGCCCTCCTGGCGTGCCGCCTTCCCTCGTCGTGGCCGGCGGCGGTCGCACGGCGGCCGGCGGCGGCGCGGGCGCCCTCGCGTGCCTGACGGGCCAGGCGGTACCGGGCGGCCTCGCGCAGCAGTCGCTCCGCCTTCTCGCGGCCCAGCAGTTCGTGGGTGTACATCCGTTGCTCCTCGGGTTCGGGACCGATGGTCCGGAGGTCTTCTCCGTGCCATCAGCCTCGTCCCCAAGGGGGGTGGACCACATCGGGCAACCGCCCAGGCTTCGGGGGTGCGGACGCCTTAGCCCGCGCGGCGGACCGCTCAGGCCGCCGGGGCCCGGGCGCCGCCCTCCTCCAAGGCCTCAGCCGCCGGACGAGACCGGGGTGCCGGCCACGCTCGGCAGCCCCCCGAAGAGGTCGAACCACGTCCCGGCGGCGACGCACAGCCCGAGCACGCCGAGGGCGAGACCGCCCCAGGCGACCGCGCGCACCCACGGCGCGGCGTTCCGGCCGGCGAGCAGCACGGCGCCGAGGACGACGAGGGCGACCAGCGCGCAGACGCCGTTGACGGCGGCCGTGGTGTGCCAGGGCGCGCCGTATATCTGCTCGATCTGCTGGGCGGGGCTGCCCGAGGAGGTGTTGATCTGCCCGATCAGCTGTCGCCGCTCGGCCAGTACGGTGCCCAGCCAGGTTCCGGTGAGGGACGCGAGGCCGAGGGCGGCGCCGACGACGGCCGCCGCACCGGGGACGACCCCGGCGGGGGCGTCCGCACTGCCGGGGGTCTCCGGTTCGTCGACGTCGTCGTGCTCGTCGAGGTCCTGCGGCTCGCCGGACGTGGCGGGCGCGGCGCCGGGCGACGCCGTTTCGGGTGCGGTCCCGGGCGCGGTCGCGTCCGTCGCGCCGTCGTCCTCGGTCCGGTCGGGCCCGCGGTCCGCGTCGAGTTCGCCGGCTTCCGGCCCGTGGGTCTTGGTGGTCTCCATGGGCGGCAACCGTACGGTCAGATTATGAGAGCCTTCTGAGAGTCGGCCTCGTCCGCGGCGGCCGGAGCGGGTTCCGCCGGGCCCTCGATGCAGATCCGCGGCAGCCGGCGCTCCAGCCACCTGGGCAGCCACCAGTTCCAGTCGCCCAGCGTGTGCATCAGCGCCGGTACGAGCAGCGTCCGCAGGATGAAGGCGTCGAGTGCGACGGCGGCCGCCAGCCCGATGCCGAACATCGCGATCACGCGGTCGCCGCTGAGCACGAAGGCCAGGAAGACGGAGATCATGATGACCGCGGCCGAGTTGATCACGCGGCTGGTCTCCGCGAGGCCCACCCGGACCGCGCGGCGGTTGTCACGGGTCTCGCGCCACTCCTCGTAGATGCGGCTGACGAGGAAGACCTGGTAGTCCATGGAGAGCCCGAAGAGCACCGAGACCATGATCACCGGCAGGAAGGGCTCGATGGGGCCGGCCGCCCCCAGCCCCAGCAGCTCGCTCCCCCAGCCCCACTGGAAGATCGCGACCACGATGCCGAAGGACGAGGCGACGGCGGCGATGTTCATGACCGCGGCCTTGAGCGGGATGCCGAAGCTGCGGAAGGCCAGCAGCAGCAGTACGCAGCCCAGGCCGATGACGGAGCCCACGAAGAGCGGCAGCTTGCCGACGATCACCGAGGCGAAGTCCGCGTAGCCCGCGGTGACACCGCCGACGTACACCTGCAGGGAGGTGCCCTCGGTGGCCTCGGGGATGACGTCCTCGCGCAGGTGGGTGACGAGCCGGTCGGTGGCCTGGTCCTGCGGGGACGTGGTGGGGACGACGTCGATGACGTCCGGCCCGCTGCCGTGCTGCGGCTGCTCCATGTGCACCGCGGCGACGCCCTCGGTGCGCGCCAGGACGGCGGTGAGCTGCTCCAGCGCCGCGCGGTCGGCGGCGTCACCGGACGTGGCGACCAGTTGCAGCGGGCCGTTGAAGCCCGGCCCGAAGCCCTCGGAGAGCATGTCGTACGCCTGGCGGGTGGTGGTGCCCGCGGCGCTGTTGCCCTGGTCGGAGGCGCCCAGGTGCAGGGAGGTCGTGGGCAGGGCCAGCACGAGCATCACGACGGCGGCGACCGCTCCGAGCACCTTGGGGTGCCGTTCGACGAAGGCGGACCAGCGGGCCGCGAAACCGGTCGGCAGTTCGGGCGACGGCCCGTGCTCGACGAGCCGGCGCCGCTCCCGGCGGCTGAGCGCCTTCAACCCGATGGTGCCCAGCAGTGCGGGCAGCAGCGTCACCGATGCGGCGACGGTGAGGATCACGGTGAGGGAGGCGGCGATCGCGACGCCGTTGAGGAAGGACAGCCGCAGGATCAGCATGCCGAGCAGGGCCACGCAGACCGTGCCGCCGGCGAAGACCACCGCCCGGCCGGTCGTGGCGACCGCCTGCTCGGCGGCCTCGCGTACGGGCAGTCCCTGCTTGAGGCCTCTGCGGTGGCGGGTGACGATGAACAGGGCGTAGTCGATGCCGACGCCCAGGCCGATGAGCATGCCGAGCATCGGCGCGAAGTCGGCGACCCTGATCAGGTGGCCGAGCAGCTCGATCGCCATGTACGCGGTGCCCACGCTGACCAGCGCGGTGATGATCGGCATGAACATCGCGAAGAGCGAGCCGAAGGCCACCAGCAGCACCACGGCCGCCACGGCGACGCCCACGGCCTCGCTCATGTGCCCGCCGCCGCCCTCGGTGAGCGCGATGGCGCCACCGCCGAGGGCGACCTGGGTGTTGTCGTCGGCGGCGGCCCTCGCGGTGTCGACGACCTTGCGCACCTGGTCGGCGTGCAAGTCGTCCGTGGGCCTGTCGAACATCACGGTCGCGTAGGCGGTGTGCCCGTCCTGACTGATCTGCGCGGCGCCCTCGGTGCCGTAGGGGCTGGTCACCGAGGCGACCCCGGGGAGTTCGGCCACCTCGTCCAGCGTGCCGGTCAGCCGCTCCCTGACGGACGCGACGCCGACGGTTCCCTTGTCGGTGTGCCAGACGATCGTGTCGCTGTCGCCGGCCGAGCCCGGAAAGGCCTCCTTCAGCAGGGCGGTGGCCTTGCTGGAGTCGGTGCCCTTGATGTCGTAGTCGTTCGAGTAGGCGGACCCGGCGACCAGGGCGGCCGTGGACAGACCGAGCAGGGCGACGAGCCACAGCAGGACGACGGCGAGACGGCGGTCGAGGCACCAGCGGGCAAGGGCGGCCATGGCTCTCCCTGGGGTTGCGCGGATCTTTCGGGCCGGCGAAGGGCCCGCAAAGAACACCACTCGTACGTCCTCGACTGAACCAGGAAGAAAAGATCGTTGGCCGCGTTCGTGCGCCGAATCACACTCCGTGAGGGGAATTTATCTCGCCCTTACAAGCGGCCGACCCGCGACGACGCGGAAGGGGCGGGCCCCCGGCCGGGAGCCCGCCCCTTCAGTGCCGACCTGCTGTGACGGCCGCTTCGGATCAGCCCTGTACGCCCAGCTTCTCCAGCACGAGCTCGCGCACGCGCTTGGCGTCGGCCTGGCCGCGGGTGATCTTCATGACGGCGCCGATGAGCGCGCCCGCCGCCGCGAGGTTGCCACCGCGGATCTTGTCGGCGACGGCGGCGTTGGCCGCGATGGCCTCGTCGACGGCCGCGCCGAGCGCGCCCTCGTCCGAGACGACCTTCAGGCCGCGCTTGTCCACGACCTCGTCCGGCTCGCCCTCACCGGCCAGCACGCCCTCGATGACCTGGCGGGCCAGCTTGTCGTTGAGCGAGCCCTCGGCCACCAGCGCCGCCACCCGGGCCACCTGGGCCGGGGTGATGGGCAGGGCGCCCAGTTCCACGCCGTCCTCGTTGGAACGGCGGGCCAGCTCGCCCATCCACCACTTGCGTGCGGCGGCCGCGTCGGCGCCCGCCTCCATGGTGGCGACGATCAGGTCGATCGCGCCGGCGTTGAGCACCGACTGCATCTCGTGGTCGGAGATGCCCCAGTCCTTCTGCAGACGCCCGCGGCGCACCCGCGGGAGCTCGGGCAGACCGGCCCGCAGCTCCTCGACCCACTCGCGGGCCGGGGCGACGGGGACGAGGTCGGGCTCCGGGAAGTACCGGTAGTCCTCCGCCTCCTCCTTGATGCGGCCGGAGGTGGTGGAGCCGGTGTCCTCGTGGAAGTGCCGGGTCTCCTGGACGATCGTGCCGCCCGAGGAGAGCACGGCCCCGTGCCGCTGGATCTCGAAGCGGACGGCCCGCTCGACGCTGCGCAGCGAGTTCACGTTCTTGGTCTCGCTGCGGGTGCCGAACTTCTCCCGGCCGACGGGGCGCAGCGACAGGTTGACGTCGCAGCGCATCTGGCCCATCTCCATACGGGCCTCGGAGACGCCCAGCGCCTTGATCAGCTCGCGCAGCTCGGTCACGTACGCCTTGGCGACCTCGGGCGCGCGCTCACCGGCGCCCTCGATCGGCTTGGTGACGATCTCGATCAGCGGGATGCCGGCCCGGTTGTAGTCCAGCAGCGAGTGCGAGGCGCCGTGGATTCGGCCGGTGGCGCCGCCCACGTGCGTGGACTTGCCGGTGTCCTCCTCCATGTGGGCGCGCTCGATCTCCACACGGAAGACCTCGCCGTCCTCCAGCTGGACGTCCAGATAGCCGTTGAAGGCGATCGGCTCGTCGTACTGGGAGGTCTGGAAGTTCTTCGGCATGTCCGGATAGAAGTAGTTCTTCCGGGCGAAGCGGCACCACTGAGCGATCTCGCAGTTGAGCGCGAGGCCGATCTTGATGGCCGACTCGACGCCGGCCGCGTTGACGGCCGGCAGCGCGCCGGGCATGCCCAGGCACACCGGGCACACCTGGCTGTTGGGCTCGGCGCCGAGTGTCGTCGAGCAGCCGCAGAACATCTTCGTCTTGGTGCCGAGCTCGACGTGGACCTCGAGGCCCATCACCGGGTCATAGGACGCGAGCGCGTCCTCGTACGACACCAGGTCCGTGACGGTCACAGTCTTGATACCTCTCAGTTCCCCGTCAGGACGACAACACGTCGTCGTCGCCGAGCCGGCGCAGCTGGCGGAGCAGCAGGGCGACGCCGGTGGCGATCGCCGCGGCGCTGACCACCGCGTCGATCAGCAGCAGCGTGTCGCTCTCCGCGCGGCCCCGCTTCATCTGCCGTGCCACACCGACCGCGCCGAAGAGCGTCGTGCCGATCGACAGGTAGGTTCCGGACTTGCTCTTCTTGAAACCCTTGGCCTTCTCGAGCTTGCTCACAGGATCGGTGCCTCCTCCAGCAGCGGGTGGCCCCAGCGTGCGGTGAACGCCGACTCGACGGCCGCACCGACACGGTAGAGGCGGTCGTCGGCCATGGCCGGGGCGATGATCTGCAGACCGACCGGGAGCCCGTCCTCGGAAGCGAGGCCGCAGGGCACGGACATGGCCGCGTTTCCCGCCAGGTTGGCCGGGATGGTGCACAGGTCGGCGAGGTACATCGCCATCGGGTCGTCCGCGCGCTCGCCGATCGGGAACGCGGTGGTGGGGGTGGTCGGCGAGATCACCACGTCGACCTGCTGGAAGGAGCGCTCGAAGTCACGCGAGATCAGGGTGCGGACCTTCTGCGCGCTGCCGTAGTACGCGTCGTAGTAGCCGGAGCTCAGCGCGTACGTGCCCAGCATGATGCGGCGCTTGACCTCGGGGCCGAAACCGGCCTCGCGGGTGAGGGCGGTGACGTCCTCGGCGCTGCGGGTGCCGTCGTCGCCGACCCGCAGGCCGTAACGCAGCCCGTCGAAGCGGGCCAGGTTGGACGAGCACTCGGACGGCGCGATCAGGTAGTACGCGGCGAGCGCGTACTCGAAGGACGGGCAGGACAGCTCGACGACCTCGGCGCCGAGCTCGCGCAGCAGCTCGACGGACTCGTTGAACCGCTCCATGACGCCGGGCTGGTAGCCCTCGCCCGCGAACTCCTTGATGACGCCGACCCGCAGGCCCTTGACGTTGCCGTTGCGCGCGGCCTCGACGACCGGCGGGACGGGGGCGTCGATGGAGGTGGAGTCCATCGGGTCGTAGCCCGCGATGACCTCGTGCAGCAGCGCCGCGTCCAGCACGGTGCGGGCGCAGGGGCCGCCCTGGTCCAGCGAGGAGCTGAAGGCGACCATGCCGTAGCGGGAGACGCCGCCGTAGGTGGGCTTGACGCCGACCGTGCCGGTGACGGCGGCCGGCTGGCGGATGGAGCCGCCGGTGTCGGTGCCGATGGCGAGCGGGGCCTGGAAGGAGGCAAGGGCGGCGGAGGAACCGCCGCCGGAGCCGCCGGGGATCCGGGTGAGGTCCCACGGGTTGCCGGTCGGGCCGTAGGCGCTGTTCTCGGTGGAGGACCCCATGGCGAACTCGTCCATGTTGGTCTTGCCGAGGATGACGATGCCGGCCTGCTTGAGGCGTGCGGTCAGCGTCGCGTCGTACGGCGGGATCCAGCCCTCGAGGATCTTGGAGCCGACGGTCGTCGGGATGCCCTTGGTGGTGAAGATGTCCTTCAGCGCCAGCGGGACGCCCGCGAGCGGGCCGAGCTTCTCGCCGGCGGCACGCTTGTCGTCGACGGCCTTGGCGGCCTTCAGGGCGCCCTCGGTGTCGACGTGCAGGAAGGCGTGGACCTTCTCGTCGACCGCGCCGATGCGGTCGAGGTGGGCCTGGGCGACCTCGACGGCGGACGTCTCGCCGGAGGCGACGGCGGCCGCGGTCTGCGCGGCGGTGAGCCTGGTCAGATCGGTCATCGTGATCAGTCCTCCCCCAGGATCTGCGGCACCTTGAAGCGCTGCTGCTCCTGGGCGGGTGCGCCGGACAGCGCCTCCGCCGGGGTCAGGCTGGGCCTGACCTCGTCAGGGCGCATGACGTTCGTCAGCGGCAGCGGGTGGGAGGTCGGCGGTACGTCCTCGCCGGCCACCTCGGAGACGCGGGCGACCGCGCCGATGATGGCGTCGAGCTGTCCGGCGAAGTGGTCGAGCTCTTCGTCCTTCAGCTCCAGACGCGACAGCCGGCCGAGGTGGGCGACCTCCTCGCGCGTGATGCCTGGCATGCAGCGATCCTCTGGGGGTGAGTTTGGTCTTTTCGCGCCCAATCCTATGGGCGCGGGCGCCCCGGGGGCGAAACGGTTTGCACTTCGCCCGGCCGGGGTGCGCCGGGACGGGGCCTGCCGGGCGCGCGGTGCCGCCGGGCGGGTGGGCTCCACGGGGCGCCCACGACACCGCGCGGCGGGTGCGGGCCCGCAGGTCGCAGGCCCGCAAACGTTACTGCGCGTCGGGGACGGCGGCCCGCTCCTTCGCGGCCTCCAGCTCCGCCGGCCGGCGCCAACCGGAACGGCCGCGCAGCCGCAGCCAGGCCGTGGTCTCCTCCGGGGGCATCGCGGCGGCGACGAGCCAGCCCTGGATGGCGTCGCAGCCCAGGTCCCGCAGGCGCTCCCACGTCTCGTCGTCCTCGACGCCCTCCGCCACGACGAGGAGGCCGAGGGAGTGGGCGAGGTCGACCGTGCAGCGCACGATCTCCGCGTCCTCGGCGTCGACGGACAGCCGTGCCACGAACGAGCGGTCGATCTTCAGCTCGCTGACCGGAAGCCGCCGCAGATGCACCAGGGAGGAGTAGCCGGTGCCGAAGTCGTCCAGCGACATCTTCACCCCGTGCCCGGTCAGCCCGGCCATGGTGTCGGCGGCGCGCTGCGGGTCCTCCAGCAGCACGTGCTCGGTGATCTCCAGCTGCAGTGCCCCCGGCGGGACCCCGTGCCGGGCCAGGCGGGCGGCGACGGCCCCGGCGAAGCCGGGCGAGTGGACGTCGCGGGGCGAGACGTTGACGGCGACGGGGACGTCGAGCCCCATCGCCCGCCACCGGGCGACCTGCCCGAGTGCGGTCTCCAGGACGTACTCGGTGAGCTGCGGCATGAGCCCGGAGGTCTCGGCGATCGCGATGAACTCCTCGGGGCTGACCCGGCCGCGCTCGGGGTGCACCCAGCGGACCAGCGCCTCCAGCCCGGCGACCTGCCCGTCGAAGCGGACCTTCGGCTGGTAGTGCAGCTCGACCTCGCCGCGGTCCAGCGCGCGGCGCAGGTCACCGAGAAGGCCCAGGCGGTCGGGGGTGTTGCCGTCGCGGGAGGACTCATAGACCTCGACGCCGCTGCGGTCACGTTTCGCCTGGTACATCGCGACGTCGGCGCGGCGCAGCAGGCCCTCGGCGTCGTCGGCGTGATCGGGGTAGACGGCGACCCCGGCGCTGGCCTCGAGGACCAGGGTCAGGCCGTCGAGACTTAACGGCGAACTCAGGGCGGCGACCAGGGCCCTGGCGATGCGCTGGGCGCGGGTCGGTGCGTCGCAGGTGGGGAGCAGGACGGCGAACTCGTCGCCGCCGAGCCGGGCGACCTCGGCGCCGCGCGGCAGGGCGAGCCGCAGGCGGTCGGCGATCTGCAGCAGCAGCCGGTCGCCGGCCATGTGGCCGAGGGTGTCGTTGACGGAGCGGAACTTGTCGAGGTCGATCAGGACCAGCGCGGCGCGCTCGCCGCTGCGGGCGGCGTCGTCCAGCGCGGTCCAGGTGCGCTCCAGCAGCCACTGACGGTTGGGCAGTCCGGTGAGCGGGTCGCGCAGTTGCTCCTCGGCGCGGGCGTGCGCGATCCAGAGCGTGGAGTCGAGTGCGATCAGGGGCACGGCGAACAGCGGCAGCAGCAGGGGCAGATCGGCCGCGACGATGATGATCAGCGGAGAGATGCCGAGCAGTGCGACGCCGACGAAGCCCTGGCGTATCAGCGCGGTGCGGGCCACGGTGGGCAGTGCTCCGGCGCGCGGCACGATCGCGTACCACAGGAGGGTGCGGGTCGCGGCCAGGTAGCCGAGTGCGGCGGCGAGCACCGCGGGGACGGCGGCCACCCCCCACGTGGCGGGTTGCCAGGGCTGCTCGACGGACGGGTGGGTGCCGAAGACGGAGAGCGCGAGCGAGGCCGCGCCGATGCCGAGGATGTCCACGGCGCCGTGCAGCAGCGCCTCGCGCCAGCGGTGCCGGCGGGCCGCGCCGACCAGGACGACGACGGCCAGGCTGACCAGTACCGCGGGCACCCAGCCGTAGAGCAGCAGCACGGCGAGGGTCAGCGCGGCGCCGGAGCCCGTGCCGCCCCACCAGCGGTCCCGGCCCATGGCGACCAGATGCCCGACGATGATGCCGGTGAGCACGGCGAACGCCCAGCCGGCGTCGCCGCCGGGGAAGAAGGCGTTGCCGTCCACGAGTATCCGGACGACGCCCACCGCCAGGGCCGCCGCGGCGGCGCCCACGACCGAGTACCTGAGTGCCGCCGCGGGCAGCACCGGCGCGGCCGGTCCGAGCAGCCGCCGCGCCGGTCCGGCGCTGTCCGTCGGTTCCATGCCCGTACCCTCTCGCAGCCGCGTGTGCCGTTCCACCACACGCCCTTGCCCGAGGCATTGACCGCCGGGCTGCTGGAGGGCCCATGCCCGGAAGGCGCGCCTCTCAACAGTAGGCCGATAAAGGCTGTCACGGGCACCGATCGGCTGCTGTTGCCCGGAATGGATCCCACCCTCCCGGATCGTTCCCCTATGGGCCGAAAGGGTGATGATGGGGTGTCAGCCCTCCGGGTTCACGGCCGCCTCCCGGGCCGCGTCCGCGCCCTGCCCGAGCAGCACGGCGAACCCGTCCTCGTCCAGGATCGGCACCTTCAGCTGCACCGCCTTGTCGTACTTGGAGCCCGGGCTGTCGCCGACGACCACGAAGTCGGTCTTCTTGGAGACCGATCCGGTGACCTTGGCGCCGCGGCTCACGAGCGCCTCCTTCGCGCCGTCCCGGGTGTGGGTGGCGAGGGTGCCGGTGACGACGACGGTGAGGCCCTCCAGCGGACGCGGCCCCTCGTCGGAGCCCTCCTCGGTGAAGCGGACCCCGGCCGCCTTCCACTTGCGGAGGATCTCGCGGTGCCACTCCTCCTCGTACCACTGCTTGAGGGAGGCGGCGATGATCCCGCCGACGCCGTCGACGCCCGCCAGGCGCTGCTCGTCGGCGGCGAAGACGGCGTCCAGGTCGCGGAACTCGCGGGCCAGGGCCTCGGCGGCGACCGGGCCCACGTGACGGATCGACAGGCCCGCGATGATCCGGGCGAGCGGCTGCTCCTTGGCCTTCTGGATGTTCTCCAGCATGGCCGCCGCGTTCTTCTTCAGCTCGCCCTGCTGGTTGGCGAAGACCGAGACGACCTTCTCCTGACCCGTCTCCGGGTCGCGCTTGGGCAGGCCGGTGTTCTGGTCGAGAACATGGGCGCGGATCGGCAGCAGTTCCTCGGGGGTGAGGTCGAACAGGTCGCCCTCGTCGCGCAGCGGCGGCTCGGCGGGCTCCAGCGGCCGGGTGAGCGCGGCCGCGGCGACATAGCCGAAGTTCTCGATGTCCAGGCACTTGCGGCCGGTCAGATAGAAGACCCGCTCCCGGATCTGCGCCGGGCAGCCCCGCGCGTTGGGGCAGCGCAGGTCGATGTCCCCCTCCTTCATCGGCCGCAGCGGGGTGCCGCACTCGGGGCACTGGGCGGGCATCACGAACGCGCGCTCGCCGCCGTCCCGCAGGTCGACGACCGGGCCGAGGATCTCCGGGATGACGTCACCGGCCTTGCGCAGCACGACGGTGTCGCCGATGAGCACGCCCTTGGCCTTGACCACGTCCTGGTTGTGCAGGGTGGCGAACTCGACCTCGGAGCCGGCCACCGTGACCGGCTCGACCACCGCGTACGGCGTCACACGGCCCGTGCGGCCCACGCCGACCCGGATGTCGACCAGCTTGGTGTTGACCTCCTCCGGCGCGTACTTCCACGCGATGGCCCAGCGCGGCGCGCGGGCGGTGGAGCCGAGCCGGCCCTGCAGCGGGATCTCGTCGACCTTGACGACGATGCCGTCGATCTCGTGCTCGACGTCGTGGCGGTGCTCGCCGTAGTAGGCGATGGCCTCCTTGACCTCGGCGAGCGTGCCGACCACGCGGGCGTACCTCGTGGTGGGCAGGCCCCACTCGTGCAGCAGCTCGTAGGCGTGCGACTGGCAGTCGATGGTGAAGCCCTCGCGGGCGCCGATGCCGTGCACCACCATGTGCAGCGGGCGGCTCGCGGTGACCCGGGGGTCCTTCTGCCGCAGGCTGCCGGCGGCGGCGTTGCGCGGGTTGGCGAAGGGCTTGTCGCCCGCCTCGACCAGGCGCGCGTTGAGCTCCTCGAACTTCTCCATGGGGAAGAAGACCTCACCGCGGATCTCGACCAGCGCGGGGACGCGCTCCCCCGCCAGCCGGTCCGGGATCTCGGCGATCGTGCGGACGTTGGGCGTGATGTCCTCGCCGGTGCGGCCGTCGCCACGCGTGGCGCCGCGTACCAGGCGGCCGTTCTCGTACGTGAGGTTGACAGCGAGGCCGTCGACCTTCAGCTCGCACAGGAAGTGGTAGGTGCCGCCCTCTCCCGCCGGGGGGCCCAGCTCCGCGGCGAGGCGGTCGGCCCAGGCGTTCAGCTCCTCCTCGGTGAAGGCGTTGTCGAGGGAGAGCATGCGCTCGCGGTGCTCGACGGAGGTGAACTCCGTCGCGTAGGCGCCGGACACCTTCTGGGTCGGCGAGTCCGGCGTGCGCAGCGACGGGTGCTCGTTCTCCAGCTCCTCCAGCCGCCGCAGCAGCTTGTCGAAGTCGGCGTCGCTGATGACCGGCTGGTCCTTGACGTAGTAGCGGAAGCGGTGCTCCTCGACCTGCTCGGCCAGGGAGGCGTGCAGCTCGCGCGCCGGCGCCGGCACGTCCTCGTTCCTGGCGCCCTCGGGGATCACGGAGTCCTCCACGTCCACGTCCTTCCTCATCCCATCCTCACTCAGGGTTGTCGACGAGCGAGCGTGCCGCCTTCGCGCAGTGCACGAGCGCGGCACGGGCATAGGCCGGCGAGGCCCCCGCCAGTCCGCAGGACGGGGTCACCGCCACGGAGGTGCCCAGATCCCCCGGCGACAGCCCCAGCCTGCGCCACAGCGCCCGAACACCACTGACGCTACCCGCAGGGTCCGACAATGGGGCGTCGGTACCCCGGACGACACCGGTGAAGAGCGCGGTTCCCGCCTCGGCCGCCTCACCGAAGGCGTCCCAGTCACTCTCCGTGAGCAGCGAGAAATCGAACGACACTCCCGCCACCCCGGCTCTGCGCAGCAGCGCGAAGGGCACCTCCGGGGCGCAGGAGTGCGCGATCACGGGCACGCCGTCCCCGCCGCCGACGGCCGCCATGACGTCCCGCAGCGCGCCCTCGACGACGCCCCGGTCCACCGCGCGGTGCGTGCGGTAGCCGCTGGCGGACCTGACCCGGCCCTGGAGCACGGCGGTCAGCGAGGGCTCGTCCAGCTGCAGCACGGGCTGTGCGCCGGGCACGCGCCGGCGCACGTCCTCCAGGTGCAGCCGCAGTCCCTCGCCGAGCGAGGCGGCCAGGTCGCGGCAGGCGCCGGGATCGGAGAGCGCCGCCTCGCCGTTCTTCAGCTCGACGGAGGCCGCGAGCGTCCACGGCCCGACGGCCTGGAGCTTGAGGGGGCCCTCGTAGCCCTGGGTGAACTCCTCCAGGGCGTCCAGGTCCTCCCCCAGCCACGCACCGGCCCGGCGGGTGTCCCGGCCGGGGCGGTCGCCGAACCGCCATCCGCTGGGCTCCACCCGCGCGTACAGCTCGACCAGCATCCCGAGGGTGCGGCCGATCATGTCGGCGCCCGGGCCGCGCGCGGGCAGCTCCGGCAGGAACGGCAGCGCCTCGAGCGCCCCGGTCGCCGTCCGCGCCGCCTCGCGCGCGTCACCTCCCGGCATCGACCCCACACCGGTGGCCGCCCCTTCGGGCAGCCGGAACTTCGCTTCGGTACCTTCCGTGCTCACCGGTGCAGCCTACGACGGCGGGCCCGTCAGGCTCCCGGCCGGATCGTCAGGTCGTTGATCTCGGCGTCCCGCGGCAGGTCGAGCGCCGTCAGGATCGCCGTCGCGACCGACTCGGGGGCGATCCAGCGCGAGGGGTCGTACGCCTTGCCCTCCTGCTGGTGCACCTTGGCCTGCATGGGCGTGGCGGTACGGCCCGGGTAGACGGAGGTGACCCGCACCCCGTTCGCGTGCTCCTCCTGGCGCAGGGAGTCGGCGAGCGCCTTGAGGCCGTGCTTGCTGGCCGCGTAGGCGCCCCACTCGGCGTGCGCGTTGAGCCCGGCGCCGGAGTTGACGAAGACCACGTGGCCCCGGGAGAGCCGCAGTTGGGGAAGGACGAGGCGGGTCAGCTCGGCGGGGGCGACGAGGTTGGCGGCGAGCGTCCGGTTCCAGGTCTTCGGGGTGAGCTCGCCCACCTGCCCCAGGTCCACGACGCCCGCGATGTGCAGCAGGGAGTCCAGCCGGTCCGGCGGCGACTGGTGGCCCAGCGCCCAGGAGAGCCGCTCCGGTTCCGCGAGGTCGCCGACGAGGGTGCGCGCGCCCGGGAAGCGGCCGGCCAGTTCCTTGGCGCGTCCGGCGTCGCGGGCCAGCAGCCACAGTTCGTCGCCGCGTTCGAGGAGGCGCTGCGCCACGACGGCGCCGATGCCGGAGCCCGCGCCGGTGATCAGGTGAATCGACATGGGCCCCATGCTGTCATCCCCGCCGGCTCACACGATGCCGGCGCTCTCCTCCAGGTAGGCGAGCGCCGAGACCCCGTCCTCGGCGAAGAACACCAGGTCGGTGAGGGGCAGCGGCAGGAAGCCCTCCGCGTCCATGCGCTGGAACTGCTCCTTGAGCCCGTTGTAGAAGCCCGCCGTGTTGAGCAGGACGACCGGCTTGGTGTGCAGCCCGTGCTTCTTCAGCTCCAGGATCTCCGTCGCCTCGTCCAGCGTGCCGGTGCCGCCCACCATGACCACCACGGCGTCCGCGCGGGCCAGCAGCTCCGCCTTGCGCTCGGCCAGGTCGGCCGCGATCACCATCTCGTCGGCGCCCTTGCGGGCCTTGGCCGCCAGGAACTCCACCGAGACCCCGACCAGGCGCCCGCCGTGCTCCTGCACCCCGTCCGCCATCACCTTCATCAGGCCCACGTCCGAGCCGCCCCACACCAGGGTGTGGCCGCCCTTGCCGATCAACTCGGCGAACTCGCGGGCCGGTTCGGTGTAGCGGGGCTCGAGGTCGGCGGCGGAGAGGAAGACGCAGATGTTCATGCGGGCCAGTCTCGCGCATGCCGCCGGGAGCCGGGCAGGGGGCGCCCGGCCCGTTCCGTGGCCCGCGTGCGGAAGGTCAGGCGCTCGCGGCGGCGCGCGGGCTGCGCTCCGTCGCGGCGATCGTCGCCGAGCCGACGACGCGGGTGCCGTCGTAGAGCACGACCGCCTGGCCCGGCGCGACCCCGCGGACGGCTCCGCCGGTGAAACGGACGCGCAGTTCCCCGTCGGCCAGCTCGGCCGTGACGGGCACGTCGTCGCCGTGGGCGCGCAGCTGGGCGGTGTACGTACGCGGCCCGGCGCCGTCGGGCGCGGTGCCGCACCAGCGCGGGCGGATGGCGGTCAGGGCCGTGACGTCCAGCGCCTCGGCCGGGCCGACGGTGACCGTGTTGTTCACCGGAGAGATGTCGAGCACGTAGCGCGGCTTGCCGTCGGCGGCGGGCACGCCCAGGCGCAGGCCCTTGCGCTGGCCCACGGTGTAGCCGTAGGCGCCGGAGTGGGTGCCCAGGCGCTTGCCGTCCTCGTCGAGGATGTCGCCCTCGGCGGTTCCCAGGCGCCGCGCGAGGAAGCCCTGGGTGTCGCCGTCCGCGATGAAGCAGATGTCGTGGCTGTCGGGCTTCTTGGCGACGGACAGACCGCGGCGCGCCGCCTCCGCCCGGATCTCGCCCTTGGTGGTGAGGGTGTCGCCGAGCGGGAACATGGCGTGCGCCAGCTGCCGCTCGTCGAGGACGCCGAGCACGTAGGACTGGTCCTTGGCGGCGTCGGAGGCGCGGTGCAGCTCGCGGGAGCCGTCGGGGTTGACGACGACGGTGGCGTAGTGGCCGGTGCACACGGCGTCGAAGCCGAGGGCGATCGCCTTGTCGAGCAGCGCGGCGAACTTGATCTTCTCGTTGCAGCGCAGGCAGGGGTTGGGGGTGCGGCCGGCGGCGTACTCGGCGACGAAGTCGTCGACGACATCGGCGCGGAAGCGGTCGGCCAGGTCCCAGACGTAGAAGGGGATGCCGATCACGTCCGCGGCGCGGCGGGCGTCGTGGCTGTCCTCGACCGTGCAGCAGCCGCGGGCTCCGGTGCGGAAGGACTGCGGGTTCGCGGACAGGGCGAGGTGCACGCCCGTGACGTCGTGCCCCGCTTCGGCGGCGCGGGCGGCCGCCACGGCCGAGTCGACGCCACCGCTCATCGCGGCGAGCACGCGGAGGCGACGGCCGTCGCCAGGGCCTGTGGGTGCACCGGGGAAGTCAGTCATAGCGCCTCCTAGAGTACGGCGCCCCGGCGGGGTCTTGCGGGGCCGGTCACCGCGGGGCCCTTGCGGGCGGGTGCGGGTGCCGGTGCGTGGGCGGATGCGGATGCGTCGCGCCCGCCGCGGCGCTCTGCGGCGCGCACGTCACCGCTGCGGATGCGGGTGCGTCGCGCCCGCGGGCGAGGGCGCCGCGGGCGAGGGCGTCACATCAGGCCCGCGCTGCGGGCGCGGGCCACCGCGGGGCCGATGGCCTCGCCGAGGGCCACGACGTCCTGGGCCGTCGAGGTGTGCCCGAGGGAGAACCGCAGGGAGCCCCGCGCGAGGTCGGGGTCGGCGCCCATGGCCAGGAGGACGTGGCTGGGCTGGGGGACGCCCGCGGTGCACGCGGACCCGGTGGAGCACTCGATGCCCTGGGCGTCGAGCAGCATCAGCAGGGAGTCGCCCTCGCACCCGGGGAAGGAGAAGTGGGCGCCGGCCGGGAGGCGGCCTCCGGAGGTGGGGTCGCCGTTGAGGATGGCCTCGGGGACCGCCTCGCGGACCCGGACGACCAGGTCGTCGCGGAGGGCGCCGATCTCCCGCGCGAAGTCCTCGTGCCGTTCCGCGGCCAGCGCCGCGGCGACGGCGAACGCGGCGACCGCGGGCACGTCCAGCGTGCCGGAGCGTACGCCGCGCTCCTGGCCCCCGCCGTGGAGGATGGGGACCGGTCCGACCTCGCGCCGGAGCACCAGCGCGCCGACCCCGTACGGGCCGCCGACCTTGTGCCCGGTGACGGTCATCGCGTCGAGCCCGGACGCCGCGAAGTCGACCTCGACCTGGCCCAGGGCCTGGACGGCGTCGGAGTGCAGCGGGACCTCGAACTCCCGTGCCACCTCGCTGAGTTCCACGACCGGGAAAATCGTGCCGACCTCGTTGTTGGCCCACATCACCGTGGCGAGGGCCACATCGCCGGGGTCGCGGGCGATGGCCTCGCGCAGGGCCTCGGGGTGGACGCGCCCGTAGGCGTCGACCGGGAGCCATTCGACCCGGGCGCCCTCGTGCGTGGCGAGCCAGTCGACGGCGTCGAGGACGGCGTGGTGCTCGACGGGGCTGGCGAGGACCCGGGTGCGTCGGGGGTCGGCGTCGCGGCGGGCCCAGTACAGACCCTTGACCGCGAGGTTGTCGGCCTCGGTGCCGCCCGCGGTGAAGACGATCTCGCTGGGGCGGGCGCCGAGCGCGGCGGCGAGGGATTCGCGGGACTCCTCCACCGTGCGCCTGGCCCGGCGGCCGGCCGCGTGGAGGGAGGATGCGTTGCCCGTGACGGCGAGGTGCGCGGTCATCGCCTCGACCGCCTCCGGCAGCATCGGGGTCGTGGCGGCGTGGTCGAGGTAGGCCATGATGAGCGTGATTCTACGGCCGCCGCGGCGCTCTCCAGGACCGAGGCCCGCCCTCCCGGGGCGGTGCCCCGCTACCGGTGGAGTTCCTCCGCCGCGGTGGTGCGCCGGTGCCAGGCGCGGGGCGCGCGCCAGTGGTAGCGCATGGCCAGCAGTCTGAGGGCGAAGGCGCTGACGACGGCGAGCACCCCGGTGGCGGGGGTCAGGGCCTGGAACTTGATGAGCGCCACCACGACGGTGGCCCCCACGATGGCCGGTACCGCGTACAGGTCGCGGTCCCAGCGCAGCAGGGAGGGGACCTCGTTGCCGAGCAGGTCGCGCAGCACGCCCCCGCCGACGGCGGTGGCGAGGCCGAGAGTGGCCGAGGCGGTGAGGTTGAGGCCGTAGTCGTAGGCCTTGGTGGTGCCGGCGACGCAGAAGAGGCCGAGGCCGGCGGCGTCGAAGACGTTGATGGTGGTGTTGATCCGCTCGACCTGGGGGTGCAGGAAGAACACCACCGTGGTGGCGATCAGCGGGGTGAGGAAGTACCCGAGGTCGGTGAAGGCGGCCGGTGGGACCGCTCCGATGATCAGATCCCTGATCAGCCCTCCGCCCAGCGCGGTGACCTCGGCGAGCACCGCCATGCCGAAGACGTCGTAGTTCTTGCGTACGGCGAGCAGCGCGCCGGAGATCGCGAAGACGAAGATTCCGACGAGGTCGAGCACGTGCTGGACGGAGTGGCTGAACAGTTCGGTTTGCACCGGTCCCATTGTGCCGGGGGCCGGGGTTATGCCTTTTCGGCCGTCTTCCCGGCCGTACCGCCGCCGGAGTCGCCCGAGTCACCGGTGTTCTCCGGGTGGTGGCAGGCGACCTCGTGTCCGGTGGCCAGGGTGACCAGCGGGGGCTCCGTGGCCTTGCAGACCTCGGTCGCCTTCCAGCAGCGGGTGTGGAAGCGGCAGCCGGACGGCGGGGAGATCGGCGACGGGACGTCGCCGGTCAGCAGGATCCGCTCGCGCTTGGCGCGCCGCTTGGGGTCCGGCACCGGCACCGCGGAAAGCAGCGCGTTGGTGTACGGGTGCATCGGCTTGGTGTACAGGTCCTCGCGGTCGGCGACCTCGACGATCTTGCCGAGGTACATGACCGCGATGCGGTCCGACACGTGCCGGATGACCGACAGGTCGTGCGCGATGATCACGTAGGTCAGGCCGAGCTCGCTCTGCAGGTCGTCCAGGAGGTTGACCACCTGGGCCTGGATGGAGACGTCGAGCGCCGACACCGGCTCGTCCGCGACCACGAGCTTGGGCTTGAGCGCCAGCGCGCGGGCGATGCCGATGCGCTGCCGCTGGCCGCCGGAGAACTCGTGCGGGTAGCGGTTGTAGTGCTCGGGGTTGAGGCCGACCAGCTCCAGGAGGTTCTGGACCTCCCGCTTCACCCCGTTCTCCGTCTGCACCTTCTGCAGCCGGAACGGCGCGCCGACGATGGTGCCGACGGTGTGCCGCGGGTTGAGGGAGGAGTACGGGTCCTGGAAGATCATCTGCACGTCGCGGCGGAGCGGGCGCATGCCCGCGGTGCCCAGGTGCGTGATGTCCCGGCCCTCGAACTCGATCTTCCCGCCGGTCGGTTCGAGCAGCCGGGTGATCAGCCGGCCCATGGTGGACTTGCCGCACCCGGACTCGCCGACCACGCCGAGGGTCTCCCCCGGGTTGACGTGGAAGTCGATGCCGTCGACGGCCTTGACCGCGCCGACCTGACGGCGCAGCAGGCCCTTGGTGATCGGGAAGTGCTTGACCAGGCCGCTCACCTTGAGCAGCGCATCCGACCCGTCGGCGGTCGACTGCTGGGGGATCGTCATCTCCTGGCCTTTCACAGCTTCGGCGCAATCTCTTCGGTCCAGATGCGCTCCCGGTCCGCCGCGCCCAGGTGGCAGGCGGCGTGGTGCCGGCTGCCGACCTCGCGCAGTTCCGGAACGACGGTGGTGCTCGCGCCGCCGGTGAGCTCCGCGTACGGGCAGCGCGGGTGGAAGGCGCAGCCGGACGGCACGTTGATCAGGCTCGGCGGGGAGCCCTTGACCGGGTTGAGCCGTTCGGTGCGCTCACGGTCCAGGCGGGGCATCGAGCCCAGCAGGCCCCAGGTGTAGGGGTGCTGCGGCTCGTAGAAGACCTTCTCGGCCGGCCCGCGCTCCACGCAGCGACCGCCGTACATCACCAGGATGTCGTCCGCGAGCTCGGCGACGACGCCGAGGTCGTGGGTGATGATGATGACCGCGGAGCCGAACTCCTTCTGCAGGTCCCGGATCAGGTCCAGGATCTGCGCCTGCACGGTCACGTCGAGCGCGGTGGTCGGCTCGTCCGCGATGAGCAGGTCGGGGTTGTTGGACAGCGCCATGGCGATCATGGCGCGCTGCCGCATGCCGCCGGAGAACTGGTGCGGGTAGTCGTCGACGCGCTTGTCGGGCTGCGGGATGCCGACGCGGTCGAGCATCTCGATCGCGCGCTTGCGGGCCACGGCCTTGGAGACGTCGTGGTGCACCCGGTACGCCTCGACGATCTGCGCGCCGACGGTGAAGTAGGGGTGCATCGCCGACAGCGGGTCCTGGAAGATCATCGCGACGTCCTTGCCGCGCAGCCTCCGGACCTCGTCCGGGTCGGCCGAGATCAGTTCCCTGCCCTCGAGCCAGATCTCGCCGGACATCCGGGCCTTGCTGCGGCCGTACTGGCCTGCCCGGTGCAGACCCATGATCGCCAGCGACGTGACGGACTTGCCGGAGCCGGACTCGCCGACGATGCCGAGGGTCTTGCCCTTCTCCAGCTGGAAGGAGAGGCCGTCGACGGACTTCACCAGGCCGTCGTCGGTCGGGAAGTGCACCTTGAGGTCGCGGACCTCCAGGAACGCCGTGGGCTGCGCCTTCCCGGCCACCGGCTCGTTCGGGGCGGAATCCGCCCCGGTGCCGGACTTCTGGATGGGGAGGTCGGTCATGACAGCCTCACGCGCGGGTCGACGACGGCGTACAGCAGGTCTACGAGAAGGTTCGCCACCACCACGGCGACGGCCGCGATCAGCGTGACGCCGAGGATCAGCGGGAAGTCCTTGTCCGAGATCGCCTTCACCGCCGCCTGGCCGATGCCGGGCAGGCTGAACGTCGTCTCGGTGAGGATCGCGCCGCCGACGAGGGCGCCGAGGTCCATGCCGAGGATGGTCAGCACCGGCGTCATGGTCGAGCGCATGGCGTGCTTGCCGATGACGACCGGCTCACGCAGGCCCTTGGCCCGCGCGGTGCGGATGTAGTCCTCGCCCATGATCTCGAGCATGGTGGCCCGGGTCATCCGGGCGTACATGGCCGCGTAGAGGAAGGCGAGTGTGACCCATGGCAGCAGCATGCCGCCGAACCAGCCGGAGGCCGATTCACCGAACGGCACATATTGGCCGTCGATCCATCCCAGGCCGTAGACGACCACCGCCAGGGCGATCATGCCGGTGAAGTAGATGGGGAGCGAGACGCCGGCGAGCGCGACCGTCATCAGGGAGCGGTCGAGCGCCGAGCCGCGCTTGAGAGCGGAGACGACACCGGTGCCGACACCGACGATGACCCAGATGACGCAGGCGCCGGCGGCCAGCTGCATCGTCACGGGAAGACGGTCGGTCAGGACCGGCCAGATCGCCTGCTCGTTGCGGAAGGAGTAGCCGAAGCAGGGGGCGGAGCAGTGGGTGACGTCCGTGCCGTTGGCGTAGTCACGCCCGGCGACCAGCCCCCACAGGAACTTGCCGAACTGCACGAGGATGGGGTCGTCGAGGCCCATCTTCTTCCGAATGCCCTCAAGCGAGGCCGGGTCCGCCTGCTTCCCGATGAAGTAGGTGGCGGGGTCGACACCGACCCATTTGGGGATCAGGAAGAAGATCCCGAAGGTCACCAATGTGATGACCAGCAACATGACGACGACAGCGAACAGTCGCCGGATGATGTATGCAAGCACTGTGCTCGGCCCGGCGGCGGCCCGGGGGGTTCCCCGGGCCGCCGCACGCGGCCATCACCTGCCCTTCGTGCCTAGCGGGTGTGGCACTCGATCGATTCGAGAGTTGTTACTGCACGCCCAGCGAGGCGTAGTCGTAGCGGCCGTTGTACGCGTCGGCCGTGTAGACGTTGGTCAGGCGCGAGCTGCGCCAGATGATGTTCTTCTCGAAGGTGAAGGGCAGGTAGTACGCGCCCTCGGAGACCTTCTGGTTGATCTGCTTGTAGATCTCGGCCGCAGCGTTCGCGTCGGTCTGCTGCAGCGCCTGGTCGAACAGGCCGTCGATGGCCTTGTCCTTGATCTCGGCGAAGTTGTTGTTGCCGCTCTCAAGGATGAACCGGCTGTCGACCAGCGGCTGCAGGAAGCCCTGGCCCGACGGGAAGTCGGCGCCCCAGCCCATGATGATGATGCCGTAGCCCTTGGACTTGACCGTCTTCGGGGCACCGATGATGCCGGAGGTCTGCGCACCGTCGAACTCGTCGAGCTCGGTGGTGATGCCGACCTTCTTCAGCGACTCCTGCAGCGACTCGGCCGTGGCGATCTCGATCGGCTTGTTGTTGCGGACCGCGATCGTGGTCTTGAAGCCGTTGGGCTGGCCGCAGGCCTTGAGCTCCTTCTTGGCCTCTTCGACGTTGCCCGTGGTGTCCTTCAGGACGTTGTACGGGTCGTACTTGCCGTCGGCGCCCTTGATGCCCAGCGGGAGCATGTTCGGGGCGATCGCGCCACCGGCCTGCGGGCCGCCGCGGGCGGTCTGCAGCGACTTGTGGTCGGCGGCGAGGATGACCGCCTTGCGGCAGTGGATGTTGTCCATCGGCTTGACCGTGGTCGGGAAGACCGCGTAGCGGATGAAGCCGGTGTCCGGGTTGTCGGCGTTGGCCTTGTTCTTGCCGAGCACCTCGGCGCGCGCGGCCTGGCCGACGCCGGTGGCGTTGAGGTCCAGGTCGTAGTCGCCGTTGATCAGGCGCTTGTCCATGTCGTCGGCGTTGGTGGTCAGGGTGACCGTGATCTTGTCCGGCAGCGCCTTGCGGAGGTCGTCGGTGGACGCGCTCCAGTTGGTGTTGCGGACCAGCACCATCGACTTGTTCGGCGTGTACGACTGGAACTTGTACGGGCCGCTGGAGAACGGCTTGAGGCCGTACTTCGCGCCGGTGTCCTTGGCCGCCGGGACCGGGGAGCCGGACGGCATCGCCAGCATCTGCTCGAAGTCGCTGTTGGGCTTCGGCAGGCGGAAGACGATGGTCTTGTCGTCCGGGGTCTCGATGGACTTCAGGCCGAGCTTGTCGGCCGAGGTGTCCTTGTACGGGCCCTTGTACTCACCCTTGGGGTCGAGCACCTGCTGCAGGTAGATCGGGCCACCGGAGATGACGTCCTGCGCCCAGATGCGCTCGATGCCGTACTTGACGTCCTTGGAGGTCAGCGGGGAGCCGTCCTCCCACTTCAGGCCGTCCTTCAGGGTGTACGTGTAGGTCTTGCCGCCGTCCTCGACCTTCGCGAGGCCGGTCGCGAGGTCCGGCTTCAGCGTGGTGCTGGCGAGACCCGGCTCCGGGGTGAAGGAGACCAGCTGGCGCGTGTAGTACCGCGCGAAGTCCCACATGAAGCCGTAGTAACCGCGCTGCGGGTCCCAGGAGTCGGCGTCCTGCGTGCCGATGAACTTGAGCGTGCCGCCCTTCTTGTCGGACGCGTTCGCCACCTTGTTGACGGCGGCGTTGAATCCGGGGGCCTTGGCGTTGCCGTCGGACTTGCCACCGCCGCCTCCGCCGCAAGCGGCGGTGGACAGCAGCGCGACGACCACGACGGCCGTCCCTGCGGCCAGCCTGCGCCTCGATGAGCGTGGGGATGTCACTTTTTCGTAACCTCCGTGATTCGCGGTCCGCGACTTTCCGCGGACCTGCGGTCCTTCTCGGTGAGAAGCCACCTGACGGGAATGGCAGGGGCGGTGTGCGAGGGCTAGCGGGAGCCCTTCGGGTCCAGCGCATCCCGTACGCCGTCACCGAAGAGGTTGAAGGCGAGCACGGTGATGAAGATGGCCAGACCCGGGATCAGCATGAAGATCGGGTCCGTCTCGTAGAAGGACAGCGCCTTGAAGAGCATCTGTCCCCACGACGAGGTGGGCGGCTTCACGCCGACCCCGAGGAAGCTCAGGGCGGCCTCGGTGAGGATGTTCGTCGGGATCATCAGCGTCGCGTAGACGGTGATCGGGGCGACGAGGTTGGGCAGCAGTTCCCGGAAGAGGATGTAGCCGCGGCCGGCACCGAGGCTGCGGGCCGCGTCGACGTACTCGCGTTCCCTCAGGCTCAGCGTCTGGCCGCGGACGATGCGCCCGACGTAGGGCCAGCCGAAGAACCCGATCACGACCACCAGGACGCCCATGCGCACGCCGGTGCCGCTGAAGCCCAGCAGCGAGTTCGGCATGACCGAGACCAGGGACATGATGAAGAGCAGCTGGGGGAAGGCCAGGAGGACGTCCATGACACGGCCGATGGCGGCGTCGACCCAGCCGCCGAAGTAACCGGCCATGATGCCGAAGAAGGTGCCGAGGACGACCGCGACGATCGCCGACAGGAAGGCCACCAGCAGGGAGATCCGCGTGCCGTAGACGATGCGGCTGAAGACGTCGCGGCCGTTGACCGGCTCCACGCCGAAGAGGTAATCCCCGCTGATGCCGCCCCACTTGCCGGTGGGGGTGCCGAAGAGCGGGTCGATCTTGTCCTCGTGGAAGTCGTTCGGCGGGTGACCGAGGACGCTGACGATGAGGGGGGCGAAGATCGCGACCAGGATGAGGAAGACGACGATCACGCCGCCCGCCAGCGCCACCTTGTCGCGCTTGAGGCGCATCCATGCGATGCGCCCGGGCGAACGCCCCTCGATCGCCTTCGCGGGTATGTCGGCGGTGACGTCGGCGACGGTCGTCTCAGCGGTGTCGTGCAGCGGTGCTGTCATGTCTCCTCGTGCATCCCCCTGCCGGCGGTGGCCGGCTTCGCCTGGCCGTCCGCCCGGGTCGACGGAGCGGACCGACCATGTCGGGCGCAGCTCTTGATGGTGGTGCGGTGGCGCTGGGCTGTGTGTTTGGCTTGTGATGAATCGTTAAGGCGACGTAGGAAGCGCCTTGGTGCGCGAGTCTTCATGGGGCTTGGATCACGCGCCAGACCCCGCAGGGAAGCGATGCGCAACCGTGATGTGGTGAACCTTCGTCCGTTATTACCGCAGTGTTACGCGCGTTGACAGATCGCCGCGGGGCAACGGAAGTCGCTACCTTCGATGCCATGAATGATCGGCTTCGCTCCGTGTGCGACCTGATGGTCCCGGTGGTCAGGGAGATGGCGGGACTCCACGAGTACGACGGCCAGGTGCAGGACCTGTCGCCCGACGGCGTCCGCCGCGGACTGTCCTCGCTCGCCCACGCCCGGCTCCGCGAACCGGCCCTTCCCGACCCTCACGACGAACGGCACCTTTCGGTCTTCGAGGACACCCTCAAGGTCCAGTACGGCGAGCTTGAGCTGCACCGCCGCGACCCGTATCCGCATTTGTCCAACCTTGAACTCACCGCCTACGACCGCGAGTACGCACCCCGCGAGGAACTCTCCGAGGCCCGCAGACGCCACCTCCAGCAGTGGCCGGACGCCGTCGACGCGGCCATCGCATCGCTCGACAGGGTGAGCGCGCCGGTCGCCGGGGCACTCCTCGGGGCGGTCCGCGGTCTCGCCGCCGACCTCGACCCGGAGACCGAGCCGGAAGCGGGTCCCGCGCTCGCCGCGCACGCCCGCCTGGTCGACCACATCGCCCGCGCCGCCGAGACCGGCGACCCCGACCCCCGGCTCGGCGGGGAGGCGCTCGCACTGCTGATGGGCAGTCAGGAAGGTCTGCGCGTGGACCTGTCGGCGCTCGCCGACGAAGCCGAGCGCGAACGGGACCGGCTGACCGCGCTCCTGACCGAGTCCTGCGGACGGCTGGACCCGAAGGCCACCGTGGACGAGCTCATCCCGCGGCTGCTGGCCGACCACCCGGACGCCGACGGGGTCATCCCCGAGGCGGCCCGGCTCACCGAGGAGGTCATCGACTTCACCCGCCGGCGGGGGCTCGTGCCCTGGCTCGACGGCGACTGCCTCGTGGGTCCGGCGCCGCCGTCGCGCCGCTGGTCCATGGCGATGATGACCTGGGCCGCACCGGAGGAGGCCGACTCCGCCTCCTGGTACCACGTCACCCCGCCGGAGCCGGACTGGCCGGAGGAGGAGCGCGAGGAGTGGCTCTCGGTCTTCAGCCGCACGAGCCTGCCGGCCATCACCGTCCACGAGGTGGCGCCCGGCCATTTCGCCCACGGAAGGGCACTGCGGCACGCACCCACACAGGTACGGCGTGTCCTGCACTCGCTGTCCTTCTGCGAGGGCTGGGCGCACTACGTCGAGGAGGTCTGCCTCGAGGAGGGCTTCCGCTCCCGTGACCCCCGCTTCGCGATCGGCGTGTCCCTGGAGGCGCTCGTACGCGTCACCCGGCTCGCGTGCGCGATCGGGCTGCACACAGGGGCGATGACGCTGGAGGAGGCGACGCAGCGGTTCATGCGGGACGCCCACCTCGCACGGGCCGGTGCCGCCTCCGAGGCCCGGCGCGGCACCTTCGACGCGGCGTACGGCCGCTACACCTGGGGCAAGTTGGAGATCATGCGGCTGCGCGAGCGCGCCCGGGACGCCTGGGGGCAGGAGTTCTCGCTGCAGCGGTTCCACGGGGCGCTGCTGGAGTTGGGGAGCCCGCCGCTGGGGCTCATCGACGCGGTCCTGTGACGGGCGGCCCCTCGCGGGGCCCTCGCCGCGGTGCGTGGACGAGTGCGGATCCGCCGCACCTGCGGCGGGCTGTCTCCCACCCTCCCGCCGGTTACCGCCCGCGCTGCGTGATCGCGGGGCGGGAACCGGCCGCAGCCGCCGACGCGCCGGCACCACCCACGGGGGTCACCCGCACCCGCGGACGGTGCCGCACGGGCGGGCGGGAAAAGCCGGCCGCAGGCGCAACGGACCCGCACCGGCCCACACACCGGCGCCACGGCACCCGGAACTCCCCCCGCAGGCCTCAGTAGGGCTGCGGGGCCCAGCCGTACGTCGCCCCGGGCACGCCCGGCGCACCCGGCGCGCCGTGGGCGTCGCGGGAGTAGAAGGGCTGCGCCGAGGCCCGCATCCACATGCCGACCGGGTCGTACTCGTCGTTGAGCGCGACCGTGGCGACCGGCAGCCCCTGCGGCACCGCGCCGAGGGCGGACTGCATCATCAGGCGCACCGTCTCCACGGCCTGCGGCCCGGCCTCGTAGAGGTCGACGCCGATCGCCAGGTACGGCTCGCCCAGCGCGGGCTGCACCCAGGCGCGCCGCAGCGAGCGGACGGCCGGGTTGCGATGGGCCTGCTGGGTCAACAGGGCGTAGTACTGGGGGATCTGGAGCGCGGGCTCGCCGATCCGCAGCGGTCCGGCCGGGGACCGGTCGAGGCCGAGGCAGACGCGGCGCAGGTCGAGCCAGGGGATGCCGATGCCGCCGCCGGGGGCGTGCGGATTGAGCCACAGGCCCCAGCGGTCGGGGAAGAGCGAGGCCGCGATCTCGCGACCGGACACCACCTCGTGGGCCCGGTTCCAGCCACAGGCGGTGAACTCCTGCGGCGAGGTCACGCAGGGCGCATAGCCGTGGCCGGCGACCTCCATGTTGCCGTACTGCGCGTCCGCCCCGCCGGGGGTGCCCTGCCAGAGCAGCATCCACACCTGGCTGTCGGCGAGGGCCCGCAGCACCTCCTCGTAGGCGTCGTACCTACCGGGCGTCACCTGCCGGAGCGCATGCTCCAGCCCCCCGCCCCCTCCCACGCCGGCGCTCACGTGTCCCGCCCTTCCGCGTCTGCCTTGTCCGCGTCGTCTGCTTCGCCGAATGCCTCGGGTGTCGTGCCGGACCCAGGTTATGCGCCCGTGCCGACATAGAAGGGTCGCACGCGCTCCAGCATCCAGTCGCCGATGGGGTCCTGTGCGACGTCCAGCAGCACCAGATTGACCTGCCAGGGAAGCGGTACGGCGCCGAGCGCGCGCCCGAGGGCGGCCATGGCGGCGGCCCGGTCCTCCTCCTGCCAGCGGTCGAGTTCGACGCCGACGAAGAGCGTGGCGGGGTCGCCCTCGACGCTGGCCAGGGCGCGGCGGGCGGAGAGCACGACGGGGGTGACGGCGAACTCGCCCGCCGCGGCGGCCAGGAAGTCGACCGGCTCCTCGTGCGGCGAGGGCTCCCACAGCCGGACCCGGGCGCCGCTCGGGGTGCCGGGCTCGCGGTCGGTGCGGCACAGCTCCATCACCGCGGCGGGCGGCAGCGGAAGACCCACCGCGCCCCCGGGGTTCACGGCGATCCCGAGCTGCGGGGGCAGCCCGCGGGCGAACTCACGGGCGGGCGCGACGGCGAAGTCCATGCCGGAACCGGCGGCCAGGAACTGCTGTTCGGAGCTGAAGACCGGAACGTAGACGCCGCCTTCGAGTTCGAGGGTCGGCAGGTCGAGGTCCGTGCTCTCGGGACCGCCGCCGTTCGGCAGCGGGATCCACAACTGCGAACGCCCGAGCACCTCCAGGACACGGGCCGTGGCACCCGGATCACCGAGTGCCGCGGACAGCACTTCCTCCAGCTCGTTGGCGGGCCAGCCGCCGGCACCGTGGCCCGACGGGGCGAAGCCGTCCGGTATCCGCTGCCCCGGGATGTTCACTGCGTCTCGCCTCGCAATTTGCCGTGGTGGTGCGCTCCGTGGAAACCCTATCCGGCGGCGGGCGCGAGCGACCCCGCACCTCATATACGTCACATATAGCTATCGTCCGGTTGCGAAGCGTCACTACGGCTCCGAAGGTAGGACGAGCAAGGAGAAAACCCTCAAACGGGAGATATCTCGACATGCGCATCACCAGGATCAACTCCACCCTCATAGCGGCGGCCGTGTGCGCCGCGCTGACGATGGGCCTCACCGGCGGTGTCGCGAGTGCCCAGGCCCCCACCCGGAGCACGGCCGTCGAGGTCGAGCACCTCGCCGCCCGGGCGGCGGAGACGGGCAACGCCGAACTCATCGCCAAGTTGGGTGACACGCTGTCCATCGGGGCCAAGCTCACCCAGGAAGCCCAGATCGAAAGCCCGGACTCGGCGAAGCTGGACGAACTCCGCAGGGGTCTGGAGGAGGCGAGCCGTCAGCTGGCCTCGGTCCTCGACCAGTCTGGTGCGGTATCTCCCGGCGTCACCGACCCGTCGGCCTTCGATCCGGGCGCGCCACAACCGGGCCTGGAGCCAGGCGATCTCGGTCAGCCGGGTGACCAGGGCGCCATCGACCAGGTCGGCGGGCCGGGCGACCAGAGCGCCGCGGACGCCGTCACCGACGTCAAGAACGCGCTCACCAAGCTGGTCCAGGACGTCACGGACCTGCTGGCCAAGGTGGTCGCCAAGGACCTCGCGGGTGTGACGGCCGGTGTCGCCACCGTCGTCGCCGACCTGCAGGCCCTGCTGATGGCGGTGCCGAAGCTGCTCACCGGCGCGCTGCCGCTGCCGCTTCCGCTCCCGCTGCCGCTCCCCCTGAACGACCAGGGAGAGCAGCTGCCGCCGGAGGCGCAGATCGCGCCGCAGGCCGAAATGGACCTCCAGGGTCAGTAGCGGTACCGCCCCTCACGCGACGCGGCCCGGCCGCTCAGCCGTCGAAGTCGATGGCCTCGAGCTCCCGGGCCGCTTCGCGGTCCAGCAGCACCACCGAGGCGCACGCCCCGGGGAGCCGGCCGGCCTCCGCCTCGGCGAGCAGCCGGCGCGAGGCGCTGCGGTGCCGGGCCATGGCGTACGCCGACACCCCCCTGCCGCGTTCGCGCTGACCGTCCAGAGCGGTCACCACGGGGACGTCCAGCAGCACCAGGTGCATACCCCGCCCCCGGCGCCGCGCCTGGCGGGCGACCCAGGCGCGCACCCAGCGCAGGGTGCCGCAGTCGTGCACGACGACGCTGTCGCCCGAGCGCAGCGCCCGCCACAGCCCGGCATAGTGCGCGATCCGCACCAGGGGGCGGTAGAGGGCGTACGGCAGCAGCCGCGGCAGCCGGGCCTGCCAGCGCTCCCTCACGTCCTGCGAGTCGATCAGGCGGGCACTGCCCTTCGCGCGCCGCATGAGGGTGCTCTTGCCGCCGCCGGGAAGGCCGGAGACGACCAGGACGTCACCCGGCGGATAGCGCAGTGTGCGCACGGGCCGCCGCCCCCGCCGCAGATCGAGCAGCCGGCGCGGCCGCACGGAGCGGCCCCCGCGGCGCGCCCCCCCGGCCCGCGCCGGTACCGGCCGGGACACGGCCGGGCCCCCGGCCGTCGCATACGCACTCTGCCACCGCACAGTTCGCCCTCCGGGTCCGACGTTCAAGAAATGGTAAATCCTGTGTCTTTGCCTACCCAGAGAAACGGCGGCGTTACAACCGGATCGGGACCGGACCGGGACATCCGGGACTCGATCGCGACAACGGCGGGCGCCCGTGCAATGATGGCGGCCTCAATCACATATAGGCCGTTCGAGGCCGCGCGGGAGAGCTTCCGCACCGCTGCGGCGGGCGGGACGCCGAAGGAGCAAGTCCTCCCTTGAATCTCTCAGGCACAGATACCGCGCGTTCGAGGCACATCTGAAAAGCGGGCGAGCCCTCCCGGCGACGGGGGCGCCGCCCCACCCAAGGTGCAAACCGGGACTCCTCCGACCGGAGGGTCCAGGTGAACCTCTCAGGTTCCGATGACAGATGGGGAGGACCTTCCCCGTCATCGCCCTACCTGTCCCTTCCTCGCCTTGGGAGCCCGCCCGATGAGTGAACCCCGCCGTACCGCACTGGACGCGCTGCACCGCGCCCTCGGCGCCACCATGACCGACTTCGCGGGCTGGGACATGCCGCTGCGGTACGCCAGCGAGCGCGACGAGCACACCGCCGTGCGGACCCGGGCAGGTCTCTTCGACCTGTCCCACATGGGCGAGATCACGGTCACCGGTCCGGCCGCGGGCGAGGCGCTGGACCACGCGCTGGTCGGCCACATCTCGGCGCTGGCCGTGGGACGTGCCCGCTACACGATGATCTGCGCGCCCGACGGCGGCATCCTCGACGACCTGATCGTCTACCGCCTCGGCGACGAGGAGTACATGGTCGTCGCCAACGCCTCCAACGCCCAGGTCGTCCTCGACGCGGTCACCGAACGCGCCGCCGGCTTCGACGCCGTGGTCCGCGACGACCGGGACGCCTACGCGCTGATCGCCGTCCAGGGCCCGAACTCCCCCGCCATCCTGAAGTCGGTCACCGACGCCGATTTGGACGGGCTGAAGTACTACGCGGGCCTGCCGGGCACCGTGGCCGGCGTCCCCGCGCTGATCGCCCGCACGGGCTACACCGGCGAGGACGGCTTCGAGCTCTTCGTCGCCCCGGCCGACGCGGAGAAGCTGTGGCAGGCGCTGACCGAGGCGGGCGCGGACGCCGGCCTGGTGCCCTGCGGCCTGTCCTGCCGGGACACGCTGCGCCTGGAGGCGGGCATGCCGCTGTACGGGCACGAGCTGACGACCGCGCTCACCCCCTTCGACGCCGGCCTCGGCCGGGTCGTGAAGTTCGACAAGCCGGGTGACTTCGTGGGGCGCGAGGCGCTGACCGCGGCCGCCGCCAAGGCCGAGGCCACGCCGCCGCGCAAGCTGGTCGGCCTGGTCGCCGAGGGCCGCCGGGTCCCCCGGGCGGGCTACCCCGTCGTGGCGGGCGGCGAGGTGGTCGGCGAGGTCACCTCCGGCGCCCCGTCCCCGACCCTGGGCAAGCCGATCGCCATGGCGTACGTGGACGCCGCGCACGCGACGCCGGGCGCCCTTGGTGTGGGCGTGGACATCCGCGGTACGCATGAGCCGTACGAGGTGGTGGCCCTGCCGTTCTACAAGCGGCAGCGCTGAGGTCCCGGTCACATCCGGTACAGCCGTCCCATCTGTCAAGACAGCCGTTCACCAGCACATACCGTCATCCAGGAGAATTCACGCCATGAGCAACCCCCAGCAGCTGCGGTACAGCAAGGAGCACGAGTGGGTCTCGGCCGCCGACGCGGACGGCGTGTCCTCGGTGGGCATCACCGAGCACGCGGCCAACGCCCTCGGCGACGTCGTCTACGTCCAGCTCCCGGCGGTGGGCGACACGGTCGCCGCGGGTGAGACCTGCGGAGAGCTGGAGTCGACCAAGTCGGTCAGCGACCTGTACGCCCCGGTCTCCGGCGAGGTCACCGAGGTCAACGAGGACGTCGTCAACGACCCGTCGCTGGTGAACTCGGCGGCCTTCGAGGGCGGCTGGCTGTTCAAGGTGAAGATCTCCGAGGAGCCGGGCGACCTGCTCTCCGCGGACGAGTACACCGCCTTCACCGGCAGCTGACCGCCCGAGACCTCCACCGCTGCGCCCTGTCCACTCCGACCTCCGGACGGATGACCCCCTGATGTCGCTTCTCAACAGCTCACTGCACGAGCTCGACCCCGACGTCGCCGCCGCCGTCGACGCCGAACTGCACCGTCAGCAGTCCACCCTTGAGATGATCGCCTCGGAGAACTTCGCTCCGGTCGCGGTGCTCCAGGCCCAGGGCTCGGTGCTGACCAACAAGTACGCCGAGGGTTACCCCGGCCGCCGCTACTACGGCGGTTGCGAGCACGTCGACGTCGTCGAGCAGCTCGCGATCGACCGGATCAAGGCGCTCTTCGGCGCCGAGCACGCCAACGTCCAGCCGCACTCGGGCGCGCAGGCCAACGCGGCCGCGATGTTCGCGCTGCTGAACCCCGGCGACACGATCCTGGGTCTGAACCTCGCCCACGGCGGGCACCTGACCCACGGCATGAAGATCAACTTCTCCGGCAAGCTCTACAACGTGGCCGCCTACCACGTGGACGCCGAGACCGGGCAGGTCGACATGGCCGAGGTCGAGCGCCTGGCCAAGGAGTCCCGCCCGAAGCTGATCATCGCCGGCTGGTCGGCGTACCCGCGGCAGCTGGACTTCGCGGCCTTCCGGCGGATCGCCGACGAGGTCGGCGCGTACCTGATGGTCGACATGGCGCACTTCGCCGGTCTGGTGGCGGCGGGGCTGCACCCCTCCCCCGTGCCGTACGCGGACGTCGTCACCACGACCACGCACAAGACGCTGGGCGGCCCGCGCGGCGGCGTCATCCTGTGCAAGGCGGAACTCGCCAAGAAGATCAACTCGGCGGTCTTCCCCGGCCAGCAGGGCGGCCCGCTGGAGCACGTCATCGCGGCGAAGGCGGTCGCCTTCAAGGTGGCGGCGAGCGAGGAGTTCAAGGACCGCCAGGTCCGCACCCTGGAGGGCGCGAGGATCCTCGCGGAGCGGCTGACGCAGGACGACGTCACCGCGGCCGGTGTCTCGGTGCTGTCCGGCGGCACCGACGTCCACCTGGTCCTGGTGGACCTGCGCGACAGCGAGCTCGACGGGCAGCAGGCCGAGGACCGGCTGCACGAGATCGGGATCACGGTCAACCGCAACGCGGTCCCGAACGACCCTCGTCCGCCGATGGTCACCTCCGGCCTGCGCATCGGCACCCCGGCGCTGGCCACCCGCGGCTTCGGCACCGAGGACTTCCGCGAGGTCGCCGACGTCATCGCCGAGGCCCTCAAGCCGGGCTTCGACGCGGAGACCGCCAAGGCGCTCGGCGCCCGGGTCACCGCCCTGGCCGGCAAGCACCCGCTGTACCCCGGCCTGAAGTAGCGAGCATCACCCGGTGTGCGGGGCCGTCCGCGAGGACGGTCCCGCACACTGGAGCAAGCGCGGCGCACCCACGCCGCCCACGTACCACTCCGGCGGCGACCCCGCCGGCCGCCCGCGGACAACGGGGTCCGCGAATCCGAGGAGTCATCGCACCGTGGCCATCTCCGTCTTCGACCTCTTCTCGATCGGCATAGGCCCGTCCAGCTCCCACACGGTCGGCCCGATGCGCGCCGCGCGGATGTTCGCCCAGCGGCTGAAGAACGACGACCTGCTGGCGGGTGTCGCCTCCGTGCGCGCCGAACTCTTCGGCTCGCTCGGCGCGACCGGCCACGGTCACGGCACCCCCAAGGCGGTGCTGCTGGGCCTGGAGGGGCACTCCCCCCGCACCGTCGACGTCGACACCGCCGACGAGCGGGTCGAGCACATCCGCAGCAGCGGCCGCATCAGCCTGCTCGGCGCCCACGACATCCCGTTCTCCGCCGCCGACGACCTGGTCCTGCACCGGCGCCGCTCGCTGCCGTACCACGCCAACGGCATGACGCTCTTCGCGTACGACGAGACCGGCGCGCCCGTGCTGGAGAAGACCTACTACTCGGTGGGCGGCGGCTTCGTCGTCGACGAGGACGCGGTCGGCGAGGACCGCATCAAGCTCGACGACACCGTGCTGAAGTACCCCTTCCGCACCGGCGACGAGCTGCTCCGCCTCACCCGGGAGACCGGGCTGTCCATCTCCGGCCTGATGCTGGAGAACGAGAAGGCCTGGCGCACCGAGGCCGAGATCCGCACGGGCCTGCTGGAGATCTGGCGCGTCATGCAGGACTGCGTGCGGGCCGGGCTGACCCGCGAGGGCATCCTCCCCGGCGGCCTCAAGGTCCGCCGCCGCGCCTCGGCGACCGCCCGCCAGCTGCGCGCCGAGGGCAACCTGGCGGCGCACGCCATGGAGTGGGTCACCCTGTACGCCATGGCCGTCAACGAGGAGAACGCCGCGGGCGGCCGCGTCGTCACCGCCCCCACCAACGGCGCCGCCGGCATCATCCCGGCCGTCCTGCACTACTACGTGAACTTCGTGGCCGGGCAGTCGTCGGAGGCGGAGAGGGAGGACGGCGTCGTCCGCTTCCTGCTCGCGGCGGGCGCGATCGGCATGCTCTTCAAGGAGAACGCCTCCATCTCCGGCGCCGAGGTCGGCTGCCAGGGCGAGGTCGGCTCCGCCTGCTCCATGGCCGCGGGCGGCCTCGCCGAGGTCCTCGGCGGCGGCCCGGAGAAGGTCGAGAACGCCGCGGAGATCGGCATGGAGCACAACCTCGGCCTCACCTGCGACCCGGTCGGCGGGCTCGTCCAGATCCCCTGCATCGAGCGCAACGGGATGGCCGCGGTCAAGGCCGTCACCGCCGCGCGCATGGCGATGCGCGGGGACGGGCGGCACCACGTCTCCCTCGACAAGGTCATCAAGACCATGAAGGAGACCGGGGCCGACATGAAGGTCAAGTACAAGGAGACGGCGCGGGGCGGGCTCGCGGTCAACGTCATCGAGTGCTGACGCCGCGGACCCCAAGCCGGGGCGGACTGCGCGTCAGCGGTACGTGAGCACCGCCCACACGGCTGTCGCGGCGACCGCGAGGGCGTAACAGGCGGTGGCGGCGCGGAGGATGCGCGCGTTCGCCCGGTCGCTCCACGGCGTGCGGGACAGCAGCAGGGCCAGGGCGGGCAGGACGAGGACGGCGTGCAGGCTCACGCCGTGCAGCGGCTTGAGGGGGGCCGTGGAGGCGTAGGCGGCGGCCTGGTGGCCGGTGCGGGTGAGGTAGACGCCGCGGGCGATCATGGCGGCGCCGGAGAGCAGGGCGACGAGCAGGATCGCGAAGCCGGCGCGCAGGGCGAGGGGCATGCCGGCGGGGCCGTTGGGACGGCGCCGGAAGGACGCGAGGGCGAAAGCCGACAGGACGGCGACGAGTACGCCGCCGCCGACCGCGAGGGTCATCGAGACCGCGGTGTCGAAGCCGGTCTCCATGTCGAGGTGCGACGGCACGCGCCGCCACGCCTGCAGGGTGATGCCGGCGACCTCGACGACGCAGTCGGCGGCGAACACGACCAGCAGCGGGGTGCGCAGGCGCGCGCGGACGTCCAGGTACGAGGTGACCCAGGTGATCGCGACGAGGGTCAGGCCGAAGGAGAGCCCGAAGGTCACGGGCTTGCGCCAGGACACCGGGCCGTCCCAGGGACCGCCGTCCACCGCGAGGACGGCGAGGTGGAACAGGCCCGACAGGATCAGCACGGCGCCGGTCGCGTGGCACAGGCGGTCTGCCGTGCGCAGGCCGCCGAGGGTGCGTCCCGGGGCCGTGGGTTCGGTGGTCGTCGCCATGGCCCCAGCCTGCCGGGGGCGGCGCGGCCGGTCGTCGTCCTGGAGGAGGCCGGCCGGCTGCGCCCCCGGGAGCAGCCGTTCCCGTCAGCGGGTGGCCGCGTGCACGATCCCCGAGGTCGCCGCGATGCGGTCGAGCAGGAACATGGTGCCCACGCTCGCCGCGATCCAGCTGCAGAGGATGACGATCCCGCGGGTCAGGCCGTCGTGGTGGAAGTAGGCGATTCCGTCCATGGCACGGACGCCCACGCCGGCCGGCATGACGGAGGCCAGGGGCTCCAGCCAGCCCGGCAGGAAGTACGGCGGGAGGACGCCGCCACTGGTGGCGTTCCCGATGATGAGCATGAAGATGGAGCCCAGGAGGACCCCGGCCGGGCCGAAGACGCGGATGAGCGCGACGGTGGCGGCGGCGACCGCCCCGGCCATGAGCGTGACGACTGCGAAGATCCCCAGGAAGGAACCGGGTATCGCGCCGAAGGCCGTGGAGGCGATGAGGGTGGTGGCCAGGCCGCCGACGACGGCGAAGAGGCCGATGCTCAGGACCCGCTGGCTGAAGGAGAGCCGTGGCGCGACCTGGTAGGTCAGCTGGCCGAACAGGAACCCTGCCAGGATCAGCCCGAAGGATGCGTAGAAGACCGACAGCCCTCTGCTGTCACCGGACGACAGCGGCAGGATGTCGACCACGGGGATCTTGTGGCCCTCGCCGTGCGGGACGGACGCCAGGGGGGTGAGCAGGGCGGACACGGCGGGGCCGTTCGCGCCGGCGTAGACGACCCTTTGCATGCCGCCCTCGGACAGGTAGGCCGCGTAGGCCTCCCGGTGCTCCACCGCGTCCCGGGCCGACGCCGCGTCTGGGTACCGGTCGACCTGGAAGGCCTCGGGCGCGATGCGCTGGAGGCGGACGTCGAACAGGGCCGCCGAGTGGTCCGAGGCCACGACGGCCACCGGCAGCCGGTGCGCCGTGGGCGTGTGGAAGGCGGCGAGGAAGACGCTGACGAAGGAGAGCCCCACGACGAGCACCGTGATCACCGGGGTGATCACGGCCTTCGGGCCGGTCAGTCCCGGCCGGGCGGGCGGTGCGTCGGTCTGCGGTCCCGGGACGTGCCGGTGCCGGTGGCGCGGTGGAGGCTGATCCGCCGGCGGTTGTGCGTCCGTGATGAGCACGCTGTCGGCCACGAATAGGCTCCTCCCAAACATGTAAGCTGACTTATATAAGTTAACAGACAAAAGGAAGGCACCCGGCATGCCCCTGCGCGAACCCCGCGAGCACATCGGCTATCTGATCTGGCAGCTCTCGCAGGCTTACGCGATCCGCATCGAGCACGCCATGCGCCCGCTGCGACTGACCCAGGCGCAGTTCAGCGCCCTCATGCAACTGAGCGTCCACGGGGCCATGTCGAGCGCCGAACTGGCGCGCCGGTGCGGAGTCACGCCGCAGTCCATGGGCACCGCCGTACAGGGGCTGACCGAGCGCGGACTGGTGGAGCGGCGGGCACACCCGACGCACGGCCGGATCATCGAGATCAGCGTCACCCCCGAGGGCGAGGAGCTCGCGGCCCACGCCGAGCGGGCCATCGCGCCGGCGGAGGAAGAGGCCCTCTCCCCCTTCGCCCCGCACGAGCGCGAGCGGGTCCGGGCCGACCTGCAGCGGATGCTGGCCACCCTCAACCCGCACGCACTGGCCGAGAGTGATTGAACTCTCACTAGTTTACCTTTCAAGCAAATTTCCCCTACCGTGGCAGCACGACCTACCACCCGATCGCGCTCCGCCCACCCGGGATATGGATTGTGCGATCCAGTATTTTTGGGGAATCCCATGGCTCACCTGCTGCACATCGACTCCAGCGCCCGCACCGAGGGCTCCGCGAGCCGTCGGCTGTCCGCCGCGTACGTCGACGCCTGGAAGAACGACGACCCGCACGGCACCGTCACCTACCGCGATCTCACCCTCGACACCCCGGCGTTCGTCTCGCCCGAGTGGATCACCGGGGTCTTCGGCCCCGCCGAGGCCGCCGACGCCGCCACCGAGGCCGCGGTGGCCGCCTCCGAGCGGCTGATCCGCGAGATGGAGGAGGCCGACGTGCTGGTGCTGGGCGTGCCGATGTACAACTTCGGCGTGCCCGCCGCCTTCAAGGCGTGGATCGACCAGGTGATGATGGCGGGCCGCACCTTCGCCTTCGGCGAGGACGGCCCGGAGGGCCTGCTGAAGGGCAAGAGGGCGGTCGTCCTGCGGGCGTCCGGCAGCGACTTCGACGACCCGGCCCTGGCGCCCATGGACTTCCACGCCCCCTATGTCCGCGGCGTCCTCGGCTGGATGGGCATCACCGACGTGGAGATCATCGCCGTCAACGGGTACACCCCCGAGCAGCTCGACTCCTCGGTCCGCGGGGCGGGGAACGCGATCAGCGCCTCGCTCGGCACGCCCGCACGGGCGGCCTGAGGCCCGCACGGGGCACTCCCCGCGGGTGGTCAGGGGGGTCTGGTACCGGTCGGCACACCCGCCCCCGGTCCGGGGCCGCTTCCCCAACTGACCAGGCTCGGCGCGGTCGGCCGGGGCCAGGTGCTGGTGAACCTCGCGCGGATCGGCGGCGTCCGCAGTGTGCTCGGGGACCCGGCCGTCGCGCGGGACGCCGTGCTCGCCCTGGTAGGCGGGGTGTTGGAGGCGGCGCCCGCCGCCCGTACCGTGCCGGTCGCCGTGGGACCCTGCGCCGGGGACCTGCCCGGCCCGCCCGCCGTGCTCCGGGTCCGACCGACCGTCAGATCCCCGCGCTGCGCGGGGCGGGGACGCCGCAGACCGCGGCGGGGCTGGTCGTGCCGCCGCAGCGGCCGGACGCCGGGGAGGCCCGCCTGCCGGCGGCGCCGGCGGCCCGAAGGACGGCGGCCGCACGGTCCTGACGGTCGGCCAGGTCCCGGGCGCCCAATGGCTCTGGTACCCGGCGGCCGACGGAACGGTCGACGCGGGGGTGCTCGGTCACCGGTGGTGGTGGTGCCGGCGACCTCCGCCGCGCGCCGCCTCTGATGCCCCGGCAGAGTGGCGATCCGCCAGAACCACTCATAGCGTCAGATTTCGGGTGACTCAGGACGTCGCCCGGAAAGCAGGTACGGCAGTCATGACACTTCGTCGGCCGCATGCGGCCGCCGTGGCCGCGGTCGTCAGTGTGCTGGGGCTGTGCGCCTTTCCCCGGGCCGAGGCGGCGTCGCCGGGCGCGCTCGTCGTCCGGCCCGGGGAGTCCGTCCAGGCAGCGGTGGACCGGGCCCGGCCGGGCGACGTCATCAAGATCCTCCCCGGGACCTACCCGGGCAGCGTCAACGTGACCAAGCCCCGGCTCACGCTGGTCGGCCACGGCGCCGACACCGTCCTCACCCCGGACGCGAGGCCCGACGGGAACGCCTGCGCCCAGGCGGGCCACGGGCTGTGCGTCACCGGAACGGAGCAGAGCGGCCTGGACGGCGTCCGGCTGCTGTCGCTCTCGGTCTCCGGCTTCCGCAAGAACGGCGTCGACGCCTCCTGGACCGACGGTCTGGAGGTCAGTGACGTGACCGCCGAGCACAACGGGCACCAGGGCATCGGTGTCCAGCACTCGGTGCGCACCCTCCTGCGCGACAACGTCTCCCGGCAGAACGGCGAGTCGGGGATCTTCCTGGCCAACACCGCCGACGCCGAGGGCGGTGCGCTGGACACCCGGCGCACCCGCGTCAGCGGCAACGAGCTGACGGGCAACCGGATCGGGGTCGTGCTGCGCCGGGTGCGCAACCTGGGGGTCGTGGACAACCACATCACCGCCAACTGCGGCGGCGTCTTCGTCGTCGGCGACGAGGGCGTCCCGCGGGCCGGGGGCCTGACCGTCTCCGACAACCTCGTGGCGGCGAACAACAAGTACTGCCCGCCCAACGCCCGGCTCCCGTTCATCCAGGGTGCCGGGATCGTGCTGACGGGGGCGGAGCGGACCCTGGTGGTCCGCAACCGGGTCGTGGACAACCACGGCACCTCACCGATGTCCGGCGGGATCGTGCTCTTCCGCAGTGTGGTGGGCGCCCCCGACACCGGCAACACCGTCCGGGGCAACACGACCCTGGGCAACAGCCCGGCCGATCTGGCCGACCGTGACCGGGGCACCGCGAATGTCCTCCGTGACAACACGTGCCGCGTCTCCGAACCGAAGGGGTTGTGCGAGGAATGACCTTGACAGAAACCACCAGCGCGGACGGCACCGCGAACGCGGCGCGCGCCGAGGCCGCCACTCCGCCGGCGATGCGGCTGCGCGAGCTCGTCTTCGGCGCCGCCTGTGCCGCCGCAGTACGGGCCGCGGTCAGGCTCGGCGTGCCGGACGCTCTCGGCAAGGACCCGTCGCCCGTCGACGAGCTCGCCGCCATGGTCGGCACCGCGCCGCGCCAGCTGCGCCGGCTGCTGCTCGCCCTGGCCTCGTACGGGATCTTCGAGGAGCAGGCCGACGGCCGCTTCGCCCACACCGAGATGTCGCGGATGCTCCGCAAGGACAGCCCGAACACCCTGCACTACATCGCGCTGTGGTGCACCGAGCCGTGGACGTGGGAGGTCTGGCCGCGGCTGGACGAGGCGGTGCGCGGCGGCCGCAACATCTTCCCGGAGGTCTTCGGAAAGGAGTTCTTCGAGTACCTCCACGACGACGCCCGCGAGAGCGCCCGCGTCTTCGACCGCGCCATGACCGCCTCCAGCCGGCAGTCCGCCGAGGACATCGCCGCGCTGCTCGACCTGTCCGGTGTCGGCTCGGTCGCCGACATCGGCGGCGGCCAGGGACACGTGCTGGCCGCGCTGCTGGAGAAGCACCCCGAGCTCCAGGGCACGCTGCTGGACCTGCCGAAGGTCGTGGCCGGCGCCGACCCGCGGCTGCGCGAGGGCGGTCCGCTCGCCGCGCGGGCCCGGCTGGTGCCCGGGGACTGCCGGGTGGACATCCCGGTGACCGCCGACATGTACATCATCAAGAACATCCTGGAGTGGGACGACGACAGCACACGGCGCACGTTGCGCAACGTCGTCGCGGCGGGCGGCGCCGGCACGAAGGTGATCGTCATCGAGAACCTCATCGACGACACGCCGTCCATGCGCTTCACCACCGCCATG
The DNA here is from genome assembly GCF_000373665.1 of Streptomyces sp. BoleA5. Classification (NCBI taxonomy): domain Bacteria; kingdom Bacillati; phylum Actinomycetota; class Actinomycetes; order Kitasatosporales; family Streptomycetaceae; genus Streptomyces; species Streptomyces sp. BoleA5. Next base: position 52,639 of record NZ_KB892146.1, read on the forward strand.
GACCTGCTCCTGCTGCTGAACGTCGGCGGCCAGAAGCACACGCGGGACAGCATGGTGAAGCTGATGACGGAGGCCGGGCTGCAGGTCGGCGAGGTGACCCCGGTCAACGCCTACCTGCACGCCCTGCACAGCACCGTCGGCGGGGGGCGGTGACCGGCTAGCCGGTCATCTCCCCCACCAGACCGGTGGTGTGCCGGCCCGCCCGGAACTCCGGGCGGGCCAGCACCTTCCGCAGGAAGCCGGCCGTGGTGCACACGCCCTCGCCGCGCACCCGCAGTTCCTCCAGGACGCGGTCCATCCGGGCCAGCGCCCGCTCCCGGTCCGGGGCCCAGACGACGGCCTTGGCGAGCAGCGAGTCGTAGTCGGGCCCGATCCGCCAGCCGGGGAAGGCGTGGGTGTCCACCCGTACGAAGGGGCCGCCGGGGGCCTCGAACTCGGTGAGCACGCCCGGGGTCGGGGCGAAGTCGCGTGAGGGGTCCTCGGCGTTGACGCGGCACTCCACGGCGACCCCGCGGTGCACGACGTCCTCCTGGCGCAGGGTCAGCGGATGACCGGCGGCGACCAGGATCTGCTCCCGGACCAGGTCGATCCCGGTGACCATCTCGGTGACAGGGTGCTCCACCTGGAGCCGGCAGTTGACCTCCATCAGGTGGAAGTCGCGTTCGGGGGTGAGCACGAACTCGAAGGTGCCCACGCCCGTGTAGCCGACCGCCCGGGCGCCGCGGACGGCCGCCTCGCACATCGCCGACCTCAGCCGGGCCGGCAGGTCGGGGGCGGGGGTCTCCTCGACCAGTTTCTGGTGGTGCCGCTGCACCGAGCAGTCGCGCTCGCCGAGGTGGACGACGGCGCCGTGCCGGTCGCAGAGCACCTGCACCTCCACATGGCGGGCCCGCTCGACGTACCGCTCCAGGTAGAGCCGGTCGTCGCCGAAGACGGACCGGGCGTGCGCCGCGGTGCGCCGGTAGCTGTCGAGCAGCCGGTCCGGATCGGTGACCACCGCCATGCCGCGCCCCCCGCCGCCCGCGACGGCCTTGAGGATCACCGGGTAACCGGTCTGCTGCGCCGCCTCCTTCGCGTCCGCGGCCCCGGCCAGCGGACCCGTGCTGCCGGGCAGCACGGGCAGTCCGGCCTCGGCCATCAGCGCGCGGCAGGCGGCCTTGTCGCCCAGCCGGGAGAGCACGTCCGGGGAGGGCCCGATGAAGGTGAGGCCGTTGGCCTCGCAGACCTCGGCGAAGTCGGGGTCCTCGGACAGGAAGCCGTAACCGGGGTGGACGGCCTGCGCGCCGGTGCGGCGGGCGGCCTCGACGACGGCGGGGATGTTGAGGTAGCTCGCCCTCGCCGGGGGCGGTCCGATGTGCACGGCCTCGTCGGCGAAGCGGACGACGGCCGAGTCGCGGTCGGCGGTGGAGTACACCGCGACGGTCCGGATGCCGAGTTCACGGCAGGCGCGCGCGACCCGCAGCGCGATCTCGCCACGGTTGGCGACCAGGACGGTGGAGAACACGGTCCCTCACTCCCCCACCGGTATCGGCTCCAGTGCGATCAACGGCTGCTGGAACTCGACGGGCTGCCCGTCCGGGACGACGACCTCCACGACCCGGCCGGCCACGTCCGCCTCGACGACGCTCATCATCTTCATGACCTCCAGGACGCCCACGGGCTGGCCGGGGCGGACGAGGTCGCCGACGCAGACGCAGGGGCGCTCGCCCGGCTCCGGGGCGTGGTAGAAGGTGCCCACCGTGGGGGCGCAGACGTAGTGAAGTGAGGTGGAATCGTGCGCTCCGTGCGCCCTTTGCGCCTCCGGTGCGCCCTGACTCGGTCCTCCGGCGGCGGGCGCGGGTGCCGGTGCAGAGGCGGGCCCGGTGGTGTCCGCCGGGTGCTGTTCCCGCGCCTGCGGCCATTCGATCTCGACCGCCGTCTGCCCGTGCCGCAGCCTGATCCGCCGCGGCGGGGTGGGCATGGAGCGGGCCAGCTCGGTGGCGCTGCGGCAGACCGCCTCCAGCGCCGGGAGCCCGGCCGGCGCACCGCCGGGGGACGTTCCGTTGAGGGCCTTGCCCGCGCCAGGGGGGCGGGCCGTCCTGTCGTCGCCGTGGAGTGTCACGGTGCTGCCTCCTCCTCCAGTCGGCCGAAACGGTGGAACCGGTCGCGGCGCTCGGCCAGCAGCCGGTCGGGGCCCCAGGGACGCAGTTCGTCCAGGGCGGCCGAGAGCGCGCCGCCGACGAGGGCGGCCGCGTGGGCGTGGTCCCCGTGGGCGCCGTCGGGCGGCTCGGGGACCACGCCGTCGACGATGCCCAGCCGGAGCAGATCGCGGGCGTGCAGCCGCAGGGCGGCCGCCGCGGCGGGGGCGGCGCCGGGGTCCTTCCACAGGATCGCGGCGCAGCCCTCGGGGCTGATCACGGAGTAGATGCCGTTGGCGCTGACCAGGACCCGGTCGGCGACGGCGAAGGCCAGTGCCCCGCCGCTGCCGCCCTCGCCGGTGATCACGGCGACGACCGGTACGGGAAGCCGGGCCATCAACCGCAGGTTCTCCGCGATGGCGAGGGCCTGGCCGCCGCTCTCCGCGTCGGGACCCGGGTTGGCGCCCGGGGTGTCGATGAGGGTCACCACCGGGATGCCCAGCTTGGCGGCGGTCCGCATCAGGCGTGCCGCCTTGCGGTAGCCGGCCGGGGTGGCCATGCCGAAGTGCCGCCGCCGGCGCTCCTCCAGCCCCGGGCCGCCCTTGTGATGGCCGATCAGCATGACGGGGCTGCCGTGCAGCAGACCCGGCCCGCCGATGACGGCCGGGCAGTCGGCGGCCAGCCGGTCGCCGTGCAGCTCGTGGAAGTCCTGCAGCAGATGGGTCGCGTAGTCGGCGGCCGTGGGCCGCATCGGGTGCCGGGCCAGGCGCACCGCCTCCCAGGCGTCCCGCTCCGGCAGCTCGTCCGCCGTGCGGACGACCCGTACGGCGGGCCCGCGCGGCACGGTCGCCGGCCGCGGCGGCTCGACGGGACGGCGCCCACCCGGCCGCGCGAGCCCCTCCCCGGAGCGCAGCCGCAGCAGCCGGGCCAGCGTCGGACGGAGCGCGGCACGCGGGACGACGTCGTCGATGAGGCCGCGCGAGAGGAGGAACTCCGCGGTCTGGAAGCCCTCGGGCAGCCGCTGGCCGGTGGTCTGCTGGATGACGCGCGGTCCGGCGAAGCCCAGCCGGGCGCCGGGCTCGGCGATGATGACGTCGGCGAGGGTGGCGTAGGACGCGGCGACGCCGCCGTAGGTGGGGTCGGTGACCAGGGACACCACGAGGACGCCCGCCTCGTCGAGCTCGGCGAGCGCCTGGGCGGTCCTGGCCATCTGCATCAGTGAGAGGGCGCCCTCCTGCATACGGGCGCCGCCGGAGGCGGTCACCAGCAGCAGGGGGACGCGCCGTCGCAGACTCGTCCGGGCGGCCCGGGTGATCTGCGTACCGACCCCCAGACCGAGGCTGCCGCCGAGGAAGCGGAAGTCCATCGCGGCGACCACGACCGGCTGCCCCTCGACGGTGCCGGCCACGCAGACGACGGCCTCGTCCATCCCGGTCTCCGCCCGGGCCTCGCGCAGCCGTTCGGCGTACGGGCGGGTGTCGGTGAAGCCCAGCGGGTCCTGCTCCGCGGGCCGCTCGCCGCGCTCCGCGGCGAGCGGCCTGCAGGAGCCGGCGTCCAGCAGCAGGTCGAGCCGCTGCCGGGCGGTGAGCCGGCCGTGCGCGCCGCACTCGGGGCAGACGCGCAGCGTACGGGTGTAGCGCTTGCCGTAGACGAGCGCGGCACAGCGCTCGCAGCGCACCCAGTCCGGCTCGGCGGTGGCCTTGTCAGCCACTGCGCTCCCAGCGGTAGAACTCCCGGGCCATGGCGTCCTTGGGCTCGCGCCAGGTCTCGGGGTCGTACGCGGAGATGAAGGACGACAGCTGCTCGCTGATGTCCCGGAACGCCGGGTGGTCCTTGTACCTGCCGACCTCGGGGCCGGGCGGCCGGTCGGCCTCGACCAGGTGCAGGTAGACGTCGCCGAACTGGAACAGGCTGCGCCCGGTGACCCCGATCAGGCCGGGCAGTTCGCCCTTGTCCGACTCGGCGAAGACCTGCGCCACCTGCTCCTCGACGCCGGGCTTCATCCTGGCCACGATCAGGCTGCGGTAGCGGTTCATGCCGCGCCGCCGCCGTGGCGCTGCATGATCCGCTCGCGGATCAGCTCCAGCTGGATCTTGGAGTTGTCGTTGATCCGGTCGGTCATCGCCTCGTCGTCGAGGGGGGCGCCGGGCTTCATGGCGAAGTCCTGGGTCCAGCGCATCCGGGTGCCGCCGGGGACCTCCTCGTACTTCCAGTGGATGTCCATGTACTGGAACGGGCCGGTCTCGACCCGGTGCGCGCGCACCGTGCGGGTGGCACGGTCGGCGGTCCGCTCGGAGACCCAGCTCCAGACCTGGCCGTGCTCGTCGGGGTGCATGGTGAGCCGGAAGACGACCCGGTCGCCCTCGCGCTCGACGATGTCGACGGAGGCGTACTCGCTGAACAGGTCCGGCCAGCCCTCCACGTCGTTGGTGACGTCCCAGACGACGTCCATGGGGGCGGGGATGGTGATCTCGTTCTCGGTGTGGCCGGGCATGGGTCAGACTCCTGCCTTGAGTGAGGTGTTGACGACGTCCATGAAGGCGCCGGGGGTCTTGCACGAGTCGGCGTCGCCGGCGATCGGGATGCCCCGGTCGTTCTCCAGGGCGCCGACGATGCCGAGCAGGCCGAGCGAGTCCAGGCCGTACTCTGCGAAAGGGGTCTCCGGGTGGCCGACGAGGAGGCCCGCCTCGACGGTGATGCCGGCACTGGACTTCATCAGGGCGGCGAGTTCGCCGTAGGTCAGTTCCTTGCTCATGGAAGAGCTCTCCTTCACAGCGCCTGCGCTACGCCCGTACGACCAGGGCCGAGTTGGAACCCATCAGGCCGCGGCTGAGCACCAGCGCGGTCCGCAGTTCCGCCGGCCGGGGCCGGCCGGTGACCAGGTCGAGGTCGTGGCAGGTGTCGGTGATGTTGGGGGTGGGGGGCACGACTGCGTGCCGCAGGGCGAACACGGCGGCGGCCACATCAAGCACCGGGGCGCCGCAGTAGGCGCGGCCGGTGCCGGTCTTGGGGGCGGTCACGGGGATCTTCGCGGCGCGCTTGCCGAACACGTCGGCCAGTGCCCCCGCCTCGGCGCGGTCCGCCTCCGGGGTGCCGAGCGCGTCCGCGAAGACGACATCGATGTCCCCGGGTGCGCACCCGGCCTCCGCGAGGGCGTCGCGGATGGCGCGGCCCAGTCCCTGACGGGACTCCGCCCAGCGCGAGGCCCCGGTGAAGGTGGCGCCGTGCCCCGCGATGACGGCCTGCACCTCGGCCCCGCGGCCGGCGGCGTGCCGGGGGTCCTCGACCACGAGCATCGCACCGCCCTCGGCGGGGGCGAAGCCGCGGGCGTGCCGGGTGAAGGGCAGATAGGCCCGTTCGGGGTCCTCCTCCAGGCTGAGTTCTTCGTATCCGAGCTGGCAGACACCCGAGTACGGCGCCAGCGGCGCCTCGGCGGCGCCGACGACGACGGCCCGGGTGCCGGTGCCGCGGGTGATGTTGCGGCAGGCGTGGGCGACGGCGTCGAGACCGCCGGCCTCGTCGCTGGCGACCACGCCGCAGGGGCCCTTGAAGCCGCCGCGGATCGAGATCTGTCCGGTGCTGGCGGCGTAGAACCACGCGATGGACTGGTACGGGCCGACGAAGCGCGGCCCCTTGCCCCACAGGTGCTGCAGTTCGCGCTGGCCGAACTCGCCGCCGCCGGAGCAGGCCGCGGTCACCACTCCGATGTCGAAGGGGGCCTCCTCGTCGAAACGCAGTCCCGAGTCGGCGAGTGCCTGGTCGGCGGCCGCCATCGCGAAGTGGGTGAACCGGTCGGTCTGCACCGTGTAGCGGTCCTCGACGACCTCTGACACGTCAAAGCCGCGGACCTCTCCCGCGACGCGAAGCGGCAGGTCCTGGCAGCCCTCGCGGGTGACCGCGTCGAGGACGGCGACGCCTTCCCTGGTCGCCTTCCAGAAGGCGTCGCCTCCGATTCCGTTCGGTGCGACGACGCCGATGCCGGTGACCACCGCTTGCGTGTTCATCGCTGGCTCCCCTCCGGTCGGTTGAGGACCACCGCGGACTGGAAGCCGCCGAACCCGCTGCCGACGGACAGCACGGTGCGCAGCTTCAGCTCACGGGCGGTGCGCGGGACGTAGTCCAGGTCGCACTCGGGGTCCGGGGTCTCGTAGTTGGCGGTCGGCGGTACCACGCCGTGGGCGAGGGCCAGGGTGCAGGCGGCGAGTTCGATGGCGCCGATCGCACCCAGGGAGTGGCCGACCATGGACTTGATGGAGCTCATGGGCGTGGAGTAGGCGTGTGCGCCCAGCGAGCGCTTGACCGCCGCGGTCTCGTGACGGTCGTTCTGCTTGGTGCCCGAGCCGTGCGCGTTGACGTAGTCGACGCCGGCCGGGTCGATCCTGGCGTGGTCCAGGGCCTGGTCGATGGCCTCGGACATCTCCAGGCCGTCGGTGGTGAGCCCGGTCATGTGGTAGGCGTTGCCGTACGTGGCGTAGCCACCGATCTCGCAGTAGATCCGGGCCCCGCGCGCCTTGGCGTGCTCCAGTTCCTCCAGGATGAGCACCGCGCCGCCCTCACCCATCACGAAGCCGTCTCGGCGGGCGTCGAAGGGCCGGGATGCGTGGGCCGGGTCGTCGTTGTTGGGGGAGGTGGCCTTGATGGCGTCGAAGCAGGCGACCGTGATGGGTGAGATCGGGGAGTCGGAAGCACCGGCGATGACGATGTCGGCGCGTCCCTCCTCGATGGTCTGGAACGCGTAGCCCACGGCGTCGAGGCCGGAGGTGCAGCCCGTGGAGACGGTCTGCACGGGGCCGCGGGCGCCGTGCCGTTCGGCTATTTCCGAGGCCAGCGCGCTGGGCGCGAACGCCCGGTGCAGATGCGCACCCGCCTTGCGGTGGTCGACGTCCCAGCGGGCGCCGCGTTCGCTGACGCGTATGTAGTCGTGTTCCAGCCGGGTGGTGCCTCCGACAGCGGTGCCGAGGGAGACCCCGACCCGCCAGGGGTCCTCCTCGTCCAGTTCCAGCCCGGCGTCGTGGATCGCCTCGGCGGCCGCGACGAGCGCGAACTGGACGTACCGGTCGGCGCGTTCCACGTCCCGCGGGGTCAGCCCGCAGGCCGCCGCGTCGAAGTCGACCTCAGCGGCGATGCGGGACCGGAAGCCCGTCGGGTCGAAGAGCGTGATCCCGCGGGTCGCCGTCCGGCCGGCGGTGAGCAGTTCCCAGAAAGCGGGGACCCCGACACCGCCGGGGGCGACGACACCGGCCCCGGTGACCGCCACCCGGCGGGTCATGACGCCGCGTCCTCGGTCTGCTCGGTGACCTCGGTGTCGACGTGTCCCAGCTCCGGGCGCGGAGCGAGCGGACCGAGGTGGAAGACGAGCCGGGCCTCGGTGTCGCCCACGTTGCGGAAGCGGTGGCGGACGTACGGCGGGATCATCAGGCCCTGCTCCGGGCGGAGCACGTGGGGCTCGCCGTCGAGGTCCACCTCCAGCGCACCGCAGACCACGTACACGAACTCCTCGGAGTACGGGTGGTAGTGCTCGCCGATCCGGTCACCGGGGTCCACGAGCGCCACGCCCATGAAGCCGCTGGTGGCGCCGCACGTGGTCGGGGTGAGCATCGCCCGCAGGTCGCCGCCGCGGCGGCGGTTGTGCGGGGTGTCCCCCAGGTTCACGATGGTCGGCGTGAACGGAACGTTCCGTTCGTCGGTCAGAAGATCATCCATGCTTGCCTCCTCCGGCGGGGGCCGGCCCGGGGCGCACCCCGGGCCGGCCGGTACCTGCCGGCTGCCAATCGCTCGGACGGGTCAGGACGTGGCCGCGCTGCGGTCGGTGACCATGCGCATGTCGCACTCGACGAGGAACCGCTTCATGCCCTGCTCGTCCGCGAGGTCCCAGTCGGGACCGAGGTCGAGCAGCCTGGCGAGCACGCCGGCCTTGTGCTTGCCGGCGGCGCCCACGGCGACGAGCGGAACCTCCTCCACCGGGACCCGCAGGTCCACCAGTCGCACCACGATGTCCTCGCGGAGGTAGACGGTGCTGCGCGCGAGCGGCCCCTTCGGGACGTCCACGGCCTCCTCGTCCTGCTGCGCGAGCATCTTGGCGACGGCCGGGCCGGAGCCCGCCTTGGCCGGGTAGATCAGGGCGTGCCGGCTCAGGGATTCCGGCCGGTCGGCGCCCCTGGCGACGTGGTGCACGGCCGGGAGCGCGGCGCGGGCGAAGAACTCCCGTGCCGAACCCGGGTCGTTGAGGTCCCGGTCCACCTCCAGATAGGGGTTGATGGCTTCCTCGACCGCCCGCACCTCGGGCTGGCGGGCGACGTGACGCAGTGCCCTGGCCAGGTCTCCCTCCACCTCCACGGCGCGCACGACACGGTTGCCGTGCATGAACAGCGAGGTGCGGCACAGCCGCGTGTTCTCGTCGACCACGGCCTGCGGCGAGGTGTAGCCGGACAGGATGTCCGCCACCTTCTGTTCGCTGCCGGGCTTCACGGTGAAGGTGATGGCGTGGCGGATGATCCCGTCCCCGACCCGCGGCACGGTCTGCATGCGACCGGACTCGTAGGAGGTACGGGTCTCCCGCAGCACCCCGAAGCGGAGCGAGCGGGTGTCCTTCACGCAGCCGTGCATCGGCTGCACCATCTCCAGATGGGTCGGGCTGTCCACCCAGGCGAGGAAGTGCAGCGCACTCTCCCACTCACTGGTGATCAGCCATTGCGAGGGATTTTCGATCGACTGGCACAACTGGTCGCTGACGTGTCCTGGCACGGCAGCCACGTGGCGGCACATCTGGTCATACGCATCAAGAAACCGCTGCTCGGCGCCGTCCTCGACTTCAAGCATGAGGACGACGCGCAGGCGATTGCCATCGAGCGCGGACTGCGAGACCTTTTCGGCCTGGGCCGGCATATTCCACCTCTTCCGAGAGCTAGCAACCCCCGAGGTCCGTCGTCCAACGATCGTGCTGTGGTGGCCCAACCGGTGCGAGATATGTGATCCAATTGGGTGACGGGCGAAAATACCCCCGGTAATCGGGCATCAAGGGAGCTATGACTCCACAGGCCGAAGACCGGGTTCCGGTCCTCATCGTGGGGGGCTCCCTCGTCGGGCTCTCCAGCTCGGTTTTCCTGGGCCGACTCGGCGTCCGGCACGTCCTCGTCGAGAAGCACCCGGGTACCTCCATCCACCCCCGTGGCCGCGGCAACAACCTGCGGACCATGGAGCTGTTCCGCACGGCGGGGGCCGAGCCGCTGATCCGGCGGGCCGCCTCCGTACTCGCCGACAACCACGGCATCCTGCAGGCCGAGTCGCTGACCTCGGACAACGCGGAGTGGCTGTTCCGGGAGATCGACCCGGGCGGCCGGCTGTCCGGCATCAGCCCCAGCGGCTGGTGCCTGTGCAGCCAGAACGACCTGGAGCCGGTGCTCCTGGACTACGCCCGCACGCTCGGCGGCGACCTGCGCTTCAGCACCGAGCTGGTCTCGTTCACCCAGGACGACGACGGTGTCACCTGCGAGCTGATGGACCGCGAGACCGGCGAGCGCAGCACCCTCAGGACCGACTACCTGGTCGCGGCCGACGGCCCGCGCAGCCCGGTGCGCAGCGCCCTGGGCATCGGCCACACCGGCCGCGGCGACCTGTTCGCCAACATCAGCGCGACCTTCCGCGCCAAGCGGCTGGCCGACGCGGTGGGCGACCGCTACTTCATCGCCTGCTACCTGACCAATCCGGACGCCGACGGTGTGCTGCTGCCCGTCGACAACCAGGAGAACTGGGTCTTCCACGCGCCCTGGCACCCCGAGCGGGGAGAGACGACGGAGGACTTCACCGACCAGCGGCTGGCCGCCCACATCCGTACCGCGGTGGGTGTGCCGGACCTGGAGATCGAGATCACCGGCCGGGCGCCCTGGCGGGCCGCGGAGCGGGTCGCCGACTCCTACGGGCGCGGGCGGGTGCTGATGGCCGGCGACTCGTGCCACGAGATGTCCCCCACCGGGGCGTTCGGCTCCAACACCGGTATCCAGGACGCCCACAACCTGGCGTGGAAACTCGCCGCGGTCACCGGCGGCTGGGCCGGGCCGGAGCTGCTGGAGACGTACGAGGCCGAGCGCCGCCCGGTCGCCGTGGCCACCAGCGAGCGGGCGTCGGCCCGTTCCGCCGAGCACGCCCACCCCGGTTACGCGCCGCCGGCCGGCGGCGGACCCCAGAAGGGCGTCCTGGTGGTCGCGCTGGGCTACCGCTACCCCGAGGGCGCGTTCCTCGGCGCGGACCCGGGGCGCCCGGTCGTGCCCGAGGACTTCCGCCCGGTCGCCGAACCCGGCGGCCGTTCCCCGCATGTGTGGGTGACCACCCGGGACGGCGAGCGCCGCTCCACGCTGGACCTGTACGAGCGCTCCATGGTGCTGCTCACCGGCGACGGTCCGAAGGGCACGGCCTGGCACGACGCGGCCCGCGCGGTCGCGGAGCGCCTCGGGGTACCGCTGGAGGCCTACCGGCTCGGCGAGTCCACCCAGGCCGACCTGGTGCCCGAGGCGGGCACGGACTGGACGGCGGTGCACGGCATGACGCCGAGCGGCGCGATCCTGGTCCGCCCCGACGGTTTCGTCGCCTGGCGGAGCCGTGACACCGTGGAGGACCCCGCGGCGACGCTGGAAGAGGTGCTCACCGCGGTGCTGCGCCTGCGCTGACCGTCGCCCCGCGGGCGGCACCGCGGGACGGTCGACCGGATGACGGCGGCCGCCACGCTCATGGGAGCGCTGGTGGCCGCCGTTCGTGTTCGCCGGCGCCCCGCCCCGGGTGCGGTGACCGGCCGGGGCCGGTCACCGCACCCGCACGACGAGCAGGGCGCCGTCAGCCCACCGGGCCGTCCCCGGCCTCCACCGAGGACCGGGGCGCGCCCGGCTGTGCGGCGGGCGGCGTGCCCTGCTGGACGGCCGGCGGGGCAGCCGGCGGGGCAGCCGGACGTCCGGCCGGTGGCTTGCCCTGCTGGACCGCCGGAGGCGCGGAGGGCCGGGCTGCCGGTGGTGTGCCCTGCGGGGCGGCCGGCGGGACGGAGGGCCGGGTGGAGGGCCTGGCGGCCGGTGGTGTGCCCTGCGGGGCGGCCGGCGGGACGGAGGGCCGGACGGCCGGTGGCTTGCCCGGCTGGGCGGCGGACGGGGCGACGGGCTCCTTCACTCCCGTCCATTCGGGGGCGGGCCAGCCGCGCCACGGCGAGTACGCGGGGTTGGGCACGCACCGTGCCGTGACCTCGGCCTTGGTGGCCTTGTCCACCGGGCAGGCCTTCACGATGAACTGCCGGGCGATGCCCCCGGGGAAGACCACGCCCGTGCGGGCCGAGCGCAGCTCCCGGGTCCCGAGGGTCTCGTCGAGCTCGATGCCCCCGGGGGCGTCGATGTAGTAGTGGTAGGCGGTCGTCTGCTGCTTGAGGAACTCGCGGTCGTAGGTGGTGGTCACGAACGGCGAGGGCTGCTCCCGCCGGGCGTAGGCCTGGAGGTCGTACTCGCCGTCGCCCACGTCCTCGGGACGCAGGCCGTCCTTGAAGACGGCCTCCGGCGGGCGGTCGTCGCCGCGGAAGAGGGCGTTGCAGTTGGAGCGCCAGGCCGGCTCGTCCGGCCTGATCCGGTCGAGGTCGACGCTGGTGTCCGCGGCGGCGTAGAGCCGGTCGGGAACGACGGGGCACCATTCGGGGACGGCCGGGTCGCGTGGAAGACCCGGGACGACGGCCGCGGCGGCCGTGCAGACGGGGAGTGCGAGCACCCCCAGGGAAAGGGCGGCGGCGCAGAGCCGGCGCAGTGTGCGCAGTGCGATCATATGCCCACGATCACCCCGGTATAGCCCGGTCGCCGGAATACTCACCCTTGTCGGCGTGTCCCGCCGGAAGACGAAAGAGGCCCCTGCGCATCGTTGTGCGACGCTGCTGGGGCCTCTCGATTCGTCGTGGAGCCAGGGGGTGTGATCCACGACGCCATGGGACGACCGAGCCCGGGTCATGGGGGGTCGTTACTCCATAACTATACGAGACATCGCCGCCGAAACCTCACGATGTAGGAGTGAGGTGGGACACTGACCTTGCAAACGCAGGTCAACTGTTCATTTGCCGTTCAGCGGTCCATGACCCGCATTTCAAACCAGGTGGTCTTGCCGCGCGGCAGCAGGTCCACGCCCCAGCGGTCGGCGAGCTTGTCGATCAGGAAGAGCCCCCGCCCGCTCACGTCCATCTCGCGCACCGGCATCAGGCAGGGCAGCGCCCGGGACGGGTCGCGCACCTCCACCCGGATCCAGCCGCGGCGGCGCAGCATGCGCAGACCGAAGGTGCGGGCCCCCGTGTGACGCACGGCATTGCCCACGAGTTCGGAGACGAGTAACTCGACGACGTCGTCGAAGTGGGGAAGGCCCCAGAGCCGCAGCACCGACCGGGCGAGCCGTCGGGCCGTGGCCGCGGACTCCGGGCGCGAGGAGAGCCGCACCTCGTCCACGGAGGGATTCCCCAACAGATCGAGGGACGTCGCCGCCAGATCGTCGACCGCCGTGGGCGGCCACCCCGCCGCCGGTGCCGTTACCCGCTGCGGCTGCTCAGATGCTCCCTGCTGCCCCGCCATGCTCTCATGATGGCCGTACGCAACGGCGGTTCGGGGCGGATCGGGGGAATTGACGGGGCGGAACGCGTCATTCCGAGTTGCCGTACTGGCATATGTCAAAGGCAATGATGGATCTCACACAGCCCCTCTCACCTGCACGAAGAGCTCGTCCGAGACGAAAGGACGGCGAAATCGGCGCGGGCCGCCTTAAGGTCCTCTTAAGGTCGGCTTAAGGCGACCCGTCGGGTGCCGACTGTCACTCAACCGGGTTGGTCCTAGCGGAACTTCGCCTTGCCCGGACCGTCCTCGACGAAGCTGCGCATGCCGGTCGTACGGTCCTCGGTGGCGAACAGCCCAGCGAACAGGTTGCGTTCGATGGTGAGGCCGGTCTCCAGATCGGTCTCCAGGCCGGCGTCCACCGCCTCCTTGGCCGCGCGCAGCGCCAGCGCCGGCCCGCGGGCCAGGCGCTCGGCCCAGGCGCGTGCCTGCGCGTACACCTCCCCGGCCGGGACCACCTTGTCCACCAGGCCGATGGTCAGGGCCTCGTCGGCCTTGACCATGCGGCCGGTGAAGATGAGGTCCTTCGCCTTGGCGGGGCCCACCAGGCGCGACAGTCGCTGAGTGCCGCCCGCGCCGGGAATGAGGCCGAGCAGGATCTCCGGCTGGCCGAGCTTGGCGTCGTCCGCGGCGATCCTGATGTCGGCGCAGAGCGCGAGTTCACAGCCGCCGCCGAGGGCGTAACCGGTCACGGCGGCCACCACCGGCTTGGGGATCCGGGCGACCGCCGTGAAGGAGTCCTGCAGTGCGCGGGCCCGCACGGCCATGGCCTCGTAGTCCATGACCTGCATCTCCTTGATGTCCGCGCCCGCCGCGAACACCTTCTCGCCGCCCCAGATCACGACGGCCCTCACGTCCTCGCGCCCGGACGCCTCCTCCGCGACCTCGCGGAGCCGGTCCTGGGTCGCGATGTCCAGGGCGTTCATCGGAGGGCGGTCCAGGCGGATGGTGCCGACACCCTCGTCGACCTCGAGATTAACTGTCATGGCCGACGAGGGTATCCGTGAACGCCCGTTTACGCTGCGACGTGCCTCACGGGGCGCGTCAGGAGGCGGGGGTCCACTGGCTCCACGGCAGGTTCCAGCCGTTGAGCCCGTTCCACCACTGCACGGTCTTGTCGTGGGAGTTCTTGACCTCCACGACGTCGCCGATCATCGAGTTGTTGTAGAACCACGACGACGGGGTGTTGCCGTTGCCGCCGCGCACGTCCCGCAGGCCCACACAGCCGTGGCTGACGTTGGAGTTGCCGAACGTGCCGGGCGACGCCCAGTAGTTGCCGTGGATGAAGGTGCCCGAGGTGGTCAGCCGCTGGGCGTTCGGCACGTCCTTGATGTCGTACTCGCCGCCGAAGCCCACGGTGTCGCCGTTCATGCGGGTCACCTTGTACCGCTCGGTGATGACCATCTTGCCGTTGTAGGTCGTCGTGCCGGGCCCACCCGAGGTGATCGGTATGGTCTTCGTCAGCTTGCCGTCGCGGTAGACCTTCATCGTGTGCTTCGCGGCGTCCACGATGCTCACCTGGCTGCGGCCGATGGTGTAGTGCACGTCCTTGGACTGGGTGCCGTAGACGCCCTTCGCCGCCTCGACGCCGTTCAGCCGCAGGGACAGGGTGATCTTGGTGCCCTTGGCCCAGTACTTCTCGGGACGGAAGTCGACGCGCTGGTCGCCGTACCAGTGGCCGACGACGGGCACGGAGGGGTTCGCGGTCACCTTGATCGCGTCCTGGACCGCCTTCTTGTCGGTGATCGCCCGGTTGAACTTGAGCGAGACCGGCATGCCGACGCCGACCGTCTGGCCGTCCTCGGGGGTGAAGAAGCCGATGAAGGTGTCCTTCGGGGTGACCGTGGTGAAGCTCGCGTGCTTGGCCGACTCACGGCCGGCGCCGTCCTTGGCTATCGCGTCCACCGAGTACTTGGTGGAGGTGCCGAGCGTCTCGGTCGGCTCCCAGCTGGTGCCGTCGGTGGATATCTTGCCCTCGACCGGGTCACCCTTGCCGCTCTTCACCACGACCGAGGTCAGCTTGCCCTTGCCGGCGGTGACCTTGAGGTCCCCCGTCGTGGCCACTTCGTCGGCGCCGTCCTCCGGCGCGATGGTGACGACGGCCTGCGACTCGGTCGTGTCGCCCTTGCCGCCCTGCGAGGCCGAGGCCCCCGGCTTGGCCTTGTCCCCGTCCTTGCTGTCGCCGCTGGCGCTGCCCCCGCACGCACTGACCAGGAGCAGCATCGCCCCCACCGCCAGGGCCAAGGTGGTCCGCCTCGCGCCCGGCGCGCCCTGTATCGCCTTCAACTGTCTTCTCCCCAAAACCGGCCCGTGGCCCCGTGGCCCAAGTGTGAGTCCCCCTCACCCTGCGCTTAGAGAACCACACGGAACCGGCGTTGGGGATCCCGGTATTGTCACCGTTCCGTCCCAGTCGCCGGGCCCGGCCTCAGGCGCCTGCCGCCCACTGTTCCCAGGCCATGTTCCAGCCGCCGAGACCGTTGTCGGGAGAGACGGTCCGGTCGTGGGAGTTGACGACGGTGATGAGGTCGCCGACGAGCGAGTGCGCGAAGAACCAGCCCGCCGGGGTGGCCGTGCCGCCGCCCTTCACGTCGAAGAGCCCGACGCAGCCGTGGCTGGTGTTGGCCGCCCCGAAGGTGCCGGGTGCCGCCCAGTAACTGCCGTGCACGAAGGTGCCGGAGCGGGTGAGCCGCATGGCGTGCGGGACGTCGGGGATGTCGTACTCGCCGCCGAAGCCCACCGTGTCCCCGTTCATCCGGGTCAGCCGGAGCTTCTCGGAGATGACCATCGAGCCGTTGTACGTCGGGTTGGACGGGGCGCCCGCCGAGATCGGCAGGACGCGCGTCACCTGCCCGCCGCGGCGCACCGTCAGGGTGTGCGCGGCGGCGTCCACGGTGCTGGTCTGGTCCCGTCCGATGTCGAAGGTGACGTCCTTGGACTGCACCCCGTAGACGCCGGGGGCGGTCTCGACGTCGCGCAGCCGCAGCGAGAGCGTCACCTTCGTGCCGGGACGCCAGCGCTCGCGGGGACGGAAGTCGAGGCGCCGGTTGCCGAACCAGTGCGGGGCGATCTCCACCGCGGGTGAGGAACCGACGCTGACGGCACGCTCGACGGCCTCGCGGTCGGCGACCGGCCGGTTGAAGTCCAGGGAGACGATCATGCCCGTGCCGACGGTCTGGCCGTCCTCGGGCGTGAAGTAGCCGATCAGGGTGTTCTTGGGGACGAGGGTGGTGAACACCGCGTGCTTGGCGGCGCGGCGACCGCCCGTGTCCTCGGCGACGGCGTCCACCGTGTACTTCTCCGAGAGCGACAGCCTCGACCGCGCGTGCCAGCGGGACCGGTCGGCGGTGAACACGCCCTCGACCGCCTCGCCGTCCCCGTCCTCGACGTGCACGGAGGTGAGCCGGCCGTCCTCGGCCTCGACCGTGAAGGGGTCGTCCGCCTCCACGTCACGCGCACCGTCCACCGGAGTGATCCTGATCCTCGCCTCGGACACCTTCGGGGTGTCGTCGGCCGGCGCACCGCTGTCCGCGGGCCCGAACCCGAGCCCGCACGCCGTCAGCATCCCCGCCAGCCACATGGCGGTGGCAAGCCCCGCCCCCGCGCGCAGAGCGCGCCGCACCGCAGTCGTCACGCTCGGTCAACGACCGGACGGCCCCGGGGAAACGTCCGCGATGCCCACGATCGATCACGCGTGTGACGCCTCGGGGTGAACGGGAAGGTAAAGCGGGAGGGCGCGACGCGCGCGCGGAGGGACACCGCGCCGCGCACGGGCACGGCCGGCGCCGGCCGGGTCCGGCGTCCCCCGAGCCGCAGGAGGCGAGCACGTGTCGGAGACGCGCGAGGACGAATCGGTCGGCCGGTCCGGAAAGCTGCGCCCGAACGGCCACCGGACCGCCCCTGTGGCCGTGCCGCTGCCGCGCCCGGAGACCGCCCCGGCGGTCTCCGGGCCCGCCGGGGCCGGGGACACCGTGGTGTGGCCGGGCAGCCCGCAGCCGCTGGGGGCACGCTTCCACACCGGCCCCGACGGACGCCCGGGCACCAACTTCGCCCTGTGGGCGGGCGGCGCCGAGTCGGTGGAGCTGTGCCTGTTCGACGACGAGGGGGCCGAGACCCGGGTCCCGCTGACCGAACTGACCCATGAGATCTGGCACGGCTTCGTGCCCGGCGTGCTGCCCGGCCACCGCTACGGCTACCGGGTCGGCGGCCGCTGGGACCCGTGGACCGGTGCCCGCTGGAACCCGGCCAAGCTGCTGCTGGACCCGTACGCGCGGGCGGTCGACGGCGACTTCACGCTGCCCCCCGAGGTGTACGCCCACGTCCGCGACTGGCCGGAGCAGGCGGTCGCCGACACCGTGCGGGACAACCGCGACTCGGCCCCGTACGTGCCCAAGGGCGTCGTGGTGGACGACGACGACCCCTGGACGGACGACCGCCGGCCCAAGACGCCCTGGGCCGACTCCGTCATCTACGAGGTGCACGTCCGCGGCTTCACCATGCGCCACCCCGGCATCCCGCCCGAACTGAGGGGCACCTACGCCGGGCTGGCCCACCCGGCGGCGATCGAGTACCTCACCGGCCTCGGCGTGACGGCCGTCGAACTGCTGCCGGTGCACCAGTTCGCCCACGAGGACCATCTGCTCCGCCGCGGCCTGCGCAACTACTGGGGCTACAACTCGATCGGCTACTTCGCCCCGCACGCCGGCTACGCCGCCACCGGCACCCGCGGACAGCAGGTCGGCGAGTTCAAGCGGATGGTGCGGGCCCTGCACGACGCGGGGCTGGAGGTGATCCTCGACGTCGTCTACAACCACACCGCCGAGGGCAGCGAGTTCGGGCCCACCCTCTCCCTGCGCGGCATCGACAACCACGGCTACTACCGGCTGGCGGGCGACGCGCGCCGCTACGCCGACTACACCGGCTGCGGCAACACCCTCCACGTCGTCCAGCCCCAGGTGCTCCGGCTGATCACCGACTCGCTGCGCTACTGGGTGACCGAGATGGGCGTCGACGGCTTCCGCTTCGACCTCGCCGCGGCGCTCGCCCGGTCGATGCACGACGTCGACATGCTCTCCCCCTTCCTCGCCGTCATCGCCCAGGACCCGGTGCTGCGCCGGGTCAAGCTCATCGCCGAGCCCTGGGACGTCGGCTCCGGCGGCTACCAGGTCGGCGCCTTCCCGCCGCTGTGGACGGAGTGGAACGACCGCTACCGCGACACCGTCCGGGACTTCTGGCGCGGCAGCCGGCACGACGTGCGCGACCTGGGGTACCGGCTGTCCGGTTCCAGCGACCTGTACGCGTGGGGCGGGCGCCGTCCGTACGCCTCGGTCAACTTCATCACCGCCCACGACGGCTTCACCCTGCGTGACCTGGTGACCTACGAACACAAGCACAACGAGGCCAACGGCGAGGACAACCGCGACGGCACCAACGACAACCGGGCCTGGAACTGCGGCCACGAGGGCGAGACCGACGACCCGGCCGTGGGCGAGCTGCGCCGCCGCCAGCTGCGCAACATGCTCTCGACGCTGCTGCTGTCGACCGGCGTGCCGATGCTGGTGGCCGGGGACGAGACGGGCCGCACCCAGGGCGGCAACAACAACGCGTACTGCCAGGACAACGAGATCAGCTGGCTGGACTGGTCGCTGCCGGAGGATCCGGCCTGGGCCTCGCTGCGCGACCTGACCGCCCGGCTGATCGCACTGCGCCGGGCGCACCCCGTGCTGCGCCGGCGGGCCTTCTTCTCCGGCCGGCCGCAGTCCGCCGGGGGACTGCGGGACCTGGCCTGGTTCACCGCGCAGGGCCGGGAGATGACCGACGGCGACTGGTACGGCCCCACGTCCACGCTCGGGATGTACCTGTCGGGCGCCGACATCCCGCACCACGACGCACGCGGCCGTCCGGTGACCGACGACAGCTTCCTGGCCGTCTTCCACGCCTCCCACCGTCCCGTCCGCTTCACGCTGCCGGGCGGCCCGTGGGCCCGGGAGTACGAGCTGCTGCTCGACACCTCGCGGGAGGACCAGGCGGAACCGCCGGGCACCCGGCACCGCGGCGGGCGGGCGCTGACGGTGCCGGGCAGGACGGTGCTGCTGCTGCGCGCCGTCTGAGGGACGAGACGCGGCGGCAAAGGTGTGGACTCGGCCGATTGGTCCAGTCCACACTGGTCGGCCGTGACCTCCGCACCTCCGCCCTCGCCGCCGTGCGCCTCCGCCCTCGCCGCGCCGGCCGCCCCCCGGGACCCTTTGTGGTCACGGGGGTTCAGCCTGTACTTCACCGCCCGCAGCGTCGCCATGCTCGGCGACTCGATGCTGCCCGTCGCCCTGTCGGCGGGACTGCTCCAGCACGGGTACGGCGCCGGGGACATCGGCTACGCCATGGCCTCCTTCACCGCCTGCTTCGCCGGGCTGGTCGTCCTCGGCGGGGTGTTCGCCGACCGGTTCAGCGCCCGCGGCCTGATGATCGGGGCGGATCTGGCGCGGGTCGCCACGCAGTCGCTCGCCGCCTGGCTCTTCTTCTCGGGGCACGTCGTGCTCTGGCAGATCTGCGTGATCGGCGCGGTCAACGGCGTGGCGGGCGCCATGTTCCAGCCGGGGGTGGCCAGCACGGTGCCCCAGGTGGCCCGGGACGTCCAGGAGGCGAACGGGGTGGTGCGCACCGCCGAGTCGCTGATGGCGCTGGCCGGCCCGGCGCTCGCCGGAGTGCTGGTGGCCTTCACCTCCGCGGGCGGGGTGTTCGCCGTGCACGCCGGCACCTACGCCGTGAGCGCCGTCTGCCTGCTGCTGCTCCGGCTGCCGGGGCGCACCGCCCGGCAGGCGCGGGACGCCGGCGCGCGCACCGGTTTCCGGGCCGACCTGGTGGAGGGGTGGCGGGAGTTCCGGGCCCGCACCTGGATGTGGTCGGTGATCGTCATCTGGATGGGCTTCATGATCCTCGTCATGGGCCCGGTGACCCCGCTGGCGGCCGGGGAGATCCTGCCCGAGCACGGCCCGAAGGCGTACGGCCTGGTCTCCTCCGCGCTGGGCGCCGGCACCGCGCTCGGCGGGCTGCTGGCGATACGGGTGCGGCCGGCCCGGCCGCTGCGGGGCGGGGCCGTGGCGCTGTTCGGGTTCGCGCTCTACCCGGCGGCGGTCGGCGCCGGGCTGCCGGTGCCCGCGGTCGCGGCGGCGGTGCTGGTCGCCGGGACGGCCTGGGCGTTCTGGAGTGTGATGTGGGCCACCAGCGTCCAGACCCAGGTGCCCGGCGAGATCCTCAACCGGATCCATGCGTACGAGGTCGCCGGATCGGTCGCCATGCTGCCCGTCGGCCAGGCCCTGGCGGGGCCGGCGGCGGGCCTCCTCGGCGCGCGCCCGGTGCTGCTCGCCGGGGGTGCGGTGACCCTGCTGGTGTGCGTGGCGCTGCTGGCGGTGCCCGCCGTGCGCGACCTCGGCCGAAAATCCGGGTGAGCGTTGTCGGCGGTCGCACGTACCCTCTGAAACGATGCCTGAGTCGACCAACCAACCCGAGCCCGAACGTTCCCGATCCGCGGTGCGCTCACTGCTGCGCCTGTGGCCGTACGTGAAGCCGGTCAGCCACCGGCTGTTCGGTTCCGCGGGTGTGGCCGTGGTCGCGTCCTGCCTGGCACTGCTGATCCCGCTGGTCCTGAAGTGGATCGTGGACGGTCCGGTCGCCCACCGCGACCCGTCCGGGGTGTGGCTCGGGGGTGGGCTGGTGCTGCTGCTCGGTCTCCTGGAGGCCGGGCTCTTCGGTGTTCGGCGCTGGCTGGTGGCGCGTCCCATGGCCGGGCTCGAGGCCACGATGCGGGCCGACCTGTACCACCGGCTGCAGCGCCTGCCGGTGTCCTTCCACGACCGCTGGGGCTCGGGCCAGCTGCTCTCCCGGGCCACGAACGACCTGCAGATCCTGCGGATGTTCCTGACCTTCCCGATGGTCTTCCTCGCGGTCAACACCGCCACGATCGTCGCGGGCTTCGCCATCCTGTTCGTGCAGCAGTGGTCGCTGGGGCTGATCCTGCTGGGCCCGGTCGTGCCGCTGGTGATCCTCTGCTCGTACTTCGAGGCGCGGTACCAGGTGGCCACCCGCACCGCCCAGGACCAGGTCGGCGATCTGACCACGCTGGTCGAGGAGTCGGTGCTCGGCATCCGCATCATCAAGGCCTTCGGCCGGCACCGCAGCCAGGCCGAGGCCTTCCACCGGCAGTCGCGCGAACTGCGCGGCACCGAGCTGCGCAAGGCCCGGCTGCTGGCCGACCTGTGGATGGTCATCGTCGGCCTGCCGGACGTCGCGCTCGGCGCGGCGCTGGTCCTGGGCGTGGTGCAGGTCGCCGACGGCGACCTGTCGGCGGGCACCCTGGTCGCCTTCCTCTCCACGGCGCTCGCGCTGCGCTGGCCGGTGGAGTCGCTGGGCTGGCTGCTGTCCTTCAGCAATGAGGCGGCCACCGCCGCCGACCGCGTCTTCGAGGTCCTGGACACCGAGGTCCCGCCGGAGACCGGCACGGGCACGGGCACCGGCACGGGCACCGCAGAGGAGGGGCAGCCCGCCGACGGCATCCGCTTCAGCGCCGTGCGCTTCCGCTACCCCGACGCCCCCGAGGGCACCCCCGACCTGCTCACCGGGGTCGACCTGCACATCCGCAGCGGCGAGACCGTGGCGCTGGTCGGCGCGACGGGCAGCGGCAAGACGAGCCTGACCTCGCTGATCCCGCGGTTGTACGAGCCGACCGGCGGCCGCGTCACGCTGGACGGCACCGACGCCGCGCTGCTCACCCGCTCCGCGCTGCGCTCCCTGGTCGCGACGGCCTTCGAGGAGCCCACCCTGTTCTCCGCCAGCGTGCGGGAGAACGTGCTGATGGGCGCGCCCGGCGCCGACGAGGCGGACCTGCTGCGGGCACTGGAGATCGCCCAGTGCGACTTCGTCCACAAGCTCCCGCAGGGTGTGGACACCCAGGTCGGGGAGCAGGGCCTGAGCCTGTCCGGCGGTCAGCGGCAACGGCTCGCGCTGGCCCGCGCGGTCGTCGGCCGCCCCCGCTTCCTGGTGCTGGACGACCCCCTGTCCGCCCTCGACGTGCACACCGAGGCCCTCGTCGAGGCGGCGCTGCGCCAGGTGCTGTCCACCACGACGGCACTCGTGGTCGCCCACCGTCCCTCCACGGTGATGCTCGCCGACCGGGTGGCCCTGCTGTCGGAGGGCCGCGTCACCGCGGTCGGCACCCACCAGGAGCTGCTGACCTCCTCCGCGGCTTACCGCCGCCTGATGTCCGGCCAGGACGGGAGCACTCCCGCCGCGCCGGACCGCCCGCAATTCGAAGGGAGCAGCACCCGATGACCTCCGTCGCCCAGTCGCAGCCCGCCGAGAAGTCGGCCGACGAGGAGCCGGCGGGGAACCGGGAGTCCGGGGAGGCACGGGAGGGCCGGGAGGACGACGCTTTCGACCAGGACCGGCTCCCGGCGCCCGAAGGGGCGTCACGCGCGCTGCTGCGCGAACTGGTCGGCCCGCACCGGCGGCGCGTGTGGCTGGCGGCCGTACTCCTGCTGCTGCAGCAGGCGGCCGTGCAGGCGGGCCCGCTGATCGTGGCGGTGGCGATCGACCGGGCCATCCCGGCGCTGCGCCGCGACGACCACGGCCCGCTGATCGCGGTGGCCGTCGGTTACATCGGCTGCGCCGTGGCGGGCGGCCTGCTGCAGCGCACGTTCATCCGGCAGGCCGGCCGGATCTGCCAGGACGTGCTGGTCGAGCTGCGCAGCCGGATCTTCCGGCACGCCCAGGCGCTCGGCCTGGACTTCCATGAGCGGTACACCTCGGGCCGGATCATCGCCCGCGCCACCTCCGACGTGGAGTCGATCCGGGAGCTGCTGACCGAGGGCCTGCAGGAGCTGCTGAACGTCGGGCTGTCGGTGCTCTACATCTCGGCGGTCCTGCTGTGGCTGGACTGGGGGCTCGGCCTGTTCGCGCTCGCCACCGCGGTGCCGCTGGTGGTGACCGTGCGGATCTTCAGGCGCCGGTCGGCCAAGGTCTACACGCTCCGCTCCGCGGCGATCGCCGCCGTCATCGTGCGCTTCACCGAGACGATGAACGGCATCCGGCCCGTGCAGGCCTTCCGCCGCGAGAAGGCGAACGACGAGGCCTTCGACGAGCTCAACGCCACCCACCGCAAGGCCAACGGCGACGCGATACTGGAGATGGGCCGCTTCACCGTCGGTTCCTGGCTGATCGCCAACACCTCGGTGGCGCTGGTGGTGGTGTGGGGCGCGTACCGCGTGGCCTCCGGCTCGCTCGCGCTGGGCGTGCTCGCCGCCTTCGTGCTCTACCTGCGGCGGCTGTACGCGCCGATCGACCCGCTCGGCATGTTCCTCAACTCCTACCAGTCGGCGGCCGCCTCGCTGGAGAAGATCGCCGGGCTGCTGGCCCAGCGGCCCTCGGTGCCCGAGCCGCGGACGCCGCGGACACTGCCGGCCACGGAGGCGGACGTTCCCGGCCGCGAGGTCGTCTTCGATCAGGTCCGCTTCGCCTACCGCACGGGCGGCGAGGTGCTGCCCCGCTTCGGCCTGCGGCTGCCCGCCGGGCAGACGGTCGCGGTGGTCGGCGCCACCGGCGCGGGCAAGTCGACGCTGGCCAAGCTGCTGGCCCGGTTCTACGACCCGACCGACGGCCGGGTCACCCTGGACGGGGTGGACCTGCGCGACCTGGCCCTGCCCGAACTGCGCCGAGGGGTCGTCATGGTGACCCAGGAGGCGTTCCTCTTCTCCGGCACCGTCGCCGAGAACATCTCCATCGGCCGCCCGGAGGCCACCCGCGAGGAGATCGAGGCGGCCGCCAGGGCGATCGGCGCCCATGACTTCATCACGGCGCTGCCCGAGGGCTACGACACCGACGTGCGCAAGCGCGGCGGCCGCATCTCGGCGGGCCAGCGCCAGTTGGTGGCCTTCGCCCGCGCCCTGCTCGCCGACCCGGCGGTGCTCATCCTGGACGAGGCGACCTCCTCGCTGGACGTGCCGGGCGAGCGCGCGGTGCAGCAGGCGATGCGCGAGGTGCTGCGCGGCCGCACGGCCGTGATCATCGCGCACCGCCTGTCGACGGTGGAGATCGCGGACCGGGTGCTGGTGATGGACCAGGGCCGCGTCGTGGAGGACGGCACCCCGGCCGAACTCATCTCCGGCGCGGGACGCTTCGCCGATCTGCACCAGGCCTGGCGCGACAGCCTCGTGTAGGGCCGGCGGCCGGTGGATGCCGCGCCGGTCGTCCGGCTGCGCGCCGTCTCGCGCCTTCGGGAGCAACCGGCCTGCTGCGGACGGGAGGGCGGCGGTCCGGGGCCGGTCGGCCGTGTGCGGGTAGGTGGGTGGCTCGGGTTCAGGCGCCACGCACCCGCCCGCACACTGCCGAGGAGAGGCGATCCACCCTCCCGTCCGCAGCCGGCCGCCGTGCGCCCGAACGGCGCGAGGCGAACCCGCGCCCGCCCACCGGCACCACCCCCACCCACCGGGACCGTTCGCCCCGCCCTGTCCGGAATGCGAACCCGCCGTCCCCCTCAAAGGACGAATTCGGCCAACTTCTCGTCACGTACATGACACCAAGCGGTGAACAGTGGCACTCTTCCCCCGGTCGGCCGTCAGTACGCCCACACACCGCACCACCTCGTGCTGACGCACCGTCCGAACTCCGCACGTCCCACCCGCACGGCTAGTTCCGCCCGGGCAGCACACCCCGTCTGCCCGGCTGTCCCCGGCCGCCAACCGCGGCCGACGCAGTAGGAGTCCGAGTGAGACGATCCCCCCGCAAGGCTGTCGCGGCCGCCAGTGTGGTCGCCACCGCCGCATTCATCGCCGTCGGCATACCGGCCACGTCCGCGACGGCGAACGCCGCCCCCCACACGAGCCAGCTCCGCACCGGAGCCCTCGAGGCGAAGCTCACCCCCGCCCAGCGCACGGCGCTGATCAAGAGCGCGAGCGACCGCACCGCGGTCACGGCCCGGTCGCTGGGTCTGGGCAGCAAGGAGAAACTGGTCGTCAGGGACGTCGTCAAGGACGCCGACGGCACGCTGCACACCCGCTACGAGCGCACCTACGCCGGGCTCCCCGTGCTCGGCGGCGACCTCGTGGTGCACACGCCCGCCAAGGGCGCCGGCACGGTCGGCACGACGTTCAACACCAGCCAGAGGATCACGGTCGCCTCGACGACGCCAAAGGTCGTCGAGTCCGCCGCGACCACCGCCGCGCTGAAGGCCGCCAAGTCCCTGGACGCGAAGGCGCCCGTCGCCGACGACGCCCGCAAGGTGATCTGGGCCGGCCAGGGCACCCCGAAGCTCGCCTGGGAGACCGTGGTGAGCGGGCTGCAGGACGACGGCACGCCGAGCCGGCTGCACGTCGTCACCGACGCCGCGACCGGCAGGGAGCTCCACCGGTACCAGGACGTCAAGACCGGTACCGGCAACACCCAGTACAGCGGCCAGGTGTCGCTGACCACCACGCTGTCCGGCTCGACGTACCAGCTGAACGACACGACCCGCGGCGGCCACAAGACGTACAACCTCAACCGCGGCACCTCCGGCACCGGGACGCTGTTCACCGACGCCGACGACGTCTGGGGCGACGGCACCGGCTCCAACACCCAGACCGCGGGCGCCGACGCCGCCTACGGCGCGCAGACGACCTGGGACTTCTACAAGAGCACCTTCGGCCGCAGCGGCATCCGCAACGACGGTGTCGCCGCGTACTCGCGGGTCCACTACAGCAGCGGCTACGTCAACGCCTTCTGGGACGACAGCTGCTTCTGCATGACCTACGGCGACGGCTCGGGCAACACCCACGCGCTGACCTCGCTGGACGTCGCGGGCCACGAGATGAGCCACGGCGTCACCTCCGCCACGGCGAACCTCAACTACTCCGGGGAGTCCGGCGGCCTGAACGAGGCGACCTCCGACATCTTCGGCACGGGCGTCGAGTTCTACGCGAACAACGGCAACGACATCGGTGACTACCTCATCGGTGAAGAGATCGACATCAACGGCAACGGCACCCCGCTGCGCTACCAGGACAAGCCGTCCCGCGACGGCACCTCGCCGGACAACTGGTACTCCGGCATCGGCAACCTGGACGTCCACTACTCCTCGGGCCCGGCGAACCACATGTTCTACCTGCTCTCCGAGGGCAGCGGCGCCAAGGTCATCAACGGCGTGAGCTACAACAGCCCGACCGCCGACGGCATCGCCGTCACCGGCATCGGCCGCGCCGCCGCGCTGCAGATCTGGTACAAGGCGCTGACCTCGTACATGACGAGCAGCACCAACTACGCGGGCGCCCGCACCGCCGCCCTGAACGCCGCCCAGGCGCTGTACGGCGCCGGCTCCGCCCAGTACGCGGGCGTGCAGAACGCCTTCGCCGGCATCGGCGTCGGCAGCCACGCGCCCGTCTCGGGCGTCACGGTCACCAACCCGGGGAACCAGAGCAGCACCGTGGGCACCGCGGTCAGCCTGCAGATCCAGGCGAGCAGCACCAACAGCGGCGCGCTGAGCTACGCGGCGAGCGGCCTGCCCTCCGGCCTGTCGATCAACGCCTCCACGGGCCTGGTCTCCGGCACCCCGAGCACCGCGGGCACGTACACCACCACGGTCACGGTCACCGACTCCGCCGCGAAGACCGGCACCGCGTCCTTCACCTGGACCGTCACCACACCCGGCAGCTGCGCCTCCGCCCAGCTGCTCGGCAACCCCGGCTTCGAGTCCGGCAGCGCCTCGTGGACGGCCTCCAGCGGTGTGATCACCAACTCCAGCAGCCAGGCCGCCCACGGCGGTTCGTACAAGGCGTGGCTGGACGGCTACGGCTCGACCCACACCGACACGCTCTCCCAGTCGGTGACCGTTCCGGCGGGCTGCAAGGCGACCTTCACCTTCTGGCTGCACATCGACTCCGCCGAGACGACCACCAGCACCCAGTACGACAAGCTGACGGTCACCGCCGGGTCGACCACCCTGGCCACCTACTCCAACCTCAACAAGGCCTCGGGCTACACCCAGAAGTCCTTCAGCCTGAACGCCTTCGCCGGCTCCACCGTCACCCTGAAGTTCACCGGCACCGAGGACTCCTCGCTGCAGACGAGCTTCGTGGTCGACGACACCGCGGTGAACACCAGCAGCTGACCCCCCTCGGCTGACCGCGCACTCCGGGCCCCGGCCGTCGTCGACGACGGCCGGGGCCCGGTCCCGTTCCCGCGGGGCGTCCGGCTCAGCGCAGCACGCCCGCCGTCATCCCCGTCGCCTCGGGCGGCACGGCGATCAGCCCGAGCTCGGCGACCGAGGCGAGCAGCCGGTGCGTCGGCAGGACGCGGACGGTGTAGCCGAAGGGTCCGGTGCGGTCGAGGGCGAGCGGGCCCTCGAAGAGCCAGCGGCCCTCCAGGTCCGGCCGTCCGCCCGGCTTGAGGGAGACCACCGTCGGGTCGGCGATCCGGTCGGACTCGTCGACGCGCCCGGACACCACCTGGACGTCCACGTCCCCGGGCTCCAGGCCGCCGAGGGCCACCTGGACCCGCAGGGTGAGCGTCGTCCCGAGCTCCGGTGAGCCGCCGACCGAGGCACCGGTCTCCACGTGGTCGACGGCGACCATGGGCCACTGTTCGCGCACCCGCCGCTTCCACGCGGCGAGTTCGACGCACTCCCCGCCGCCCGCCAGGCGGTGGGCGCGCGCGGCGGGCGCGTACAGCCGGGTCACGTACTCGCGGACCATGCGCCCGGCGAGGACCTTCGGCCCCAGGGTGCTCAGGGTGTGCCGCACCATCTCGATCCAGCGGACCGGCAGACCCGACGCGCCGCGGTCGTAGAAGCGGGGGGCGACCTGGTTCTCGATCAGGTCGTACAGGGCCGCGGCCTCGATGTCGTCGCGGCGGTCGGGGTCGCCGGCCGCGCCGAAACCGTCGGCGGTGGGGATCGCCCACCCGTTGTTGCCGTCGAACCACTCCTCCCACCAGCCGTCCAGGACGGACAGGTTGAGGCAGCCGTTGAGCGCGGCCTTCATGCCGGAGGTGCCGCACGCCTCCAGCGGCCGCAGCGGGTTGTTCAGCCAGACGTCGCACCCGGGGTAGAGGTGCTGGGCCATGGCCATGTCGTAGTCCGGCAGGAAGACGATGCGGTGCCGCACCCGGGGGTCGTCGGCGAAGCGCACCAGCTCCTGCACCAGCCGCTTGCCGCTGTCGTCGGCCGGGTGCGCCTTGCCGGCGACGACCATCTGGATCGGCCGGGCCGGGTGCAGCAGCAGCTCCATCAGACGGTCCTGGTCGCGCAGCATCAGGGTGAGCCGCTTGTACGACGGGACCCGGCGTGCGAAGCCGATGGTCAGCACGTCCGGGTCGAGGACGTCGTCGACCCAGCCCAGCTCGGCGGAGCCGGCGCCGCGCTGCCGCCAGGAGGCGCGGACCCTGCGGCGCACCTCCCGCACCAGTTGTTCGCGCAGCTCCCGGCGGAGCTCCCAGATCGTGGCGTCGGGGATCCGGAAGACGCTCTCCCAGGTGTCGGCGAGACCGGTGGTCATCGCGTCCTCGGCGTTCTGGGCGCCGGCCTGCCGGGCGCCGAGCCGGAACACCTCGGGCGCCACCCAGGTGGGGGCGTGCACGCCGTTGGTGATGGAGGTGATCGGCACCTCCTCCGGGTCGAAGCCCGGCCACAGTCCGGCGAACATCTCGCGGCTGACGCCGCCGTGCAGGGTGGACACTCCGTTGGCGCGCTGCGCGAGCCGCAGCCCCATCACGGCCATGTTGAAGACGTTGGGGTCGCCGCCGGAGTAGGTCTCCATCCCCAGCTCCAGCACCCGCTGGACGTCCACGCCGCGCAGCTCGCCCTCGTCGCCGAGGTGCCGGGCGACCAGTTCCCGGTCGAAGCGGTCGATGCCCGCCGGTACGGGGGTGTGGGTGGTGAAGACCGTGCCGGCCCGCACGGCCTCCAGGGCGGAGTCGAAATCCAGCCCTTCTCCGTCGGCCGCGAGCTCGCGGATGCGCTCCAGGCCGAGGAAGCCCGCGTGGCCCTCGTTGGTGTGGAAGACCTCGGGCGCCGGGTGCCCGGTCAGCGCGCAGTAGGTGCGTACGGCACGGACGCCGCCGATGCCGAGCAGCATCTCCTGGAGCAGCCGGTGCTCGCTGCCGCCGCCGTAGAGGCGGTCGGTGACGTCGCGTTCGTTGGGGTGGTTCTCCTCGACGTCGGAGTCGAGCAGCAGCAGCGGGACCCGGCCGACCCTCGCCAGCCACACGTGGGCGCGCAGGCTTCGGCCCCCGGGGAGGTCCAGGGTGACCAGGACGGGGCCGCCGTCCTCGTCCCGCAGCAGCGACAGCGGCAGCTCGTTCGGGTCGAGCACCGGGTAGTGCTCCTGCTGCCAGCCGTCCCGGGACAGGGACTGGCGGAAGTAGCCGTGCCGGTAGAGCAGGCCGACCCCGATCAGCGGCACGCCCAGGTCGCTGGCGGCCTTGAGGTGGTCGCCGGCCAGGATGCCGAGGCCGCCGGAGTACTGGGGCAGCGCGGCGGTGATCCCGAACTCGGGTGAGAAGTAGGCGATGGCGGAGGGGAGTTCCCCCTCCTCGGCGGCCCCTTGGTACCAGCGCGGATTGCCGAGGTAGTCGTGGAGGTCCTCGACGGCGGTGCCGAGCCGGCGGAGGAACCTGCGGTCCTTGGCGAGGGCGTTCAGCCGGTCCTTCGAGACGGCGCCGAGCAGCCGCACCGGGTCGCCGGCCGCGGCTCTCCAGCCCTCGGGGTCGACGGACTGGAACAGCTCACGGGTCTCGTTGTGCCAGGACCAGCGCAGATTCTGCGCGAGCTCCCCCAGGGGACGTAGTGGTTCGGGCAGGACGGTTCGCACGGTGAATCGACGAATAGCCTTCACATCTCCGACGGTAGCGGCATCTTTCGGTGCGGTGGCGACAACCGGGGACCCAACATCCCGAACCCGGGCGCCGCCACGCGGCACCCGTGCCCTGGCGTACGGGGACGTCACGGGCGTCCCGGGCCCCCCGCCCGCGGGCCGGCGGGCGCCTCGTCAGCGTGTCGGGCGGCGGCTACGACCACTGCGGCACGGCCGTGGCCGCGGCGCACCAAGGGGGCTACGACGTACGGCCGGGGACGGGGTCACGGGCGGCGGCCCGGCGCCCCCGGCGGCCGTGCGCGCCGGGCCGCGGGACGGTGGCCGGTTGTCTTCGTCCGGGCGCCGCCGGGGGCGCCGGGAGCGCAACTTACGCGCCAGTACCCCTTCCCGGGGAGTATTCGACCGTCATCCAATGGGCAGGCTCACCCTTGCGCGACGCGGCGCCGAACCCTCCCACACCACAACTCGTATCCGCCCACCCGAGTGAACGCGGACAGGAGCGGTCATGCCCACAGGCAGGCATCCGAAGGAGCAGATAAAAAGAGCGGAAGGTACCCGTCCGGCCACCCGCACAAACTGGTGAGGCGCAATGATCGGTCGTATCCCCGTCCTGGACGTCCGCCCGCTGGTCGACTGCGGCCGCCGCCCCGCCAAGGCCGTGGTCGGCGAGACCTTCCAGGTCACCGCCACGGTGTTCCGCGAGGGACATGACGCGGTGGCGGCCAACGTGGTCCTGCGCAGCCCCGCGGGACGTTCCGGGCCACGGATCCCCATGCGCGAACTCGCCCCCGGCACCGACCGGTGGGGCGCCGAGGTGACCCCGACCGCGGAGGGCCGCTGGACGTACACGGTGGAGGCCTGGAGCGATCCGGTGGCCACCTGGCGGCACCACGCGGACATCAAGGTCCCCGCGGGCATCGACACCGAACTGGTCCTCGCCGAGGGGGCCGAACTGCACGAGCGCGCGGCGGCCGGGGTACCCAAGAAGGACGGCCGCGCCGTGGTGCTGGCCGCCGCCGACGCCCTGCGCGACACCTCCCGCACCCCCGCCGAGCGGCACGCCGCCGCCCTCACGGCCGACGTGGTGGAGGTGCTCGGCCGGCACCCGCTGCGCGACCTGGTCAGCGCCTCCCGTCCGGCGGCCCTCCAGGTGGAGCGGCAGCGTGCGCTGTTCGGGTCCTGGTACGAGATGTTCCCCCGGTCCGAGGGTGCCGTGGTGGACCCCACGGGCCGGCGACCACCGAGGTCCGGCACCTTCCGCACGGCGGCCGAACGGTTGCCGGCGATCGCCGCGATGGGCTTCGACGTGGTCTATCTGCCACCCGTCCACCCGATCGGCGCAGCGTTCCGCAAGGGGCCGGACAACACGCTCGACCCCGGGCCGCACGACGTGGGCTCGCCCTGGGCGATCGGCTCCGCGGAGGGCGGCCACGACGCCGTCCACCCGGACCTCGGCACGATCGAGGACTTCGACTTCTTCGTGGAGCGGGCGCGCGAGCTGCGGCTGGAGATCGCCCTGGACTTCGCGCTGCAGTGCTCCCCCGACCATCCGTGGGTCGGCAAGCACCCCGAATGGTTCACCACCCGGGCGGACGGCTCGATCGCGTACGCCGAGAACCCGCCGAAGAAGTACCAGGACATCTACCCGATCGCCTTCGACGCCGACTTCGGCGGCATCGTGCAGGAGACCGAGCGGGTGCTGCGGCACTGGATGGACCACGGGGTGCGGATCTTCCGGGTCGACAACCCGCACACCAAGCCGGTGGTCTTCTGGGAGAAGGTCATCGCCGACATCAACCGCACCGACCCCGACGTCATCTTCCTGGCGGAGGCCTTCACCCGTCCGGCCATGATGCACACCCTGGCCCAGATCGGCTTCCAGCAGTCGTACACCTACTTCACCTGGCGCAACGGCAAGCAGGAACTGACGGAGTACCTGACGGAGCTGTCCGGCGAGGCCGCGAGCTACATGCGGCCCAACTTCTTCGTCAACACCCCGGACATCCTCCACGCCTATCTGCAGCACGGCGGCCGCCCGGCGTTCGAGGCGCGTGCGGTCCTGGCGGCGACGCTCTCCCCCACATGGGGGGTGTACGCCGGATATGAGCTCTGTGAGAACGCGCCGGTGCGCGAGGGAAGCGAAGAGTACCTACACTCGGAGAAGTACGAGCTCAAGCCCCGCGACTGGGCGGCAGCCGAGGCCGACGGCCGTTCGCTGGCTCCGCTGCTCACCACGCTGAACCGGCTGCGACGCCGTCACCCCGCGCTCCAGCAGCTACGCGATCTGCGCTTCCACCCCGTGAACAACGACGCGGTGCTGGCGTACTCCAAGCGCTCGGGCGACGGCAGCGATGTCGTACTGGTGGTCGTCAACCTGGACCCGCACCACACCCAGGAGGCGACCGTCTCGTTGAACATGCCGGAACTCGGCCTCGCGTGGCACGAGTCCACCCCGGTGCGCGACGAGCTCACCGGCGAGACCTACCACTGGGGCAGGGACAACTATGTGCGCCTCGAGCCGGGCCGTACGCCCGCGCACATCCTCACCCTGCGACCTACTCCATCGACAGGAGGGTCACCCACTTGATCGTCAACGAACCCGTACCTGACACGTTCGAAGACACCCCGGCCAAAGACCGGGATCCCGACTGGTTCAAGCGGGCCGTCTTCTACGAAGTCCTCGTACGGTCCTTCCAGGACAGCAACGGCGACGGCATCGGCGACCTCAAAGGGCTCACTGCCAAACTGGACTATCTGCAGTGGCTGGGCGTCGACTGCCTGTGGCTGCCGCCGTTCTTCGCCTCGCCGCTGCGAGACGGAGGCTACGACGTCGCCGACTACACGGCCGTACTGCCGGAGTTCGGCGACCTGGCCGACTTCGTGGAATTCGTGGACGCCTCCCACCAGCGCGGGATGCGGGTGATCATCGACTTCGTCGTCAACCACACCAGCGACCAGCACGAGTGGTTCCAGCAGTCCCGCACGGACCCGGACGGCCCCTACGGCGACTACTACGTCTGGGCGGACGACGACAAGCAGTACCAGGACGCCCGCATCATCTTCGTCGACACCGAGAGCTCCAACTGGACCTTCGATCCGGTGCGCAAGCAGTACTACTGGCACCGCTTCTTCTCGCACCAGCCGGACCTCAACTACGAGAACCCCAAGGTCCAGGAGGAGATCCTGGCCGCCCTGCGGTTCTGGCTGGACCTCGGCATCGACGGCTTCCGGCTGGACGCGGTGCCGTACCTGTACCAGGAGGAGGGCACCAACTGCGAGAACCTGCCGCGTACCCATGACTTCCTGAAGATGGTCCGCGAGGAGATCGACGCCCACTACCCGGACACGGTGCTGCTCGCCGAGGCCAACCAGTGGCCCGAGGACGTGGTCGACTACTTCGGCGACTACGCCAAGGGCGGCGACGAGTGCCACATGGCCTTCCACTTCCCGGTCATGCCGCGCATCTTCATGGCGGTGCGCCGGGAGTCGCGCTACCCGGTCTCGGAGATCCTGGCCAAGACCCCGGCGATCCCCGAGAATTGCCAGTGGGGCATCTTCCTGCGCAACCACGACGAGCTGACGCTCGAGATGGTGACGGACGAAGAGCGCGACTACATGTACGCGGAGTACGCCAAGGACCCGCGTATGCGGGCCAACATCGGCATCCGGCGCCGGCTCTCCCCGCTGCTGGACAACGACCGCAACCAGATCGAGCTCTTCACCGCGCTGCTGCTCTCCCTGCCGGGTTCGCCGATCCTCTACTACGGCGACGAGATCGGCATGGGCGACAACATCTGGCTCGGTGACCGCGACGCCGTGCGCACCCCCATGCAGTGGACCCCGGACCGCAACGCGGGCTTCTCCTCCTGCGATCCGGGCCGGCTCTACCTGCCGACCATCATGGATCCGGTCTACGGCTACCAAGTCACCAACGTCGAGGCGCAGATGAGCTCCCCGAGCTCGCTGCTGCACTGGACCCGCCGGATGGTGGAGATCCGGAAGCAGAACCCGGCCTTCGGCCTGGGCTCGTACACCGAACTCCCCTCCACCAACCCGGCCGTCCTGGCCTTCCTGCGCGAGTACAAGGACGACCTCGTCCTGTGCGTGAACAACTTCTCGCGCTTCGCCCAGCCCACCGAGCTCGACCTGCGGTCCTTCACCGGCAGGCATCCCGTCGAGCTGATCGGCGGGGTGCGCTTCCCGGCCGTCGGCGAATGGCCGTACCTGCTCACCCTCGCCGGTCACGGCTTCTACTGGTTCCGGCTGCGCCGCGACGCGGTGTAGGCGGTCCCCGCCGGGTGACGGCGACCCGGCGGCCCGGCACGGTTTCGTGCCGGGCCGCCGGGGCAGGCTCCCCCTGCCGGATCCAGCGTCATATCGGATGCTGTACGGGCCCTTGTCCCTCGTACGCCAAGTACGCCAAGTACGCCAAGTACGCCAATTGATCCACCGGCTCGGATGATATTCGTCCGACACGTCCCACTCGTCGGACCATCGCCGCAGCACGCCCCTTCACTTAGGGAACCAGCAGGCCCGGCACCCGAGGAAAGGACGTCATGTCGGACACCTCGTGGCTTCGCACCTCCGCAGTCCGGTCGGGGACCACCGTGCCCCCGGCGCCGGGGCTGCTCTCCGCGCTCGTCCCGATGCTGCGGGAGTGGCTGCCCCGGCAGCGGTGGTTCGCCGGGAAGGGACGGCCGATCAGCGGCTTCGGACTGGTCTCGGCCACCGAGCTGCTGCCCGCCGACGGGCGGCTGGGCACCCCCGGACTGCTCCATCTGCTGCTCGACGTCCACCACGACGTGCAGGAGCGGATGCCCGGGACCGGGCGCGGGCAGCCGGCCGACACCTATCAGTTGCTGCTCGGCACCCGGGCACTGCTGCCGCCCGCGCTCGCCCCCGCCCTCGTCGGGCACGCCGTCGGCGGCCCCCTGGACGGCCTGACCATCTACGAGGCGCTGCACGACCCGCGTCTGACGTCCCTGCTGCTGGAGCGGCTGCGCGCCCCCGGCCGCACCGGGCACCTGCGCTTCGGTTCCGAGCCGGCCGCGGCGATCCCGGCGGGGCTGGCGCCCCGGCTGTCCACCGCCGAGCAGTCCAACAGCTCGGTCATCTACGGCGACACGTTCATCCTCAAGCTGTTCCGGCGGATCGCCCCGGGCCCCAACCCCGACCTGGAGCTCTCGCTCGCCCTGGCGCGGGCGGGCTCGCGGCGGGTCCCGGCGCCCGCCGCCTGGTTCGAGGCGCTCGGCCTCTACGACGAGCCCGCCACGCTCGGCGTGCTGCAGCGTTTCCTGCCCGGTTCGGCCGGGGCGTGGGAACTCGCCCTGCAGGCGGTGGAGGACGGCACGGACTTCTCCGGCGAGGCGCGCGCTCTGGGGCGCGCCACCGCGGAGGTCCATCTGGCGCTGGCCCGCGCCCTGCCGACGAGCACCCTGCGCCGTCCGCAGATCGAACTGCTCGCCGCCGCGATGGCCGGACGGCTGGACGCCGCCGCGGCGGCGGTGCCCGCCCTGCGGCCGTACCGCGCCGCGCTGAGGACCGCCTTCGACGACCTCGCGGCGCTCGGCACGCGCGGCACGACGCTGGCCGCGCAACGCGTCCACGGCGACCTCCACCTCGGTCAGGCCCTGCGCACGGGGCCCGGAGGGTGGGTTCTCATCGACTTCGAGGGCGAGCCGGCCCGGCCGCTGGCCGAACGCCGCCGTCCCGCGCCCCCGGTGCAGGACGTCGCCGGGATGCTGCGCTCCTTCGACTACGCCGCCCGGCACCACGACCCGTCCGCCCCCGGGGCGCCCGAATGGGCGGAGACGCAGCGCGCCGCCTTCTGCGCGGGCTACGCGGAGGCCGCCGGTACCGATCCGAGGGACGAGCCCGTCGTCATACGAGCCTTCGAGACCGACAAGGCCGTCTACGAAGTGCTCTACGAGGCCAGGCACCGGCCCGCCTGGCTGCCCATCCCCATGGCCGCGGTGCGCCGTCTCGCGCAGCCGCCGCACGGCCGCACCCCCTGACCGGGCACCCCCACGCCCATCCGAGGAGGACCTGATCGTGACCGATCGCCAGCCGTTCCCCGACGCCACCCCCGGCCCGGGCGGGAACGGGAGGGCCCGCGCCGCACGTCCCGCACGCGGCAGCGGGTCCGAGGGCTCGGCTCCCCCGCCGCCCCCCGCAGCCCCGCCGAACCCGCCGGCCCCGGCCACCCGGCCGCAGAAGGCGGCCGGCGCGAAACCCGCCCGCGGTGGCAAGGCCTCCGGTGCGCAACCCGCGGCCGAGGGCGCCGGCCCGGCCGCCGCGGGCCACCCGCGACCGGACGCGTCCGGCTCCTCCGAGGCCGTCGCGCGGGGCTACGACCCCGCCGGGTCCCAACGCCCGCCCGCCTCGGGCACGGCCCCGCGCACCGCGCCCCCCGCGGGGGTCGGCCACCAGGCGCCGCCGCCCGCGCCCGAGGTCGCTCCGGCCGCGGGCCCCGCAACCGGTGACGTTCCGCCGGCCCCGGAACTCGACCCGGGCGAGCGCCGGCGGCTGCTGGACGGCGCCCACCACGACCCGCACGGGCTGCTCGGCGTCCGCCGCGTGGCGGACGGCCTGGCCTTCCGGGCGCTGCGGCCGTACGCGCGCAGCGTGGCCGTCGTCACCGGCGACGGGACGCGGACGGTGCTGAACCACGAGGGCGACGGGCTGTTCAGCGGGGTGCTCCCGCTGACGGAGGTCCCCGAGTACCGGCTGGCCGTCGCCTACGACGGCGAAGAGCGCGAGGTCCACGACCCGTACCGCTTCCTGCCCGCGCTCGGC
The DNA here is from genome assembly GCF_000373665.1 of Streptomyces sp. BoleA5. Lineage (NCBI taxonomy): Bacteria > Bacillati > Actinomycetota > Actinomycetes > Kitasatosporales > Streptomycetaceae > Streptomyces > Streptomyces sp. BoleA5. Next base: position 88,990 of record NZ_KB892146.1, read on the forward strand.
GAGTTCGACCTGCACCTCATCCACGAGGGGCGGCACGAGCAGCTGTGGCGGGCGCTGGGCGCCGAGCCGATGACCCACGAGGGCGTCACCGGCACCCGGTTCACCGTGTGGGCCCCCAACGCCCGCGGGGTGCGGGTGGTCGGCGACTTCACCTACTGGGACGGCACCGCCTTCCCGATGCGCTCGCTGGGCTCCTCCGGCGTGTGGGAGCTGTTCCTGCCCGAGGTCGGCGAGGGCCGGCGCTACAAGTTCGAGGTCTGCGGCGCGGACGGCGGACGGCGGCTCAAGGCCGACCCGATGGCCCGCCGTACCGAGGAGCCGCCGGCCACCGCCTCCGTGGTCACCGCGTCCCACCACGAGTGGCAGGACTCCGACTGGATGGCCTCGCGCGGCAGCCTGCCGGTGCACGAGGCGCCCTTCTCCGTGTACGAGGTGCACCTCGCCTCCTGGCGGCCGGGGCTGTCCTACCGCGAACTGGCCGAGCAACTGCCGGCCTATGTGCGCGATCTGGGCTTCACGCACGTGGAGCTGATGCCGGTCGCCGAGCACCCCTTCGGCGGCTCGTGGGGCTACCAGGTCACCTCGTACTACGCCCCGACCGCCCGCATGGGCACCCCGGACGACTTCAGGTACCTGGTGGACGCGCTGCACCGGGCGGGCATCGGCGTCATCATGGACTGGGTGCCGGCCCACTTCCCCAAGGACGACTGGGCGCTGGCGGACTTCGACGGCACCAACCTCTACGAGCACCCCTGGCGCGGGGAGCATCCCGACTGGGGGACGCTGGAGTTCGACTTCGGCCGCACCGAGGTCCGCAACTTCCTGGTGGCCAACGCGGTTTACTGGTGCGAGGAGTTCCACATCGACGGGCTGCGGGTGGACGCGGTCGCCTCGATGCTCTACCTCGACTACTCGCGCGAGGACGGCCAGTGGGCGCCGAACTCCTACGGCGGCCGCGAGGACCTGGACGCCGTCGCCTTCCTCCAGGAGATGAACGCGACCGTCTACCGGCGCTGCCCCGGTGTGGTCACCATCGCGGAGGAGTCCACCGCCTGGGACGGCGTCACACGTCCCACCCACCACGTCGGCCCGGCCGGCTTCGGCGGGCTCGGCTTCGGCCTGAAGTGGAACATGGGCTGGATGCACGACTCGCTGGAGTACGTCCAGCACGAGCCGGTGCACCGCAGGTACCACCACAACGAGATGACCTTCTCGATGGTGTACGCCTACAGCGAGAACTACGTCCTGCCGATCTCGCACGACGAGGTCGTCCACGGCAAGCGCGCGCTGGTGGCCAAGATGCCCGGCGACTGGTGGCAGCAGCGCGCCACCCACCGCGCCTACCTCGGCTTCATGTGGGCCCACCCGGGCAAGCAACTGCTGTTCATGGGGCAGGAGTTCGCCCAGGGCGCCGAATGGTCCCACGACCACGGGCCGGACTGGTGGCTGCTCGACGAGACCTACTCCGCGGCGGGCGACCACCGCGGCGTAAGGGACCTCGTCCGGGACCTCAACACCCTGTACCGGGCCACACCGCCGCTGTGGCAGCGCGACACCACCCCGGACGGCTTCGCCTGGCTCGACGGCGGCGCCGCCGAGGACAACGTCTTCTCCTTCGTCCGCCTGGACGCGGGCGGGAACCCGCTGGTCGCGGTCAGCAACTTCTCGCCGGTCGTCCGGCACGGCTACCGGATCGGCGTGCCGGACGGGGTGGAGGCACTGCGGGAGGTGCTGAACACCGACGCCGCCGCGTACGGCGGGAGCGACGTCACCAACGCCGAGCCGCTGAAGTCCGAGCCGGTCGCCTGGAACGGCCGCCGCCAGAGTGTGCAGTTCACGCTGCCCCCGCTGGCCACGGTCTGGCTGCGCCCCGCCTGACCGGAGGGCACGACGACGCGATGTCGCCCGCCCGCACCACGCCAGGTGCGGGCGGGCGCCGCCCGCGCGAGCAAGGGGCCCGTTGGGAGCGGGAGTTCGGCCGGACGCCTACTGGGCGGCCACCCCCCTGCGCGCCCATACTGAGGTGACTGCGGGATTCGGCGAGTACCGGGGGGCCGCTGTCGATGGTGAACGAACGGGAGTTGCTGTCGGACCTGTTCTGGGGCGCCGACCGGGCTTCGCTTCGGGGCCAGTTGCAGACCGTACGGCTGTCGCGCCGCCAGCTCGGCCTGCTCACGGCGGCCTCCGTCTTCAGCTCGTTCGACGCGACCGCGGGCCGCCTGCACTGGGCCTCGTGGCTCGCGGCCGTCATGTTCGCGTTCGCCGCGTGGACGACCTGGGTGATCCACCGCCACAACCCGCAGGGCCTCTGGTACGAGGGCCGGGCGCTGGCCGAGTCCATGAAGACGCTCGCCTGGAAGTACTCGGTGCGGGCCGACCCCTTCACGCCACCCGGCGACAAACGCGACCCGGACGCCCTGTACCGGCTGCAGCTCGGCGACGTCCTGCACACCTTCCGCCGCAGCAGGGCGCTGCCCCCGCACGTCGACTCGGGCATCACCCCGGCGATGCGGCGGCTGCGCGACGCACCGCTGCGCGTGCGCCACGACGTGTACCTGCGGGAGCGCATCCGGGTGCAGCACGAGTGGTACACGGTCAAGGCGGCCCGCTGCGAGGTGAACGGGCGCCGGGCGGGACGCCTGGCGATGACGTTCCCGCTGCTCGGCATCCTGTTCCTGGTCCTGCGGGCGGGCGGCTGGTCCCCCTTCGACACCCTGGGCTTCGTGTCGGCCATCACGGCCTCGGTCGCCGCCTGGGCGCAGCTGCGCCAGTACAGTCCGCTGGCCGCGGCGTACCGGGTGGCGGCGGACGAGCTGGAGCTGATCCGGGTGCAGCTGGCGTCGCTGGACCTGGACGACCCGCACGCCGAGCACCTGTGGTCCCAGCTGACCCGCGACGCCGAGGACGCGGTGTCCCGGGAGCACACCACCTGGCAGGCGAGGCGCGAGATGCGGGTGTGAGGGACGGACCGGAGGACACACGAGAGGGGGCCGCTCGGAGTGCGTGTGGTGCGGGCGAGGGACGGTCGGGAACTGGCGGTGGAGACCCGGGGCGATCCGCGGGGCAGACCCGTGTTCCTGCTGCACGGCACCCCCGGCAGCCGGCTCGGCCCGGTGCCGCGCAGTGCGGTGCTGTACCGGCTGGGGGTGCGGCTGATCTCCTTCGACCGGCCCGGCTACGGCGGTTCCGAGCGGCTGCCGAACCGCCGGGTCGCGGACGCCGCCGCCGACGTCGCGGCGATCGCGGACGCCATGGGCCTGGACGCCTTCGCGGTCGTCGGCCGCTCGGGCGGCGGTCCGCACTCGCTGGCCTGCGCCGCGCTGCTGCCGGACCGGGTGAGGCGGGTGGCGGTGCTGGTGGGGCTCGCGCCGCGGGACGCGCGGGGGCTCGCCTGGCACGCGGGGATGACCCGGTCCAACGTCCGTGACCACACCACCGCCGACGCGGCGCACCGGCGGCTCGCCGCCCGGCTGGAACTGCGCTCCCGCACCATCCGCGACGATCCGGCCAGCCTGCTCGCCCTGCTCCGCGAGGAGATGCCGCTGCCGGACCAGCTGGTGATCGCGGACGCGGGCCTGCGCACGATGCTGCTGCGCACCTACGCTGAGGCGCTGCGCACCTCGGCCGACGGCTGGATCGACGACACGATGGCGTTCAACCGCGGCTGGGGGTTCGGCCTGGACCGCATCGCGGTGCCGGTGCTGCTGTGGCACGGCGAGGACGACGTGTTCTCGCCGGTGGCGCACTCCCGCTGGCTGGCCGAGCACATCCCCGGCGCGACCATGGTGGTGCAACCGGGGGCCGCGCACTTCGCGGCCCTGTCGGTGCTGCCCCGCGTGCTGGCCTGGGCGGCCGCCGGGGACGGCCGGGAACGGTCCGTGCCCGCCTGACCGCCGCTCACACCGGCTGCGGCTCCAGGTCCCGGTTGACGCGGTACCACTCGCGGGCGGCCCGGCTGAGGGGGTGCTCCTCGCCGAGCAGCCGTACGCACTCCGGGAGCACCCGGCCGCGGATCGCTTGCGCCCGTGCGTGCCGGCCGGACTGCCGCAGGGCGTAGGCCAGGTTGATCTCGCAGGCCAGGGCGTCCGGGTGCTCGGGTCCGTAGCGCTCGGTGATGCCGCGCAGGGCGGTCTCCAGCAGGGTCACGGCCCGCTCGCTGTCGCCGAGTTCGCCCGTGGCGTTGCCCAGGTTGATCATGCAGTTGAGGGTGTACGGGTGGCGGGGTCCGACGGCCCGCTCCAGCCGCGCCAGGGTGTCGTTGCCGACCGCCACGGCCTCCTCGGCGTTGCCGCTGCCGCGCAGGTAGATGGCGAGGTTGTTGCGGCAGGCCAGGGTGAACGGGTGGTCGTCGCCGAGCATCCGGCGGTAGGAGGCGAGGGCGTCGGCGGCCAGGTCGCGGGCCTTCTCCTTGTCGCCGGCGGCCGAGTAGTCGGCGGCGAGGTTGAGCGCGCAGGCGAGCGTGTCGGGCACGTCGGGCCCGTACCGCTCCAGGTAGCGGTCGTAGGTCACCTGGGTGAGCCGCATCGCCTCGGCGGCCCGGCCCGCCTTGCGCAGCGAGACCGCGAGGCTCTTGGCGTTGCGGAGCGTCTCGGGCACGTCGGGGTTGAGGACGTCCTGGAAGACGTCCATCACCTCTTCGAGCATCGCCACGGAACCGGTGTAGTCGCCGACCTCCCGCAGGTCGCGGGCGAGATTGGCCTTGGTGGACAGGGTGTACGGGTGGCGGTCGCCGAGCATCGGGGTACGCCGGTCCACGGTCTCCTGGTCCAGGCGGCGGGCGAGTTCGGAGTCCCCGGTGAGCCGGTAGTCGATGGCGAGGTTGTTGGCCGCGACGAGGGAGCGCGGGTGCTGTTCGCCGAAGATGTCCTTGAATCCGGCGTAGATCTCCTCGTCGCGTTCCCTGGCCTCCTGGAAGAGGCCGAGTGCCCGCAGGTCCGCGGCGAGGCTGCCGCCGGTGATCAGCGTGTGCGGGTGGCCGGCGGGCAGCAGTGAGGTCTGCCGGGCCAGGGTGTCCTCGTCGTACCGCCGCGCCTCCGGGTACTTGCCCTGCGAGCGGAGCACGTTGGCGAGCTCGAACTGCAGGTTGAGGGTCTGCAGGTCGTCCTCTCCGAGGGACTGCTTCCACACGCCGAGCAGTTGCTCGGCCAGCAGCCGCGCCTGCTCCAGCTCGCCGCTCTTCCACAGGTAGCGGACGCGGTTGACCAGCAGCTGGCGCGGCTTCTCCTCACGGCACTCCTCGGCCTGCGACGGGGCGAGGTGCGGCCAGATCAGCTCGAACCCGGGCCAGTTCGCCGGGTCGTTGATGGCGTCCTCCGGCGGCCGGGCCTCGGCGAGGATGCGGTGCACCTCGTGCATCGTCTCCTGCCGGTCGTCCTCGGTCATCTCCGCGCGCACGGCGGCCTGCACCAGCCGGTGCACCTGGATGCTGCTGTCGGCCGGGTCGACCTTGGCCAGGGCGAAGCGGTTCAGCGCCTGGATGACCTTGCCGAGCATGTAGCGGTCGCGCAGCTCGCGGTCGTGGGGCAGCAGCGCCTGGATCATGGAGTCGCTCTCGATCAGGGTCATCGAGATCGGCTCGGCCGCGAAGAACGCGCACAGCTCCAGCAGCCGGACGGCGGCCTTGGACTGGTTGCGCAGCCGGCTGATGGAGATGCTCCAGGTCGCGCCGACCTCCCGCGGGTAGCCGGCGGCGGTGGTGACCGACAGGGCCTTGGTGGTCTGCTCCTTGAGCTGGTGCACATAGACGTCGACGGGGGTGGCGGTCTCGGCGAGCCACGCGGCGGCCACCTCGACGGCCAGCGGCAGGTCACCGACCGCCTCGGCCACCTGCCCGGCGTCCTCCCGGGTCATGCCGCCGACCCGGCGGCGCAGGTGCTCCACGCTCTCCGAGCGGTTGAAGACCTCGATCTCCAGCGGCTCGGTCGGTCCCGTCGGCGGCTTGTTCCGTGCGGTGACCACGATGTGGCCGCGCCCACCGGGGAAGAAGCGGCGTACCCGCTCGGGGTCCTCGACGTTGTCGAAGACCAGCAGCCAGCGCGCGAAGCGGGTGCCGGCGGCCAGTTCCTCGCGGGCCGCCTCGGCGGCCTCGGACACGCTGTCGCCGACGCGCAGTTCCAGACGGCGGGCGAGTTCGGCGAGGGAGGGCGCGATCCGGTCCTCCTGCTCCGCCTCGATCCACCACACCAGGTCGTAGTCGGCCTTGAAACGGTGCGCGTACTCCAGCGCCACCTGCGTCTTGCCGACGCCGCCGAGGCCGTGGAGGGTCTGCGGGAAGGGCTGGACGGAGGGGTTGCCGCCGCCCAGGCGGTCGCGCAGCCGGTCCAGGACGGTGGAGCGACCGGTGAAGAAGGTGTTGCGGGGCCGCAGGTTGGACACCTTGGGGTCGCCGACGGGGTAGCGCGGGCCGCCGGCCATGGCGGTCGGGTTGAGGTCCGCCTCGTCCCGGCCGAGGGCGCGCAGCAGGGTGGTGGCGGCCGCGGAGTGGTCGAGCCGCACCAGGCTGACCGGGCTCCGCTGGGCCAGCGGCGGGCCGGGGCGTACGTCGCCGACCCGGATCGGCATCAGTTGGTGCTGCAGGCCCGAGGGGTCGGTGCCCGCGCTCGACTCCCACACGCGCATGGCCCGCCGGGAGCGCAGGTAGGCGGCGGACAGCACGACGAGGGTCCGGGACGAGGCTCCGGCCACGGCGGGCTGATCCGCGGGGGCGGTGTGCGTCTCCACGTCCCAGGGGACGACCCGGAAGCCGGCCCGGGTCAGGATCCACTCGATCCAGTCCGCCCACATGCGGTCCTCGGGCACGTAAGCCAGCACCAGCCCGGACGGCGGGACGGGCCTGCGGCGGGTGAACTCCGCTGCCCAGCGCAGCCGTTCGGACTCCGCGATCGGGGGCAGCGAGGTCACCGAGCCTCCGGAGACCACGGAGGTGAGGCGTTCGCAGGCCGACAGCATCGAACTGGACAGGCCCGGGGCGTCCCCGAAGGTCGCCAGGATCTCCTCGTAGGCGTAGAAGGGGCGGTACGGGATCTCCACCGACCCCCAGTAGGAGACGCGTTCGTCGTCGTCCATCCCGGCCGGCAGCCCCTCGAACCGGGCGCGGGCCAGGGCCCGTCCGGCGTCCGCCTTCTCCTTCTCCCCGTCGTCGATGCGCATCGGCACGGGGAAGATGCGGATTCCGCGGCCGTTGTAGCGCTCCTCGATGTCGCGGGCGACGGCGGAGGCGCCGTAGATGCTCTGGTCGCTGAGGGTGAAGCAGACCACCAGCTCGTCGGGCATGTGGACGGTGCAGATGTCGGCGATGTCGCTGAGCCCGGTGCGGCTGTCGATGAGGACGTAGTCGTAGTGGCGGCGCATGTCCGCGCGCATGGCGTCCAGGAACTGGCCGCCGCCGAAGCGGTCGTAGAAGACGTCCCAGTCGATGCCGGTGAGCGCGGTGGAGTAGTTGCGGTCCTGCCGGCCGGCGGACAGGTAGTCCAGGCTGCCGCCGTCGGGGAAGGCCCAGTTGAGGGAGATGGCGTGCGGGCGGACCCTGGCGAACTGGCGGTGCCAGTCGGGCGGCCGCGGCACGTCGCGCAGCGCCTCCTCCCGGTACTCGGTGATCAGGTCGATCATGCCGGTGGTGGCCGCGAGCGCGGAGGAGTCGAGGAAGGGGTGGAAGAAGCGGAAGAGGCCGGGGGCTTCCAGGTCCCAGTCCACCGTCAGCACCCGGTGGCCGTTCGCGGCGAGGATCCAGGCGGTGTTCGCCAGGGCCATGGTCCGTCCGGTGCCGCCCTTGTACGAGTAGAACGTGATCACACGTCCGTTACGGCTCTCGGTCATCCTGGCCCTCCGGCTTGTCGGGTTCAGTGGTGCCGCGGTCGTCGTGCAGGCCGTGCGGGGAGGAGCGGTCGGATCCGTACGCCCCGGCGGACGGACCCCGGAGCCTGGGGCGGGAGCTGTGCGGGCCCCGGGGCGGGAAGGCCGGGGCGTGGGCGGCGTAGTGCTTGGCCGCGCGTCCCACGGCCCTGGGCACGTCGTCGCTGAAGACCTCGAGGCTCGGGATGTTGTTGCGCACGAAGCGCCCGCCCGTACCGTCCGTGCGGCTGGGGTCGAGGGCGTCGTCGGCGAGGCGGCGCAGGTTCTCCTCGTGGCCGTTGGACTCCGGGTCGGCACGGTTCCACGGCACCAGGACGCTGACCCAGGGGCGGTGCTCGCTGCCGAAGCGGCTGAGCATCTCACGCCGTTCGGCCGACTCCAGGGCCCAGCGGTCGAGCAGCAGCAGCCCGGGGGCGGTGGGGGTGGGGTCCAGCAGGCGGTCCAGCTCCTCCTCGAAGACCCCCACGCTGACGCGGTAGTCGAGGTTGCGCGCCAGGTCGGCGGCGTGGTCGGCCAGCGGCCGGCTGCTCTGCGGGCGGTAGGGGTTCCAGTCGCGCGGCGAGGGCCCGTAGCAGGTGGGGCTGCGGCCCGCGGGCAGCTCCTCGGTGTCGCAGCAGGCGAGCACCGTCACGCGCAGCGGCCGGCTGGCACCCGGGGGGCCGAAGGCGCTGGGGACGTGGTGGTAGTCGAGGTGGCGCCCTTTGGCGATCTTGGTGTCCTCCACGACCTGCACGATGCGCTGGGCGAGGCGGTAGACGGCCCGCTCGTACTCGTGCTTGAGGTAGCTGAGCTTGATCAGCCCGTAGAAACCCTCGGCGGCGTAGTCCTCGCCGAAGTCCGCGTGGTTGAACTGCAGTCCCTCGGCCGGGCCCGGCATGTCGTTCGCCGCGACCGGCACCCACAGCGCGGGCACGATGCCGGATATCTGGCGGTCGTGCAGGGACCGGTGGTAGACGGCGCGCTGCGAGAAGGCGTACCACTCCTTGCCGCACTGCTGACTGCGGAAGTAGCGGGGCGAATAGAGCGGGACGAACACCCGGCAGTGCGCGAGCGCCTCGGCGAGCGATTCGGGCCAGCCCTCGCCGACGTTCATCCCCCGGTCCATGAAGCCCGCCCGCACCCCGGCGGGCAGCGTCGTCATCTGCAGGATGTGCGCGCACAGGTCGTTGTAGAGCTTGGCGACCCACAGGTCGGGGTCGGGGTCCGAGGGGTCGTTCCTGGGGGTGTGCGCATAACTGAGGAAGAAATAGGGCTTGTCCGAGGCGTCTCCCTGCCCCACGGGTAATGCCATGCGCCATCTCCCCCGCCCGACCTACACGACCCCGCTCCACCCCTCGTGAGGGAATCTCAGTGTAGGAACCGCCGATTCTCCGGCGGAATAGCGCATGACCATCATTTTTGCGCGGATCAGGTCAACGGCCGTTGTTCACGAGCCACTTGGCGATGACATCCACCGCGTCGGCGATCGGCACCAGATGGCAGGAGGCGTCGCCGACCGGGCCGTCCAGCACCGCGCACCCGTTCGCGACCACCGGGACCATCCCCGGGAAGTGCCGGTCGTCGATGTCGGGCGCCTCGAAGTGCACCCATTCCCCGCCGCCGTCCTCCGTGCGCACCAGGGCCCGGTACGGGCGGTCCGGCGGCGGGACGGCCCGGTAGTCGGCCAGGTGGTAGGCGGTGCAGACCCACAGGTCCACGCCGATCAGCAGGGCGCGGGCCCGCAGGTCGTAGAGCCGGGCGGTGGGCGAGTCCTCACCGAGGTGGCTCTCCAGCGCGTGGGCCTCGGTGACGAAGCTCGCGGCCGGGCCGAAGGCGGTGAAGGAGGTGTGCGGGTGCGCACTGCGCAGTGCGCCCGGGAGCAGCCGCACCTCCTCCGCGAGCCGCCCCACGCTGGGCGACACGGGGGTGGTCAGCGGGTCGAAGGGGGGCATCGACTCGCGGTAAGCGGCCAGTTCCGCCTCGTCCATGCCCTCGGTGCGCTGCCGGTCCACACGGGAGGTGACCGAGTTCTCCGGCGTCGCCGCGTACGCGACCAGGGTGCCGTGGTCGCCCAGCACCGCCCGCAGGGCCGCGACCACGGTGCGGCCGCCGCCCTCGACCGGGCCGAGCGCCTTCAGTGAGCCCTGGACGAGCAGCACCTCCCCCGGTTCGACGCCCAGCGCGCGCAGATCCCGGGTCAGGCTTCTCAGCGTGTGCACCTCAGACCCCGTTCAGTTCGGAGAGCCAGGGGGCGACGGTGCGGGCCATCCCGTCGGCGAACCGCTTGCCGAGCGGGGTGAGCGATCCGCTGCCGGCCAGCCGGTCGACCGCCTCCGCCGTCTCGCGGGTCCACCGGGCGAACGGCGCCGCCGCCCCCGGGACGCCCCGGCGGGCCAGCGCGCGCCAGTACTCGGCGACGGCGACATGGGCGTACGTCCCCTGCAGCAGCCCTTCCAGCGGGCGCGGATCGGGGCGCCACGGGGCGTGGAAGAGGCGGGTGTCCTCCGGGTCGTACAGGTCCATCAGGTCCAGTACGGCACCGAGCTTCACATGCTGGAACTCGTGGGCGACCAGCAGGGCCAGGGTGTCCGGTGACGCGGGCCGCGCGATGCCGACCGCGCCGAACGCCTGCCGGGCGGCCCCGCTGACGTCGCTGCCGTCGCCCGGCGGGACCAGCGGGGTGACGGTGCCGAGCCCGGCGGCCAGGCCCGGTGCGTAGCGGGGCAGTTCACGGCCGATGAAGTCCCAGGCGGCGACCAGGTCCTCGTGCCAGGCCTTCACCTCGGCCTCGCCCTGCCGGGGCACCGGGGGCCACTGGTGGGCGTCGCGGTAGCGGTCGGTGTCCTCCAGCGCCACGCTCCAGCCGGCCGGGCCGACCCGCCGTACGGGGTGCCACCGCGCGTCCCCCGGGCCGTGCACGTCGATCCGTACGGTGCCGCCCGCGGCGCTCACGGAGAAACCGTCGGCGGTGGCGGTGACCTCGGCGTCCTCGCCGTCGGCGGCGCCGACCAGGACGCGGCCGAGGCCCGGCAGCCGGACCGCGCCGTCGTGCACGGGCACCCGTACCGCCGCCCCGTACCGGCCCGCGGCCCGCACCACGGCGGCGGCCGCGAACTCGGCGAGCCCCGCCACGTCCGCCCCGCGGTCGCCGCCCGTCTCCAGGCAGTGCCGGGCCCACGTCCGTACGTAGGGGTGGCCGAGCACCTTGTCCAGGGCTTCCGGCGCGGCCTCGTCGACCTCGGCGAGCACCCGCCAGACCGCGGCGGTCCTGCCGTCGCGGGGAGCACGCTCCCAGACGGCCGTGAGCAGCCCGCGGGTGTGCTCCAGCTGCTCGGCGGCGAGCGCGGCGACGGTCGCGGCGTCGCCGTAGCCGGCGGCCAGCTGGTCGATCCAATCCTCCGTCAGGGGGGACTGGGGCTGCTGCCCCGACGCGGTGCTCACCGGGTTCTCCCGTTCCGTCTCCTCGGCCTCGCGGATGCCGAGGATCAACTCCATCAGGTCACCGCAGTACACGGACGGATTCGCGAATCCCGTCCCGGTGCGGTAGCGGTGCGCGTACAGTCCCCCGCCGCAGACGTCGACGACCGGGCAGCGGCGGCACTCGTCGCACAGCCCCTCCTTGCCCTGCCGCCGCGCCGCGATGCCGGGGTGGGCGGCGACCTCGTCCAGGGAGTGGGCGAACACGTCCATCCCGGTGGCCGGTGCGCCGTCGTAGGCGGTCTTGAGCGAGTCCGCCTGCTCGAAGCCGCCGTCGGTCTCGATGACGACGAGGTCGACCGGATCGGTGCCGATCGACTCGACGAGGCTGCTCCCGCCGCGCAGCATCCGGCGCACGGAGTCGAAGACCCGCACCGGGACCGGGCGTCCCTCGGCCGTCCAGCGGCCGTGGACGGCCAGCAGCCACTGCGCGTAGGGCGCCGGGGTACCGCCGGGACGCGTGGGCGGGACGTCGTGGGTGGCGTGCGGCAGCAGGAAGTCGACGCGGGGCGGTTCGAGCGCCATCAGGGCCTCGTACACCGCCAGTGGGTCGTTCTCGACGTCGATCGTGCAGAGCAGTCCGCCGAAGAGATGGCGGTAGCGCGGCTCGCGGAGCAGCCCGATCGACGCCACCACGCGGTCGTAGCTGCCCCGCCCGTCGGCGAACCGCCGGTGGCGGTCGTTCTCGGCCCGGCCGCCGTCGAGAGAGACGCCGACCGAGATGCCGAACTCGTCGAAGACGTCGCAGAACCGCTCGTCCAGGAGCACGGCGTTGGTCTGGATGCCGAGCTCGAGGGCGCACACTCCGTCGAGCGCCCCGCGTAAGGCGGCGGCGGCCCGGCGGATCCGTGCCGGCCCGGCCAGGAGGGGTTCTCCCCCGTGGAACACCACCTGGACGGCCGGGATCCGGTGCGCCGAGGCGTGCTCGGCGATCCGTGCCGCCACGCGTTCGACGACCTCGTGCGGCGTGGCGCGGATCCGCGCCTTCCAGCTGGTGTCGGCGTGCTCGTAGACGTAGCAGTGGTCGCACGCCAGGTCGCACCGGCTGTGCAACTTCAGTACGAACTGCGACAACGCCCTGGTCGGCGCCGGTGTCTCCATGGCTGCGGCCCGGACCCCCGAGTCGGTCGGGCCTACTTGCTGCTGAACGACTGGAAGGCCGCGACCGGGACGTTCCCGGCGGAGGCGGCGGCGGGCATCACGCGGCTGAGGGTCGGCGAGGCGTGCGAGCTGCCGCGGGAGGCGAGCTCCGCCAGCGGGATCCTCCGCCGCGTCTGCGAGCGCCCGGCCAGGACGTCGTTCTCGGCCATCACGGTGGGGGTGGCAGTCATAGCGGGGACCTCGTTCACTCGGGGTGCGTTGGCGCGCGCACACCATTTGTCCGGAATGCGGCAAATATCTCATCCCGGACACAGAAAGGCGACGCACACGCATAACGAGCGAGCCGTGACAAGTGCACGTTTTCGTCAAGTCCAGCAGGCACGCGTACTCCCCACCCCCCATGGCCGGGCCGTGTGATTATCTCCCTTATGCAGGGCGGTAGTTGAGAAGTTTCCCGATTCGAGACCAAGTTTCTGGAGCGGAACGAGCGCCGCTCGGCACCCGCCCCCTCGTCACGGCATCCGGCGTGTCGTGGCGCAGGCCGCGCGCCCAGCGCACGAGCCCTGTGCGCCCGCTCCCTCACCGGCTCCCGCGCGCCCGGCCCACTCTGGCGGAAATTCGCGCCGCACCATGGGCCGACCGGGTGAACCCCGCACAAATGCGGGTCCCGCCGGGCGGAGGGGGGATCCGCCCGGCGGGACCGTTCTGGGGGTGACGGCAGGTCAGGCCGTCTTCACCGGCTCCTTGCCGGTGTCCGTCGGCTCGGCCGGCGCGGCCGGTTCGGGGGCCGCGCCGTGGCCGTCGTCGACGAGCGTGGTCTCGTCGAAGGGCAGCTCGCCGGCGAACACCCGCCGGGCCTGCTCACGGTCGAACTCCTTGGTCCACGTGCCGATCAGCACCGTGGCGACCGCGTTGCCCGCGAAGTTGGTGACGGCGCGCGCCTCGCTCATGAAGCGGTCGATGCCGACGATCAGGCCGACACCGTCGACCAGGGCCGGCTTGTGCGACTGCAGCGCGCCGGCGAGGGTCGCCAGGCCCGCGCCGGTGACGCCGGCGGCGCCCTTGGAGGCGACCATCATGAACAGCAGCAGGGTGATCTGCTGGCCGAGGGAGAGCGGCTGGCCCATCGAGTCGGCGATGAACAGCGAGGCCATGGTCAGGTAGATCATGGTGCCGTCGAGGTTGAAGGAGTAGCCGGTCGGCACGGTGATGCCGACGACCGGACGGCTGACGCCCAGGTGCTCCATCTTGGCGATCAGGCGGGGCAGCGCCGACTCCGAGGAGGAGGTGGAGACGATCAGCAGGAACTCCCGGCCGAGGTACTTCAGCAGCTGGAAGAGGTTGACCCCGGCGAAGAAGCGGAGCATCAGGCCGAGCACGACCACGACGAAGATCAGGCACGTGACGTAGAAGCCGAACATGATCGTGGCGAGCGCCTTGAGGGCGTCCACGCCCGCCGAGCCGACGACCGCAGCGATCGCGCCGAAGGCACCGATCGGGGCCGCCCACATGATCATGGACAGCACGCGGAAGACCAGCTTCTGGATGTGGCCGACACCGCGCAGGATCGGCTCGCCCGCCGGCCCCATGGCCTGCAGGCCGAAACCGACCAGCAGCGCGACCAGGAGGGTCTGCAGCACCTGCCCCTCGGTGAAGGCGGAGACCAGGGTGACCGGGATGATGCTCAGCAGGAAGTCCGGCAGGGTCTCGGCCGGGGCGTCCTTGGCCTGCGCCTGGCCCACGTCCTTGAGCGCGTCGGTCAGGTGCAGCCCCTCGCCGGGCTGGAGGATGTTGCCGACCACCAGGCCGATGGCCAGGGCGACGAACGACATCACCACGAAGTAGCCGAGGGCTAGGCCGCCGACCCGGCCGACCTTGGCGGCCTGGCGGACCGAGCCCACGCCGAGCACGATCGTGCAGAAGATGATCGGCGAGATCATCATCTTGATCAGGTTGACGAACCCGGTGCCTATGGGCTTCAGCTCGACGGCCGCGTCGGGCGCGACCATGCCGAGCACGGCGCCGGCGATCGCGGCGACGAGCACCGCGATGTACAGGAAATGGGTGCGGTCCCTGCGACCTTGGGTACGGCTCTGTACCGGCACTGACACCTTCGTCTCCTCGGTCCACCCGGACGCCGTCCCGGGACGTCCGCGATTGGATAGGTCCCGGTGACTATGCGCCCGTGCAGTGAGCCAGGTCACGTTTGCGTTCATTGTGTTCGCGGGACCTGTGCACACTGGTGGGCATGCCGCTCCCGACCCGCCTCCGCCACCCCCGGCCGCGCCGCCGTGCGCGCAGCCTGGCGGGCCAGTTGTTCGCGATGCAGGTGGTCATCGTGGCCATGGTGGTCGCGGGCATCGCGGTGCTCGTCTACGTCAACGCCGCCGAGCGCGCGGAGGACGCCGCGGAGGACCGGGTCACGGCCGCCGCGCTGGCGGTGGCCGACGCCCCCTCGGTCGCGGCGGCGATCCGCGGCGAGGACCCCACCGCCGCGCTCCAGCCGTACGCCGAGCAGGTCCGGCGGGACACCGGCGTCTCCTTCATCACGATCATGAGCCCGGACGGCATCCGCTGGACGCACCCCGACACCCGGCAGATAGGCCTCCCCTTCCTCGGGCACATAGAAGGCGCACAGCGCGGCGGCACCTTCACGGAGACGTACACCGGCACGCTGGGCGCGTCCGTACGCGTGGTCACCCCCGTCCTCGACGACGGCCGGATCATCGGCCTGGTCAGCGTCGGCATCACGCTCGAGGCCATCACCGACCAGGTGCGGGACCAACTGGCGGCGCTCATCGGGATCGCCGCGGCGGCCCTGGCGGTCGGGGGCCTGGGCACCTACCTCGCCAACGCCCGGCTGCGCCGCCACACGCACGGCATGGCCGCGGACGAGCTGAGCCGCATGTACGACTACCACCAGGCGACCCTGCACGCGGTGCGCGAGGGCCTGATCCTGCTGGACGCCGACCGCAGGGTCGCTCTCTGCAACGACGCCGCCCGCGAACTGCTGGGCCTGCCCGGGGACGTGGTGGGCTCCTACGTCGCCGACCTCGGGCTGCCCGCCTCGCTGACCGGCGCGCTGCTGGCGGCCGAGCCGCGGGTGGACGAGGTGCACCTGACCGCGGAGCGGGTGGTGGTGGTCAACACCTCGCCGGTGCGCGGCGGGGAGCGCCGCGGCACCGTGGTGACCCTGCGGGACCACACCGACCTGCAGTCGCTCACCGGCGAGCTGGACTCCGTGCGCGGTTTCGCCGAGGCACTGCGCTCGCAGGCGCACGAGGCCTCCAACCGGCTGCACGCGGTCGTCTCGCTCATCGAACTGGGCCGCACCCAGGAGGCGGTGGACTTCGCCACCGCCGAACTGGAGCTGGCCCAGGCGCTGACCGACCGCGTGGTGGCCGCGGTGGCGGAACCGGTGCTGGCCGCGCTGCTGCTGGGCAAGGCGGCCGAGGCGAACGAGCGCGGCGTGGAGCTGACGGTCACCGGGGACAGCCGCATCGACGACGGGGTGCTGCCCGCCTCGCTGACCTCCCGGGACCTCGTCACCCTCCTGGGCAACCTGGTCGACAACGCCCTGGACGCCGCCATCGAGGGGACCGCGCAGTCGGCGGCGCGCCCGCACGTCGAGGTCACCGCCCGCGCCGACGACGACGAGCTGCTGCTGAGGGTCACCGACAGCGGGCGGGGGGTGGACCCGGCGGTGGTGCGCGAGGTCTTCCTGCGCGGCTGGACGACCAAGAGCCACGGGCACGGCCTCGGGCTCGCGCTCGTCGAGCAGACCGCCCGTCGCGCGGGCGGCACGGTGGACCTGGACCGGGCGGTGGGCGGCGGCGCATCCTTCACCGTACGGTTGCCGCTGCGCGGGGAGGTGCGGACATGATCAAAGTGCTGGTCGTCGAGGACGACCCGGTGGCGGCGGACGCCCACCGGCTGTACGTGGACCGGCTGCCGGGGTTCACGGTGGCCGCGGTGGCCCATTCCGGCGGCGCGGCGCTGCGCGCCCTCGAACGCCACCAGGTGGACCTGATCCTGCTCGACCTCAACCTGCCCGACGGTCACGGGCTGCAGGTGGTGCGCACCCTGCGGGCGGCCGGGCACACCGCCGACGTGGTGGCGGTGACCTCGGCCCGCGATCTCGGCGTGGTGCGGCAGGCCGTCTCGGTCGGGGTGGTGCAGTACCTGCTGAAGCCCTTCACCTTCCCCACCCTGCGCGACCGGCTGGAGCGCTGGGCGCGCTACCGCGACGAGCTCGCCGGCGGAGAGGCCTCGGGGCAGGACGAGGTGGACCGCGCGCTGGCGGCGCTGCGCAGCCCGGAGGGCTCCGTGCTCCCCAAGGGCCTCAGCGGCCCCACCCTGGAGGCGGTGACCACGGCGCTGCGGGAGGCGGCGGAGGGCCTGTCGGCGAACGGGGCGGCCCAGGCCGTCGGCGTCTCACGGATCACCGCCCGCCGCTACCTGGAGCACCTGGTGGAGACCGGCCGCGCGGTCCGCGCCCCGCAGTACGGCCAGGTCGGCAGGCCCGAACTCACCTACCGCTGGGCCCCGCAGCGCCGTCCGTGAGCCGCCGGGCCGAACGCGGGTGACGTACCGTCAGAAGACCGACTCCGCCTCCTGCATGCGGTCCTCGGGCACCCGCTTGAGCACCATCACCGCGTCGGCGAGCGGCACCAGGTCCACCGCGGTGCCGCGCAGCGCCGTCATGCAGCCGAAGGCTCCCTTGTGCGCGGCCTCCACGGCGTGCCAGCCGAAGCGGGTGGCCAGCACCCGGTCGTACGCGGTGGGGACGCCGCCGCGCTGGACGTGGCCGAGGATGACGGGGCGCGCCTCCTTGCCCATGCGCTGCTCGAGTTCCGCGGCGAGCCGGGCTCCGATCCCGGCGAAGCGCTCGTGGCCGTAGGCGTCGATCTCGCCGTGGGCGTACGGCATGGTGCCCTCGGCGGGGTGGGCGCCCTCGGCGACGCAGACCACGGCGAACTTCTTGCCGCGGGCGAAGCGCTCCTCGACCATCGCGACGAGGTCGGCGGGGTCGAAGGGGCGTTCCGGCAGGCAGATGCCGTGGGCGCCGCCGGCCATGCCGGACTCCAGGGCGATCCACCCGGCGTGCCGGCCCATGACCTCGACGACCATGACGCGCTGGTGGGACTCGGCGGTGGTCTTGAGGCGGTCGATGGCCTCGGTGGCGACGGTGACGGCGGTGTCGAAGCCGAAGGTGCGGTCGGTGGCGGAGATGTCGTTGTCGATGGTCTTGGGGACGCCGACCACCGGCATTCCGGCCTCGGCGAGCAGCCGGGCCGCGGTGAGCGTACCCTCGCCGCCGATGGGGATGAGGACGTCCAGGCCGTAGCCGGAGCAGATGGTGCGCCAGTTGTCGGCGGCCTCGTGGAGACGTGCGCGTTCCAGCCGGGAGGAGCCCAGGATGGTGCCGCCCCGGGCGAGGATGCCGCTGACGGAATTGAGGTCGAGCGGACGGTAGCGGCCCTCCAGCAGGCCCTTGAAGCCGTCCTCGAAGCCGATGACCTCGTCGCCGTGGTAGGTCAGCGCGCGGTGGGTCACCGAGCGGATGACGGCGTTGAGCCCGGGGCAGTCGCCGCCGGCGGTGAGGACTCCGATGCGCATGGCGCTCCACGCTCCCTCCGTCGCGTGTACGGTCGCCTTTTCGCATCGTAGGTCCGCACCGCACCCGCCGCGCGCCATACGCACACCGAACGGTAATGTCAACAGATGTCCGCCACCCGACTGGGTGGAGCACGCCCGGGCAGGAACGGAGAGAGCGCGTGACGCGCAGCGTGTACGTAACCGGTATCGGCAGGGGGGACGGCCGCCAGGTCGTCGAGCTGGGCGTGATGGAGCTGCTGACCCGGCAGGTGGACCGCGTCGGGGTGTTCCGGCCGCTCGTCCACGACACACCCGACCGGATGTTCGAGCTGCTGCGCAGCCGCTACCGGCTCACCCAGGACCCGGCGACCGCCTACGGCCTGAGCTACGAGGAGGCGGCCGCGCTCCAGGCCGAGCAGGGCCGGGACGCGCTCATCGCCCGCCTCGTGGACCGCTACCACCTGGTGGCCGCGGAGTTCCCCACCGTGCTCGTCCTCGGCTCGGACTTCCACGAGACCAACCTCCCCGGCGAGCTGGGCGTCAACGCCCGGCTGGCGAACGAGTTCGGCGCCTCGGTGATCCCGGTGGTCGGCGGCCGCGACCAGAGCGCCGACTCGGTGGTGGACGAGGTCCGCAACGCGCACCAGGCGTACAGCGGGCTGGGCTGCGACATCATCGCCATGATCGCCAACCGGGTGCCCCCGCAGGTGCTGGAGGAAACCGCGACGCGGCTGCGCCGCCGGCTCCCGGTGCCCTCGTACGTCCTGCCCGACGAGCCCGCGCTGTCGGCCCCCACCGTCTCCCAGGTCGTCGAGACGCTCCACGCCGAGGTGCTCCTCGGCGACCACGGCGGGCTGTCCCGGGACGTGATGGGTTTCGTCTTCGGCGGGGCGATGCTGCCGACCTTCATCCGCGCGCTGACCCCCGGCTGCATGGTGATCACCCCCGGCGACCGGGCGGACCTGATCATCGGCTCGCTGGCCGCGCACTCCGCCGGCTCCCCGCCCATCGCCGGCATCCTGCTCACCCTGGACGAGGTGCCCGGCCCGGAGATCATGGCCCTGGCGGCGCGGCTGGCCCCCGGCACGCCGGTGATGTCGGTGCCCGCCGGCAGCTTCCCGACCGCCGCCGAGCTCTTCGCCCTGGAGGCGCGGCTGGGCGCGGCCACCCCCCGCAAGGCGGAGACGGCCCTGGGGCTCTTCGAGAAGCACGTGGACGGTCCCGAGCTGACCGAGCGGCTGTCGGTGGTCCGCGGTGAGCGCGTCACCCCGATGATGTTCGAGCACGAGCTGATCGAGCGGGCCCGCTCCGGCCGCCGCCGGGTGGTCCTGCCCGAGGGGACCGAGGAGCGCATCCTGCACGCGGCCGAGGTCCTGCTGCGCCGGGACGTGTGCGACATCGTCCTGCTCGGCGACGAGGACGCGATCCGCAAGCGGGCCGGCGAGCTCGGCGTCAACGTCGACGTGCCCGGCTGCACCCTGACGAACCCTCAGACCTCGCCGCTGCGCGAGAACTTCGCCGAGCTCTACGCCAGGCTCCGCGCCCACCGGGGCGTCAGCTACGAGCTGGCGTACGACGTCGTGGCCGACGTCTCCTACTTCGGGACGCTGATGGTCGAGCAGGGCCTCGCCGACGGCATGGTCTCCGGCGCCGTCCACTCCACGGCGGCGACGATCCGCCCGGCCTTCGAGATCATCAAGACCGCTCCGGGCGCGTCCATCGTCAGCTCCGTCTTCTTCATGTGCCTGGCCGACCGGGTGCTGGTGTACGGCGACTGCGCCGTCAACCCGGACCCGGACGCCGAGCAGCTGGCCGACATCGCGATCCAGTCCGCCGAGACGGCCGCCCAGTTCGGGGTCGAGCCGCGGGTGGCGATGCTGTCGTACTCCACCGGCACCTCCGGCTCGGGCGCCGACGTGGACAAGGTGCGCCGGGCCACCGAACTGGTCCGGCAGCGGCGCCCGGAGCTGCTGGTGGAGGGCCCGATCCAGTACGACGCGGCGGTCGACGCGAAGGTCGCGGCCACCAAGCTGCCGGACTCGAAGGTCGCCGGGAACGCCACCGTGCTGATCTTCCCGGACCTCAACACGGGCAACAACACCTACAAGGCCGTGCAGCGTTCGGCGGGCGCCGTGGCGGTCGGCCCGGTGCTGCAGGGTCTGCGCAAGCCCGTCAACGACCTGTCGCGCGGCGCGCTCGTCCAGGACATCGTCAACACCGTCGCCATCACGGCCATCCAGGCCCAGGGCGACCGGTGACCGGCCACAACAGGGAAGGCAACGTGACCGCCACCCGCGTACTCGTGCTCAACTCCGGCTCCTCGTCGGTGAAGTACCAGCTGCTGGACATGGCCGACGGCAGCCGGCCGGCGGCCGGGATCGTCGAGCGGATCGGCGAGCCGGGCGGGGCCGCGGACCACGCCGAGGCGCTGAAGACCGTCGCGGACGAGCTCGCCGCCCGCGACCTCGGCCTGGACTCCCCCGAACTGGCCGCGGTGGGCCACCGGGTCGTGCACGGCGGCACGCGCTTCACCGCGCCGACGCTGATCGACGACGAGGTGCTCGCCGCCGTCGAGGAACTCGCGCCGCTGGCCCCGCTCCACAACCCGGCGAACGTCACCGGCATCCGGGTCGCCCGCGACCTGCGCCCGGACCTGCCGCAGGTCGCCGTCTTCGACACCGCCTTCCACTCCACGATCCCGGAGCAGGCCTACCGCTACGCGATCGACCGGGAGACCGCCGACGCCCACCAGGTGCGCCGCTACGGCTTCCACGGGACCTCGCACGCGTACGTCTCCCGCGCCACCGCGCGGCTGCTGGGCAGGAACCCGGCCGAGGTCAACGTCATCGTGCTGCACCTGGGCAACGGCGCGTCCGCCTCCGCCGTGCGCGGCGGGGAGTGCGTGGAGACCTCGATGGGGCTCACCCCCCTGGAGGGCCTGGTGATGGGTACCCGTTCGGGGGACCTGGACCCGGCCGTGGTCTTCCACCTGGCCCGCGTCGGCGGGATGCGGGTGGCGGAGATCGACACCCTGCTCAACAAGCGCTCCGGCCTGCTCGGCCTGTGCGGCGACAACGACATGCGGGAGATCGCCCGCCGGATGGCCGAGGGCGACGCGGCCGCGCAGCTCGCCTTCGACGTCTACGTCCACCGGCTGCGCAAATACGTCGGCGCCTACACCGCCGTGCTGGGACGGGTCGACGCGATCGCCTTCACGGCGGGCGTCGGCGAGAACTCCGCGGCGGTCCGGGCCGCCGCCATGGACGGCCTGGAGGCTCTGGGCGTCGAGCTGGACCCGGTGCGCAACGCGGTGCGCGGCAGCGCCGCCCGTGTGGTGTCGGCCGGGGGCAGCCGGGTGGTGGTCGCGGTCGTCCCCACCGACGAGGAGCTGGAGATCGCGCAGCAGACGTACTCGCTGGTGACCGGCCGGTGACTCGTCGAGGCCGCCGCAGGCTCTACTCTATGGCCGCCGTCCGCACCGTCCATGCCTCCCCCGCACGGGAAAATTCCGGAGCGGAACAAACCCGATAGGATCGTCGTCATGCGCCGAGCGAAAATCGTCTGCACCCTGGGTCCCGCCGTCGACTCCTACGACCAGCTGAAGACGCTGGCCGAGGCCGGAATGAACGTGGCCCGCTTCAACTTCAGCCACGGCAGCCACGCCGAGCACGAGGAGCGCTACCAGCGGGTGCGCAAGGTCTCCGCGGAGACCGGACGTGCCATCGGCGTGCTGGCCGACCTCCAGGGGCCCAAGATCCGCCTGGAGACCTTCGCGGACGGTCCCGTGGAGCTGGTCGCCGGTGACGAGTTCGTCATCACCACCGAGGACGTCCCCGGTGACAAGACCATCTGCGGCACCACCTACAAGGGCCTGCCCGCCGACGTCCGCGCCGGCGACCCCGTCCTGATCAACGACGGCAACGTCGCGCTGCGCGTGATCGAGGTCGAGGGCCAGCGGGTCCGCTGCCTGGTCGTCGAGGGCGGCGTCATCTCCGACCACAAGGGCATCAACCTGCCCGGCGCCGCGGTCAACGTCCCCGCCCTGTCCGAGAAGGACATCGAGGACCTGCGCTTCGCCCTGTACATGGGCGTCGACATGGTGGCGCTCTCCTTCGTGCGCGACGCCAAGGACGTCCGCGACGTCCACCGCGTCATGGACGAGGTCGGCCGCCGCGTGCCGGTCATCGCCAAGGTCGAGAAGCCGCAGGCGGTCGAGAACATGGAGGACGTCGTCGCCGCCTTCGACGGCGTCATGGTGGCCCGCGGCGACCTGGCGGTGGAGTACCCGCTGGAGAAGGTCCCGATGGTGCAGAAGCGGCTGATCGAGCTCTGCCGCCGCAACGCCAAGCCGGTGATCGTCGCGACCCAGATGATGGAGTCGATGATCACCAACTCCCGTCCGACCCGCGCCGAGGCCTCCGACGTCGCCAACGCGATCCTGGACGGCACGGACGCGGTCATGCTCTCCGCGGAGTCCAGCGTCGGCAAGTACCCGATCGAGACCGTGAAGACGATGTCGCGGATCATCGAGGCGGCCGAGGTCGAACTGCTCAAGCAGGGCCTGTGGCCGCTCGAGGGCCGCAAGCCGCGCACCCAGGGCGGCGCCGTCGCCCGCGCCGCCGCCGAGCTCGCGGACTACCTGGACGCCAAGACCCTTGTCGCCTTCACCAAGTCCGGCGACACCGCCCGCCGGCTGGCCCGCTACCGCGTGCCGCAGACGGTGGTGGCGTACACGACCGACGAGTCGACCCGCAACATGCTGGCGCTCACCTGGGGCGTGCAGACCACCGTCGTCCCGCACGTGAACACCACCGACGAGATGGTCGAGATCGTCAACGAGGAGATGCTGAAGCTCAGCGACTACACCGAGGGCGATACCGTGATCATCACGGCCGGCTCCCCGCCCGGCGTCCCCGGCACCACCAACCTGGTGCGGGTCCACCACCTCGGCCACCGCGCGGTCTGACCGGCCGCCCGGACACGGGAACGGCGGAGGGCGCCTCCCCTTGCGGGGACGGCGCCCTCCGCCGTTTCCTCGTGCGGCTCCCGGAGGGGTCCTCCGTGCGGGCGGGCCGGTTCGCTCAGTCCGCGGTGTTGTACACGTGCATGCCGGGGACCTTCAGCGTGCCGCCGAACTGACCGGCCTGCTCGACCGTCACGTTGGTGAAGAAGGCGGCCGGCACGTTGATCGGAGGCGGGGTGTCCGGGGTGAACTCGATGGGGATGAGCCCGAAGAGGTTGCCCTTCAGCGACTCGGTGTACATCGTCACCGTGCCGTTGCGGATCGTCGAGGTGCTGCCCTTGCGGGCGTCCACGTGCCCGACGGTGCCGTTCGGCCCCACGACCTCCTGCCGCAGGTCCTTGATGTCCACGCCGGTGGCGGTGAACTTCAGGACCTTCTTGACCTTTCCGCTCCAGGTCTTGACCTCGACGATGCCCTTGTAGTCGAGCCCGGTCAGGGTCAGCAGGCTGCTGCGCAGGACCCAGGGGTCGTCCGGCAGCAGCGACTGCGTCTCCTGGTAGGCGGCGTCCGCCAGGGCCTGCGCGTCGTGGGTCGGGCACGGGAACGGGGTCTTGCCGTCCTCCGACACGGCCGGCGAGCTCTGCGAGGGGTTCGGGGTCTGCGTGACCTCACCCGTCGTCTCCGAGAGCTTCTCGACCGCCTCCGACACCGACTTCTTCAGCGTGTCGGTGGTGTCCCCGGCCTTCTTCACCGTGCCCGTCGAGGCGCTCGGCCCGGGAGCGGCCGAGGTCGCGCCCGGGACGGGGGTCGTGCTCGGCGAGGGGGTCGCCGTGGCGGACTCCTCGCTCTCCTTGTCGAGGCCCAGCAGGTCGCCCAGGGCGTCACCGACGCCCAGCGGGTCCAGCGGGTTGCTCTGCTTGGTCGCCGACGGCGAGGCGGACGGCTCGGGCGCCGTCGTCCCCGCGCCACCGGAGGAACCGCCGCCGCTCTCGTCGCCCTTGCCGCCCCCGTCACCGGAACCAGGGGATCCCGACGAGGGGCTCACGGACGGGGTGGGGGTCTCGGTCGGGGACTTGGTGGCCCCGCTCGACGGGGTGACGCCCGGCCTAGCGGACTCCGACGGTTCGTCGGGCTGCTCGACGCACTTGGTGCCCGAGAACGGGTTCTTCGGCAGTTCGTCGGCGGAGGCCAGCCTCGGGGTCAGTCCCATGCCCATCAGGACCGCCGTCGGCATCGCGGCCAGGGCTATCGCCTTGCCCGCGGGCATCTGCAGCTTGGTCAGCAGCGACTTCCTCGGTGCCGCGTGCCGCGGCCCCGTTCTCTCACGGGTGCCGCTGCCGGCGGCGACCCCGGAAGCGGGCTGGACCTCATCACCCCGCACTGTGCCTCCCGTTCGCGTCTACGGTCTCGGCGCCGTCCACCGGGTGCTGCGGGGCGGTCGCCGCCTGGTCGCCGGCCGGGTCGGCCTGGTACTCGCCGTAGGCCGCCGCGTAGGGGGAGCCGGGCGGCGGCACATAGCCGGCGTCACCGTCGTCACCCTTGCCGCTGCCGGGCAGTTCCGCCGGGTCCGCGCCGCCGTCGGCGGGCGGTACGCCCGGGGCCCAGGAGACGGCGAGGGCGCCGCCGATCAGGCCCAGCAGGAAGCCCATCACGAAGCCGCCGAAGTTGGAGACCACCAGCGACACCAGCGCCAGCAGGATCGACGCGACGCCCGAGAAGACCCGCACCGCCGACTGGAACCACATGGTGAGGCCGAGTACGACCAGCAGCACGCCGATGATCAGCGAACCGGACCCGGCCGTGGTGGCCATGGTCAGGCTCAGCGCGCCGAGTGAGAGATGGGCGTACGGGAAGTACGCGATGGGCAGACCGGCCAGCAGCGTCAGCAGGCCCGCCCAGAACGGCCGCTGCCCGCGCCATACGCGGAAGCGGAACCGCCAATAGCCGAACCGGCCCCTCAGTCCGTGTGTCTCGGCGCTCATGGAAAACAGCTCCCTGGGACTGGCGTTCTGGAAAGAGTCGGGGGTGAGGAAGGTGAGGGGCATCCCGTGCCCCCCACCCCCTCTGGTCAGGCTAGAAGCACTCGTACTTCGCGCCGGAACCCATCTTCACCGACATGCTCAGCCCGCTGAGCTTGAAGGTGCCCGCGCTGGTCGCCCACGCGGTCTGCTCGACACCGGTGAGGTGGGCCTTCCGGGCCTCCTGCGCGAAGGAACCGGGGACGATCTTGTCGCCGGCCTTCACTCCGGGACCCTGCTGGGTGTCCTCGGCGGCGACACCGATGTTGATATCGGTGAACTCCGCGTCGGCGTCGAGCTGGTCGAGGTCGATGTAGAGGTTCTTCGCCTCGACCTTCTTGCCGTTGTTGCCGGCACCCAGCTTCAGCGTGACGTCGCCGATCGGCGTCGGCACGACCACGGACTGGCACAGTCCGGTGATCGTGGCCGAGTCGAACGCGGAGACCGCGACCGGGATCGGCTTGCCGCCGTGCTGGATGTCCAGGGCTCCGTACTGGACGAAGCCGTCACCGTCCAGGTCCTGGGCCTTGACCTTGAACTGCTGGCCGGAAACGCTGAACGACGCGGCGAGCGCGCCCTGACCCAGGGCCACGCCTATCGCCGCGGTGGCAGCGATGCTGGGCACCATGACGACGGCGAACCGCTTCCATCTGGTACCGCCGCGGATGAGCGACTCCATGACTTTCCTCCTTCTCGGACGTACATCTCCGGCCGGAATCGTGGGGATTGCGGCGGGATGGGAGAAGTGCTACGTCCTCGGGAAGGAGAGCGCCGTATCGACGGCCGTCACGCGGGTAAGAGCGGACGACACTGTCCGAAAATCGGCGATCACCCCCGAGCGACAACCACACGGCCACGCTCTCGCGCAACCTGCTGGACAGGCCCCGCCGGACGGCGGAGACCCCCCTGTCCGCGGTCCGCGTCCACTGCTGGCACAGCTTCGGCGTCCCGGCCCGGTGGGGACCCGCGCACGAATCGGACGGCTGGATGCCGACTTCTCGGCGACGGACCGGGCTTGGCCGATCGTGGTCCATTCGGCGCCGCTGCACAAGGGGCGTCGTTACTAGCGGGTAACGGTGCGATAACCCAGAAGTTATGGTCTAGACCACAACGGTTACCGTACGTAGTTGCGATGAGGGTGTGAAAATCGCCCACCGGGTAACAGATGCGGACAGAGTCCTGTCACTCTCTTACCGGAAGTAACAGCGGCCGCGCTTCATCAAGATTTGGTAAAGCGCGGCCGGTCCTGCGCCGGGCTCGAAATGGCTTTCGAAGCACGGCCACCTTACGTGATCAGGTCAGAACAGCACTCGCGCGAGGGCCGCGCGGGCGGCCGTCACCCGGGGGTCGTCGGCACCGATCACCTCGAACAGCTCCAGCAGCCGCAGCCGCACGGTCTCGCGGTCCTCGCCGACGGTGCGCCGCACGGTGTCCACCAGCCGGCCGAAGGCGTCCTCGACATGGCCGCCGACCAGGTCCAGATCGGCCACGGCGATCTGCGCCGCCACGTCCGCCGGCGCGTCGGCCGCGGCCTTGCGGGCGGCCTGCGCGTCGGCTCCCTCCACCCGCCGCAGCAACTCGGCCTGCGCCAGGCCCAGCTTCGCCTCGGCGTTGGACGGGTCGTCCGAGAGCACGTTGCGGTACGCCTGGATCGCGCCACCGAGGTCGCCCTGGTCCAGCGCGTCGTGCGCCGCCGACAGCGCGATCTCCTGCGCGGTGGGCGGCCGCTCCTCGGCCACCGGCACCTCGGCGCCCTCCTCGGCCGGCACGCCCGTGATCCCGAACCGCTGCTCGGCCACGGCGACCAGCTGGTCCAGCACCTCGCGGATCTGGTCCTCGGGAGCGGCGCCCTGGAAGAGCGGCATGGCCTGGCCGGCCAGCACCGCGAACACCGCGGGAATGCCCTGTACGCCGAACTGCTGCACCAGCAGCTGGTTCGCGTAGACGTCGATCCTGGCGACGACGATCCGGCCCGCGTAGGTGGCGGCGAGCCGCTCCAGCGTCTCCTGCAACTGCACACTCGCGTCCGCGCGGTCGGTCCAGAAGTGGACGACGACCGGGACCTCGGTGGAGCGCTGCAGGACATCGCTCTCGAAGGTGGCCTCGGTGACCTCGGTCACCAAGGCGGGGGCGGCGGGCGCTCCCCCGTTGCGGGCGGCTTCCGCGCGGGCCTGTTCGGCCTTCGCCTTGGCCTCGCCGGCCGCCTTGACAGCGGCGAGGTCGACCACGCCGCTCATGGACATGTTCCGTGGCTGCATGAGACCAATCCTCCCCCCTCGTCGCGGTTCCCGGGGAATCGCCCCCCGAAAGCGCCACCTGCGGCACGCGGCGATGACGCGCCGCCCGACGCGAAGTCCCCGACTCGCGCGCGGTGGCCGCCACCCTTTCGATACGCCCCGTAGCGTAACTGCAGGGTCGCGCGCCGCGCAACGGGGATAGGGTTCCCAGCCATGTGCGCGCGTGAAACAGGCAGAAGGACCGGACGTCCCCGCAGCGCGGAGGCCGACCGGGCGATCCTGGACGCCGCACGGCAGGCCCTGGTCGAGCTCGGCTGGGGCAAGCTCACCATGGGCGACGTCGCGGCCCGCGCGAGGGTCGCCAAGACCACCCTCTACCGGCGCTGGGCGAACAAGAACGAACTCGTCGTGGACGCGGTCGCCGTCCTCTTCGACGAGCTCGAACTGCCCGACCGCGGCAGCCTGCGGGCCGACGTGGAGGGCGTGGTCCTGCAGTTCGCGGCCCTGCTGGAGCAGCCCGCCACCAGGACCGCGCTCATGGCCGTGGTCGCCGAGGCCACCCACGACGACGGGCTGCGGCGGCGGATCCGGGCGGCGATCGTCGACCGGCAGAAGCGCCTGGTCGTCGAGGGCCGCCGACGGGCCCAGGCACGCGGGGAGATCCCGCCGGACGACGGCGACCCCACAGCGCAGGTCGACCTCATCTTCGACGTCATCGCGGGGGCCGTGGTGCACCGCGCGCTCGTCAGCTGCGAACCGGTGGACGCCGACTGGGCGGCCCGCTTCACCACCGTCCTGCTGGGCGGCCTCGCCGCGGCCTCGGCGATCTAGCCGTCGCCGGGAGTTCGACTGATCTTCCACCGCGGAAACCTCGACACCCCTTGCCCGTATGGCATGTCATCGTCATGCTTACCGACGGGTCATCTACTCGCATAGACAACCCGGCGGCCAGGCATGGCCGTTGCTCGGCGTTCCCTCGTTCCACCCTGTCAGCGCGCCCATTGATCGCTCGCCCCCAGGAGGATCGATCCACGTGAGACACCCTCACCCCGGCCGGCGCGGCGTCGTCGCCACCGTCGCCGCCTCGCTGATCGCCCTGACGGCCGCACAGAGCGCCACCGCGCTCCCCGCGACCGCCGCCCCGCGTGCCCACGCCCCGTCGTCCGCCGTCACCGTGGCGGAGGACCAGGCGGCGCGCGCCATCGCCGGTTCCCTCTCCGACGCCTCGTGGAGCGCCCGCGTCCGCCACGCGGCGCTGTCCTCGGACGAGGTGGCCGTCACCGAACTCGCAGGCAAGCAGTTGCGGCCCGCGCTCGCCGACGCCGACCGGCGGATCGCCGCCGCCAAGGGCCTCGGCGCGGACGTCGGTTCCCTGCTGCGGCTGCGGCTCGGGGACGACTCGATGCGCGCGGCGCTGGCCTCCGGTGTCACCCCCTGGGTGGCCGCGGCCAGTTCCGACGAGGACGTCCGCACCGTCACCGCCTACGACAGCCGGGGCCGGGCCCACCGCCTCGACGCCCGTACCGCCCCCACCCACCCGGTGTACGTCGTCGACATCGACGGCTCCAAGGCGCTGGCCGCGGGCCTGGACGTCCTGCGGGGCGAACTGGACCGCCAGGGCCTGACGTCCTCCGAGCGGCGCTCCGCGGCGCCGTCCTCGACGTCGGCCTCGACGGCCGCGGCGGGCTTCTGGACCACGCGCATCACCCAGGTCCGGCTCTCCGACGACGAGGAGCCGTGGGTCAAGGGCGACGCCGAGATCTACACCCTCGTCACGGGCTTCGGCCTCGACGGGGTCGTACGGGTCGACCCCGTCGACATGCCGTACCTGGACAACGACGGGACGACGTACAGCCCGAACCAGATCCTGGTCAACTGGTCGCTGTACAAGTACAACCTCGCCGACGCCGTGATGATGGAGGACGACGGCAGCACCAACTACCGCGACCTGGCGAAGGCCATCGCGGGGGTCCTGCTGACCATCGCCGACCAGGGCGCCTACATCCCGCTGGTGAACGCGGTCCTGGACGCCGTCCCGGACGACTGGTGGACCGACGACCCGGACTACGTCGACTCCTGGTACACGCTGGCCCGCAGCGACAACGGCACCCGCAACGGCGCTCGCGGCAACGGCTGGATGACCCTGCAGCCGTACTTCGTCGAGCAGTTCTGAGCCGTGTGTCCGCGGCCCCCGGGCTCCGGGGGCGGCGGACACGACGGATGGCGGGGCCCGTCGGGAACACGCGCTGTTCCCGACGGGCCCCGCGTCGTCCGTCAGAAGCGGGCGGGCTCGGTGTAGCTGCCCCACTCGTCGCGCAGGGCGCCGCAGATCTCGCCGAGCGTGGCCTCGGCCCGCACCGCGTCCAGCATCGGCCCGATCATGTTGCCGCCGTCCCGGGCGGCGGCCAGCATCGCGTCCAGTGCCTTGCGGACGGCGGCGTCGTCGCGCTCGCCCTTGCGGTCGGCGAGCACGCGGACCTGCTCGCGCTCGACCTCGTGGCTGACCCGCAGGATCTCCAGGTCGCCCGTCACGGAGCCGGTGTGGCAGTTGACGCCGACGACCCTCTTGTCGCCCTTCTCCAGAGCGCGCTGGTACTCGAAGGCGGCCTCGGCGATCTGGCCGGTGAAGTAACCGTCCTCGATGCCGCGCAGGATGCCCGAGGTGATGGGGCCGACCGGGTGCCGGCCGTCCGGCACCGCGCGGGCGCCGAGTTCCTTGATCTTGTCGAAGATCTTCTCCGCGTCCGCCTCGATGCGGTCGGTCAGCGCCTCGACGTACCAGGAGCCGCCCAGCGGGTCGGCCACATTGGCGACGCCGGTCTCCTCCATCAGCACCTGCTGCGTGCGCAGCGCGATCTCCGCCGCCTGGGCACTGGGCAGCGCCAGCGTCTCGTCCAGCGCATTGGTGTGCAGCGAGTTGGTGCCGCCGAGGACCGCGGCCAGGGCCTCCACGGCGGTGCGGACGACGTTGTTGTACGGCTGCTGAGCGGTCAGCGAGACGCCCGCGGTCTGGGTGTGGAAGCGCAGCCACTGCGCCTTGTCGGTCGTGGCGCCGTACACGTCGCGCATCCAGCGGGCCCAGATCCGGCGCGCGGCGCGGAACTTGGCGATCTCCTCGAAGAAGTCCAGGTGCGCGTCGAAGAAGAAGGACAGGCCCGGCGCGAAGGTGTCGACGTCCAGCCCGCGGGACAGTCCCAGCTCCACGTAGCCGAAGCCGTCGGCGAGTGTGTAGGCGAGTTCCTGCGCGGCCGTGGAGCCGGCCTCGCGGATGTGGTAGCCGGAGACCGACAGCGGCTTGTACGCGGGGATGCCCGCCGCGCAGTGCTCCATCAGGTCGCCGATCAGGCGCAGGTGCGGCTCGGGGGCGAACAGCCACTCCTTCTGCGCGATGTACTCCTTGAAGATGTCGGTCTGCAGGGTGCCGTTGAGCACGGCGGGGTCGACGCCCTGGCGCTCGGCGGCCACCAGGTACATGCAGAAGACCGGCACCGCGGGGCCGGAGATCGTCATGGAGGTGGTGACGTCGCCCAGCGGGATGTCCTTGAACAGGACCTCCATGTCGGCGGCGGAGTCGATGGCGACACCGCAGTGGCCGACCTCACCCAGCGAGCGGGGGTCGTCGGAGTCGCGGCCCATGAGGGTGGGCATGTCGAAGGCGACGGACAGGCCGCCGCCGCCCGCCTCCAGGATCATCTTGTAGCGCTCGTTGGTCTGCTCGGCGTTGCCGAAGCCCGCGAACTGGCGGATCGTCCACGTACGGCCCCGGTAACCGGTCGGGTGCAGTCCGCGCGTGAAGGGGTACTCGCCGGGCCAGCCGATCCGCTCGAAGCCGGGTACGCCCTCACCCGCGGGCGGGCCGTACACGGGCTCGACCGGATCGCCGGAGAGCGTGCTGAAGTCAGCCTCGCGCTTGCGCGCGGCGTCGTAGCGCGCCTGCCAGCGGCTGCGCCCCTCCTCGATGGCTGCAGCGTCCATGCCGTGTCTCCGCCTCTCTCGCCTACCGGGCGCGTCCCCGTAGCACGAGGATGGCCCCTACAAGGCGAAAATACTAGGACGTCCTAGTATTTGTCGACGCCGAATCCTCCCGTCCACTGAGGGAGGGGAGGAAACCGCAGGTCAGGCGAGTGTCAGACCTTGACGGGTTCACCCGCGGGCACCACCAGCGGGGTGACCTCGCGGCTCACCTTGCGCTCGACGAAGAACGCGGCGGTGGGGATCGTGCCGGCCAGCAGCACCCAGGCCAGCTTGCCGATCGGCCACTTCGCCTTGGAGCCCAGGTCGAAGGCGAAGACCAGGTAGAGGACGTACAGCCAGCCGTGGGCGATGCTGACGACCTTGGTGAAACCCGCGGCGCCGTCGATCTCCAGCACGTACTTGGCGATCACGCCGATGGTCAGCAGCACCAGCAGCACGCCCGTCACGTAGGCGAGCGTGCGGTACCGGGTCAGAACACTCTGCTTCATGCGAACGAGCGTAACCGCTGCGATTCCGGCACCCGCCACGGCCCCGGCCGTGGCGGGTCTCACTCCTCGAAGTCCCCAGCGGCTATGCGCAGCGGTCGCAGCAGGTCGAAGATCTCCGCGCACTCCTCGTCGTCGTACGCGCCGAGCCCGAACTTCATCCCCATGAGGTCCTCGGTGGCCGCCTCGCACACCTCGCGGCCCTTGGCGGTGATGGAGGCGAGCGTGCCGCGGCCGTCGTTCGGGTTGGGCCGCTTGGCGACGAAGCCCGCGGCGACCAGGCGGTCGACGGTGTTGGTGACCGAGGTGGGGTGCACCATGAGGCGCTCGCCGATCTTGGACATCGGCAGCTCGCCCTCCTTGCTGAAGGCCAGCAGCACCAGCGCCTCGTAGCGGGCGAAGGTCAGCCCGTACGGCTTGACGACGGAGTCGACCTGGGAGAGCAGGATCTGCTGGGCGCGCATGATCGACGTGATCGCGACCATCGAGGGCACACGCCCCCAGCGCCGGGTCCAGATCTCGTCGGCACGGGCGATGGGGTCGAAGGGCAGGCTCAGCGGCTTGGGCACAGGCCCGAGCCTACCCGTCGGTCACATGCTGGGCAGCAGCGTCTCGCGGGGCGGGACGGCGTCGTCCACCGGCGCCATGGTGCGCGTGATCGTACGGCGGTTTCCCGTCACACGTATTACCGCGATGTTTCAGCCATCCAGAACGCGGATCGTGACCGGAAAGCCGCCCTCCCCGGGGAGGGTTTCCCCTACGCGCGGGACGGAGTTGTCACCCTTTGGGCCGGGAGATGGCCGCATGGGCCGGGGTCGCCGTCACGCGAACCGGCCAAAGGATGAAATGCACCTGTCATTAACCCTCCGTTCGGTGCGAGGCTCCTTGCCGCGCGGAACACCGCGCACCCCCCACACGGCCCCGGTCACCCACATGCCCGGGGTCCTCGCCCGTCGCCCCCACGCGACGGGAGCCAAGGAGTCACATTGCGCAAGAAGCTGGCATTCGGCACGCTCGCCGCCGCCTCGGCGCTCCTGGCCGGCGGTCTCCAGTCCCTCGCGGCGAACGCCCAGAGCGCCCCCACCGCCCAGGGCATCGCCGCCACCCACGCACAGGCCCTGTCCGACGCCCGCGGCGAGGCCGCCGGCCTCGCCGGGAGCCTCGGCCTGGGCGACCGCGAGCAACTGACCGTCAGGGACGCCGTCGTCGACCCCGACGGCACCCGTCACCTGCGCTACGACCGCACCTACGCCGGCCTGGAGGTGCTCGGCGGCGACCTGGTGGTGCACCAGGACAGGAGCGGCGCCACCCGGTCCGTCTCGCGCGCGGCCACCGCGAGAATCGCGCCCGCCACGCTCACGCCCTCCGTCACGGCCGCCGCCGCCCGGGAGAAGGCCACGGCAACCGTCAAGGGCCTGCTCAAGACCCCGCTCGTCAAGGGCGAGGAGCCGCTGAAGGCGGTCGGGGCGGCCGCCGCCCCCGAGAAGGTCGTCTGGGCCGTCAGCGGCACGCCCCGCCTGGCGTACCGGACCGTGGTCCACGGCACCCAGGCCGACGGCACCCCCAGCGCGCTCAACGTCGTCACCGACGCCGCCACCGGCGCCGTGATCCAGGCCTACGAAGGCATCCAGACCGGCAGCGGGACCGGCGTCCACGTGGGCTCGGTCCAGCTCACCACCACGAAGTCCGGCAGCACCTTCACGCTCAAGGACGCGAGCCGCGGCGGCATCTACACCACGGACCTGAACAACCGCACCAGCGGCACCGGGACCACCTTCTCCGACGCCGACGACGTCTGGGGCAACGGCTCCCCCTCCAACCGCCAGTCCGCCGCCGTGGACGCGCAGTTCGGCGCCGCGGCGACGTGGGACTTCTACAAGAACACCTTCGCCCGCTCCGGCATCCGCAACGACGGCAAGGGCTCCCTGTCACGCGCCCACTACGGCAGTAACTACGTCAACGCCTTCTGGGACGACAGCTGCTTCTGCATGACCTACGGCGACGGCTCGGGCAACACCCACCCGCTGACCGCCCTCGACGTCGCGGGCCACGAGATATCCCACGGCGTCACCAGCGCCACGGCGGGCCTGACCTACTCCGGGGAGTCCGGCGGCCTCAACGAGGCCACCTCCGACATCTTCGGCACCATGGTGGAGTTCTACGCGAACCTGCCCTCGGACACGCCCGACTACCTCATCGGCGAGAAGATCGACATCAACGGCGACGGCAGCCCGCTGCGGTACATGGACAAGCCGTCCAAGGACGGCGCCTCCGCCGACTACTGGTCGTCCTCGGTGAAGAACCTCGACGTCCACTACTCGTCGGGCGTGGCCAACCACTTCTTCTACCTGCTCTCCGAGGGCAGCGGCGCCAAGACCGTCAACGGTGTCGCCTACAACAGCCCGACGAAGAACGGCTCCACCGTCACCGGCATCGGCCGCGCCAAGGCCGCCGCCGTCTGGTACCGCGCGCTGACGGTGTACTTCACCTCGTCCACCAACTACGCCAAGGCCCGCACCGCGACCCTGAGCGCGGCCAAGGACCTGTACGGAACCGGCTCCGCCGAGTACAACGCGGTCGCCGCCGCATGGACCGGGGTCAACGTCAGCTGACCCAGGACCGTTGACCCGACCGGCGCCCCATCACTCGTGGTGCCGCGGACCGCCCCATACGGTCCGCGGCACCACGGGCACCTTCTCCGCCCGGCCCGCTCAGACACCGCCTGCGGCAGTCCTGCGCACCCGCCCGAGCACCGCCAGCACGCACACCGTCCCCGCACCGGCCGCGCCGGCCGCCACCACGTGAGGCGCCACGAACTCCGCCGCCGCACCCGCCACCGCCATCCCCAGCCCCTGGATCGTCATCAGCCCCGCCGACTGCAACGTCATCGCCCGCCCCCGCAACGCCTCCGGGACCGCCGCCACGAACCACTGGTCGAGCCCGAGGGTGTACGCGGCCGTCAGGCCCGTGACGAACATCGCGGCGACGGCCAGCGGCAGCGAGGGGCGCAGGGCGAACAGGGCGTACGGCAGGAGCGAGCACGCGGCGAGCGGGACGGCCAGCCGGGCCCGGGCGGCCGGCGGCAGGAAGGCGCCCGCGAGGAGTTCGCCGAGGACGGTGCCGACGGGCATCGCCGCCATGAAGAGGCCGAGGCCCGGGGTGCCCGCGCCGATGGAGTCGGTGTAGGGGGCCGCGAGCGCCTCGGGGAACACCACGAAGAACGGCTGGATCCAGCAGAGCAGCAGCAGGTACCGCACCCGGGGGTCCCGCATCAGGCGGCCGGTGCCGCCCGCGGAACGCGCCGCGCCGGCGCCGCGAGCCGGACGCCGTGCGGTGCCGAGGCGCAGCAGCACCGCGGAACCGAGGAAGGCCGCCGCGGTGATCGCCAGCGCGGCCCGGGGCGGGAGGACGACCAGCAGGAACCCGCCGACGCCGAAACCCACGATCTGCGCGCCCTGCGCGACCATACGGATCAGGGACCGGCCCAGCACAAAGGTGTCGCCCGGCAGGATGTCGGCCAGGCTCGCGGCCCGGGTGCCGGTGAACACCGGCGCGATCATCGCCATCACGCAGCGCAGGCCCAGCAGGACCGCGATCGGCGTCCCGGGCAGCACCATCCCGGTCGCGCACAGTGCGCACAGCAGGTCGCAGACGACGAGCACCCGGCGCGGCGGGAAGCGGTCGGCGATCCCGCCGAGCAGGGTGCCGCTCAGCGCGTACGGCACGAAGCCGAGCGCGAAGGTGAGCGCGGTCAGCAACGGCGACCCGGTGAGCCGGAACACCAGCACGGACAGCGCGATCTCGGCGACCACGGTGCCCTGGAGCGACAGCACGTGCGCCGCGAAGACGGCCCGGAACTCCCGTACGGCGAAGACCGCGCGGTAGCCGCGCCCGGCGGCCGGGCCGGCCGCGGTGGAGTCGGTGTTCAGCGTCATGGGCGCAGCCTGGCGGCCGGGAGGGGGCACGGCGTAGTGTTTCGGCTCCAGCCGAAAGTAATGAGTCCCACCCCAGATGAGCGGAGGGCGTGCCGTGCCGTTCCGCATGCGCTTCGGACCCGACGACCTGCTGCGCTGCCGGTTCGCGGTCTCCCCGCTGTGGGAGACCGAGGGCGCGGTCCGCACCCTGAAGGAGCCGGGGCTGCAGGCCTACCACATGCCCTGGCTGCGGCAGACCCGTGAGGCGGCCCGGGCGCTGGACCTGACCCCGCTGTGGCTGCTGATGCCCCGCCCCGGTCACAGCCCGGACTTCCTCTGCCCGCCGCCGCTGGGCCCGTCGGCGGCCATCGAGGACGAACTCGCCCGGGTGCGTGCCACCGACCCGGAGGTCGCCCGGCAGGACCTGGCGCGTTCGCTCGCGGACACCCCCGGCGCCGCCGCCACTCCTCAGGGCCGCGCGATGCTGGCCGATCCGGCGCGCGCGGTACGGGAACTGGCGGACCTGTACGAGCGGGCCTGGCAGGCGCTGGTCGCCCCGTACTGGCCCCGGCTGCGGGCCGTACTGGAGGCGGATATCGCCTTCCGCGCGCGCCGGCTCGCGGACGGCGGGCTGAGCGGGCTCTTCGCCGACCTCCACCCGTCGCTGAGCTGGGCCGACGACACCCTCACGCTGCACAAGCCGACGGAGCACGACCGTGATTTGGGCGGCGAGGGCCTGGTCCTGGCGCCCAGCGTCTTCGTGTGGCCGGACATCGCGGCGGGCTTCGACCCGCCCTGGCAGGGCACCGTCGTCTATCCGGCCCGCGGCATCGGCGGGCTGTGGCAGGCGCCGCAGGCCGCCTCCGAAGCCCTGGTGCGGCTGCTCGGCGCCAACCGCGCCGCCATCCTCGGCGGGCTGGGCGAGCCCGCGACCACGACCGCGCTCGCCCACCGGCACGGCCTCGCGCTGTCGTCCGTGTCGGCGCACCTGGCGGTCCTGCGGGACGCGGGCCTGCTCACCTCACGCCGCTACGGCCACCAGGTGCTGTACGAACGCACCCCGTTGGGCGGCGCGCTGGCCGGCGACTGACCGCCGGTGCGCGGTACCCCGCGGGGGGCCGGACGCCTACTGCGCGAGGTTCCGCTCGACGGTCTCCACCTTGGAGGTGAGCCCGTCGGTGACGCCGGGCCGGATGTCGGCCTTGAGGACCACCGAGACGCGCGGCGCCCGGGCCTCGACCGCGGCCACGGCGCGCTTGACGACGTCCATGACCTCGTCCCACTCACCTTCGATGGAGGTGAACATCGCGTCGGTGCGGTGGGGCAGGCCCGACTCGCGCACCACGCGGACCGCGTCGGCCACGTACGCACCGACCTCCTCGCCGACGCCGAGCGGGGTGACGGAGAAGGCGACGATCATGCCTCGACCACGCCTTCCTTGAGCTCCTTGCGCGCCCGGGCGGCGATGACACTGTCCTCGGCCTCGCGGCGCAGCCTGCGCTCGGCGAAGAAGCCGCCGGTGGGGAGCACGGAGAACACGAAGTAGAGCGCGGCGCGGCCGAACGGCCACTTGGCGCGGTTCCAGGCGTCCAGCCAGAACACGACGTAGAGGACGAAGAGGATGCCGTGGATCATCCCCATCACCGGGACCGCGTTGAAGTCCGTGGTGCGCTTGAGCACCGAGCAGATCAGCAGGAGCAGGAAGGAGACCCCTTCCGGGGCGGAGACCAGGCGGAGCCGGTTGAGTGCGGAGGCGGTCTTGGTGTCCACGGGACCTCACTATCGGGACAGGGACTGCGGCGGGCGCCGGGGCCGGCGATCGGATTGTTTGTGAATGCGATCACAAACGCTCCGCCCATTATGACCCGGCTCCCGGACCGCCCCTCCCCCGGGGTCGCGGGGCGCCGGTGAACCGCCGGCGCGCGGACGGCGTCCCCCTCCACGACACGCGACGAGCGGCCCCTGAAGGAGGAGGAAGCGGGATGGACGTTCCACCCGGGGCGGCGGGAGCGCCGCGCGAAGCCGGTGCACATCATGTGACGAGGACCCTGGTGACGGGTTCCTCCCGGACGGATACGGTCTGACCCGTGGCTCAGTTTCGATTGCAGGGCAGCAAGGTGCTCGCCGTGGACATGGCCGGCGACGCCGTGAAGGCGAAGAACGGCTCGATGGTCGCGTACGACGGCCAGATGAGCTTCAAGAAGATGTCCGGGGGCGGCGAGGGTCTGCGCGGCATGGTGACCCGACGGCTGACCGGCGAGTCCATGGAGGTCATGGAGGTACGAGGGCAGGGCACCTGCTACTTCGCCGACCGCGCGAGCGAGATCAACCTCGTGCGGCTGAACGGCGAGAAGCTCTACGTCGAGGCCAGCAATCTGCTCGCCACCGAGGCGACGCTGCGGACCGGGACCACCTTCACCGGGCTGCGCGGCGCCTCGCAGGGCAACGGCCTGTTCACCACCACGGTGGAGGGCGCCGGCCAGGCCGCGATCACCTCCGACGGCCCGGCGGTGGTGCTCCGCGTCACCCCCGGGATGCCGCTGCAGGTGGACCCGGGCGCGTACGTGGCGCACACCGGCAACCTCCAGCAGCACTTCCAGGCGGGCATCGGCTGGCGGACGGTGATCGGCGAGTCGGGCGGCGAGTCCTTCCAGATCCGCTTCGAGGGCGACGGCCTGGTGTACGTGCAGCCGAGCGAGCGCAACACCATCGGGGGGCAGATCTGATGCCGTTCACCCGCATCAACTCCAAGATGGTCGAGGCCCAGGTGCTGCCGGGCCAGCGGCTGTTCAGCCAGCGCGGCGCGATGCTGGCCTACCGGGGGAACGTGAGCTTCACCCCGAACCTGCAGGGCGGCCAGGGCGGCATCGGCTCCATGATCGGCCGCCGGCTGGCCAACGAGGCGACCCCGCTGATGACCGTCGAGGGCCACGGCTCGGTGATGTTCGGCCACGGCGGCCACCACGTGCACTGCGTGGACCTGGGCGGCGACACCCTGTACGTCGAGGCGGACCGGCTGCTGGCCTTCGACGGCTCGCTGCGGCAGGGCACGATGTTCATGGGATCCCAGGGCGGCGTCATGGGCGTCATCCGCGGCCAGGTCACCGGCCAGGGGCTGTTCACCACCACCCTGCAGGGGCACGGCGCCGTCGCGGTGATGGCGCACGGCGGTGTCATCGAGCTGCCGATCACCCCGCAGCGCCCGGTGCACGTCGACCCCCAGGCGTATGTCGCCCACCGCGGCGACGTGCGCAACAAGCTGTCCACCGCGCTCGGCTGGCGCGACATGGTGGGCCGCGGCTCCGGCGAGGCGTTCCAGCTGGAGCTGTCGGGTCAGGGCACGGTCTACGTCCAGGCGAGTGAGGAGAAGCTGTGAGCACCGGACCGGTCGTCCACGACCCGTACACCCTGCCGGTCGACGACAACGTCAACCCGTACGCCTTCAGCGTCGACCTGAAGGGCCAGTGGTTCCTGCAGAAGGGGAAGATGATCGCCTACTACGGGCAGATCAGCTTCCACGGCATCGGCCACGGTGCCCTCGACGGGCTGATCCGCAGCAACTTCCACTCCCCGCTGCACGCCGCGGACTGGGTGGTCGCCGAGGGCCAGGGCAAGATGATCCTCGCCGACCGGGCGT
The DNA here is from genome assembly GCF_000373665.1 of Streptomyces sp. BoleA5. Taxonomy (NCBI): domain Bacteria; kingdom Bacillati; phylum Actinomycetota; class Actinomycetes; order Kitasatosporales; family Streptomycetaceae; genus Streptomyces; species Streptomyces sp. BoleA5. The sequence continues at coordinate 128,225 of NZ_KB892146.1, forward strand.
TCGACGTGAACTCCTTCGACCTGGAGGACGGCAACCTGACCATCCGGTCGGGCAACCTGCTGGCCTTCCAGCCGGGCCTGTCGCTCAAGCAGTCGATCATCCCCGGTTTCCTCACCCTGATCGGCACGGGGAAGTTCGTGGCGGCCTCCAACGGCGCCGTGCACTTCGTCGAGCCGCCGGTCCGCGTCGACCCGCAGGCCCTGGTGGGATGGGCGGACTGCCCCTCCCCCTGCCACCATTACGACCACGGGTACATGCGCGGCGTCCTGGGCGGGCTGCGGGCGCTGACCGGCGTCGGCGGCACCTCGGGCGAGGAGCACCAGTTCGAGTTCGTGGGCGCGGGGCAGGTGCTGCTCCAGTCGAGCGAGGTGCTCATGCCCGAGCAGGCGACGGGCGCGGTCCCGCACGAGGCCGGTGTCCCCGGCGGCGGAACGGGCACCCCGGGTGCGCCCCAGGGCGTGCCGAGGCTCCCCGGACAGCTCGGGGACCTGCAGCGCCGCTTCGGTCTGTGAACCTACCGACACGTACCGGGACCCCCGAATAATCCGGATTTCAACTTTCTGGGTATAATTCCATCATGGAGACAGAGACCGGCACCCTTTGGCTGACCGCCGACGAGCAGCGCACCTGGCGCATCCACCTGGAGGTCAGCAAGCTGCTGACGCACCAGCTCGAACGGGATCTGCAGCCGTTCGGTCTGACCTACAACGACTACGAGATCCTGGTGAACCTCTCGGAGTCGAGCGAGCACCGCATGCGGATGAGTGACCTGGCCCGCGCCACCCTGCAGTCCAAGAGCCGGCTGTCGCACCAGATCAGCCGCATGGAGACCGCGGGCCTGGTCCGCCGCGAGAACTGCGAGTCCGACCGGCGCGGGCTGTTCGCCGTCCTGACCGAGGACGGCTGGGAGACCATGCGCAAGGTCGCCCCGCACCACGTCGCCGCCGTACGGGAGCACTTCATCGACCTGCTCCCCGCCGAGGACCTGGCGGCCCTCCGCAGGGCCCTCAACCCGGTCGCGGACCACCTGCGCGCGGTGCGCGGCAAGGCCTGACCCGCCGCGAGGGCCCGCGCGCGAGGGCGCGGGCCCGAAGGTGCGGGCCTCAGGCCTGCTCGGTGAGGCCCGCGACGAGCTCGTCGGCGGCGGCGTACGGGTCCAGACCTCCGGCGACGATCCGTTCGGCGAGCGCGCCGAGGCGGCGGTCGCCGTGGAGGTCGCCGATGCGCTCGCGCAGCGTGGTGACGGCGATGTGCTCGACCTCCAGGGCCGCGCGGCGCAGCCGGCGCTCCGCGAGCACCCCGTGCTCCTCCATCCACGCGCGGTGCTTCTCCAGGGCCTCGACCACCTCGTCGATGCCCTCGCCGCGGGCGGCGACCGTCTTGACGATCGGTGGGCGCCAGTCGCCCGGCCGGCGGGTCTCGCCCAGGCCCAGCATGTGGTTGAGCTCGCGGGCGGTCGCGTCGGCGCCGTCCCGGTCGGCCTTGTTGACGACGTACACGTCGCCGATCTCCAGGATGCCCGCCTTCGCCGCCTGGATGCCGTCACCCATGCCCGGCGCGAGCAGCACCACGGAGGTGTCGGCCTGGGCGGCGATCTCCACCTCGGACTGGCCGACGCCGACGGTCTCCACCAGGACCACCTCGCAGCCGGCCGCGTCGAGCACGCGGATCGCCTGCGGCGCGGCCCAGGCCAGGCCGCCCAGGTGGCCGCGGGTGGCCATGGAACGGATGTAGACGCCGGGGTCGGACGCGTGGTCGCTCATCCGGACCCGGTCGCCGAGCAGGGCGCCACCGCTGAACGGCGAGGAGGGGTCCACGGCCAGCACCCCGACCCGCCTGCCGGCCCGCCGGTAGGCCGAGACCAGCGCCGACGTCGACGTGGACTTGCCGACGCCGGGCGAGCCGGTCAGCCCGACCACGTACGCGCCACCGGTCAGCGGCGCGAGCGCGGCCATCACCTCGCGCAACTGCGGTGACGCCCCCTCCACCAGTGAGATCAGCCGGGCAACCGCCCTCGGGCGGCCCTGCCGCGCCTGCTCCACCAGGGTGGGGACGTCCATCGCTCCTCATTTCTCGGGCTCGGTTCGCCTCCGGTTCGCCCAGCCGTTGCCGGGGCCCCTCCCAGCGGTAGCTGGGGAAGGTCGACCGTGCTCGCCTGCTCGTTCCTCGCAGACTCAGCGCGCTCTCCCTTTCGGCAACGGCCGCTCCCCTTCGGCTCACTCGCCGTTTGTGCCGTCGCTTGCCGGTATGCGGCTACTTGCCGGGTACGCGGATGATCAGGGCGTCGCCCTGGCCGCCGCCACCGCACAGGGCCGCCGCGCCCACACCGCCGCCGCGGCGCTTGAGCTCCAGGGCCAGGTGCAGGACGATGCGGGCGCCGGACATGCCGATCGGGTGGCCGAGGGCGATCGCACCGCCGTTGACGTTCACCTTTTCAGGTGTCACGCCCAGGTCCTTCATGGACTGCACCGACACCGCCGCGAACGCCTCGTTGATCTCGATCAGGTCCAGGTCCCCGACCGACAGGCCGTCCTTCTTCAGGGCGTGCGCGATGGCGTTGGACGGCTGCGACTGCAGCGAGTTGTCCGGGCCGGCCACGTTGCCGTGGGCGCCGATCTCGGCGATCCACTCCAGGCCCAGCTCCTCGGCCCTGGCCTTGCTCATCACGACCACCGCGGCGGCGCCGTCGGAGATCTGCGAGGAGGTGCCCGCGGTGATCGTGCCGTCCTTGCTGAAGGCCGGGCGCAGTTTGGCGAGCGACTCCGCCGTGGTCTCGGCGCGGATGCCCTCGTCCTTGGCGAACACCACCGGCTCGCCCTTGCGCTGCGGGATCTCCACCGGGGTGATCTCGGCCTCGAACAGGCCGTTCTTCTGCGCGGCGGCCGCCCGCTGGTGGGAGAGCGCGGCGATCTCGTCCTGTTCGGCGCGGCCGATGCCCAGGCGCGTGTTGTGCTTCTCGGTCGACTCGCCCATCGCGATGTCCTCGAAGGCGTCGGTCAGGCCGTCGTGCGCCATGGCGTCCAGCATCTGGACGGCGCCGTACTTGAAGCCCTCGCGGGACTTGGGCAGCAGGTGCGGGGCGTTGGTCATCGACTCCTGGCCGCCGGCCACGACGACGTCGAACTCACCCGCCCGGATCAACTGGTCCGCCAGAGCGATGGCGTCCAGTCCGGACAGGCAGACCTTGTTGATCGTCAGCGCCGGGACGTTCATCGGGATGCCGGCCTTGACCGCGGCCTGGCGGGCGGGGATCTGCCCGGCACCCGCCTGGAGCACCTGACCCATGATCACGTACTGCACCTGGTCGCCGCCGATGCCGGCCCGGTCCAGCGCGGCCTTGATGGCCACGGCGCCGAGTTCGGCCCCGGAGAAGGTGCGCAGCGAGCCGAGGAGCCGGCCCATGGGGGTGCGCGCACCCGCGACGATCACGGACGTTCGTGCCTGGCTGGTCATGACGCGGCCCCTTTGCACAGAGGGAATGTTAACGATGGTTTTCGAGGGTGCTGTCAATGTACTGAGGGGTGGAGCCGGCGGTCACCCGGCAGACGGTGTGATCGCGCGCACGTTGCGTGACCATGGCGACCGGCGGTCCACTGGAGTCATGCTGACGCGAATCGACCACATCGGCATCGCCTGCTTCGACCTCGACAAGACCGTCGAGTTCTACCGTGCCACCTATGGCTTCGAGGTGTTCCACACCGAGGTCAACGAGGAGCAGGGGGTGCGCGAGGCCATGCTCAAGATCAACGAGACCTCCGACGGCGGGGCCTCCTACCTGCAGCTGCTGGAGCCCACCCGCGAGGACTCCACCGTCGCCAAGTGGCTGGCCAAGAACGGCGAGGGGGTGCACCACATCGCCTTCGGCACCGAGGACGTCGACGCGGACGCGGCTTCCGTCCGCGACAAGGGCGTGCGGGTGCTCTACGACAGCCCGCGCAAGGGTTCCATGGGGTCGCGGATCACCTTCCTGCACCCCAAGGACTGCCATGGTGTGCTCACCGAGCTCGTCACCTCGGCCAAGGACCACTGACCGGAGACGACTCGCCCCGGTAGAGTGGCCTGGCGACCCCGGGGTGGGCTGGGGTACCTGCCCGCGCCTCGGCGTGGGATCGGACACAATTCTCCGCAAGGCTCCGCGGTTAACGGGGCCCCGGGGAATCTCACTCGGTTGGCGGGTGGGTACACCAGGAGACGGATGGGACCGCGGAGTGCGGGGCTACGACCGCTACGAGGTTGAGGACGACCACCTCTCGCAGTTCGAGGCCGAGATGGAGCGGCTTCGTAAGGAGCGGGACAAGGTCGTCCAGCATGCCGACGACCTCGGCTACCAGGTCGAGGTGCTGCGCGCCAAGCTGCACGAGGCGCGCCGCAACCTCGCGAGCCGCCCTGCCTACGACAACCTCGGCCACCAGGCCGACCAGTTGCTGCGCAATGCCCAGATCCAGGCCGACCAACTGCGCGCCGACGCGGAGCGGGAGCTGCGCGAGGCCCGCGCAGCCACCCAGCGCCTCCTCCAGGAGCAGGCCGAGCACCAGGCCCGCGTGGAGGCCGAGTGGCACGCCGAGGCCGTCAGCCGGCGCCGCCGGCTCGACGAGGAGCTGGCCGAGCGCCGCACCAACGTCGAGAGCCACGTCAACGAGAACGTGGCCTGGGCCGAGCAGTTGCGGGCCCGCGCCGAGTCGCAGGCCCGCCGGCTCATGGAGGAGACCCGCGCCGAGTCGGAGGCCGCACTGGCCGCCGCACGCGCCGAGGCGCAGCGGATCGCCGAGGGCGCCCGCGACCGGCTGGAGTCCGAGGCCTCGACCGCGCGCGCCGAGGCCGATCAACTGCTGCGCCGGGCCCGCGCGGACGCCGAGCGGCTGCTGAACGCCGCGGCCAGCCAGGCCCAGGAGGCCACCACACAGGCCGAGCAGCTGCGTGCCTCCACCCAGAGCGACACCGACAACGCCCGCACGCAGGCCGGCGAACTCTCCCGCTCCGCCGAGGAGAAGCTGCGCGAGGCACAGGAGAAGCTGCGCGAGGCGCAGAGCGAGGCCGACCGGCTCCGCGAGGAGGCCTCGGCCAACGCCGCCAAGCGGCTGGCCACCGTCGACGCCGACATCGAGCAGCGCACCCGTACGGCCAAGGCCGAGGTGGCCCGGCTGGTCGCCGAGGCGACCAAGGAGGCGGAGGCCGCCAAGGCCGAGGCCGAGCAGATCCTCGCCGACGCCACCAACGAGGCCGAGCGGCTGCGCAGCCAGGCCCAGGAGACCGCCAAGTCCGAGGCGGCCGAGGACGCCGCGGCGGCACTGGCCAAGGCGGCCCGCACCGCCGAGGAGGTGCTCAACAAGGCCACCGAGGACGCCCGTGCCACCACCGGCGCGGCGAGCGAGGAGGCCGAGCGCATCCGCCGCGAGGCGGAGGCCGAGGCGGACCGCCTCCGCAGCCAGGCCGAGGAGTCGGCCGAGGAACTGCTCGGCACCGCCAAGGACGACACCAAGGAGTACCGCGCCAAGACGGTCGAGCTGCAGGAGGAGGCCCGCAGGCTGCGCGGCGAGGCCGAGCAGCTGCGCGCCGAGGCGGTCGCCGAGGGCGAGCGCATCCGCGGCGAGGCGCGGCGCGAGGCGGTGCAGCAGATCGAGGAGGCGGCCCGGTCCGCCGAGGAGCTGCTGACCAAGGCGAAGGCCGATGCCGCGGAGCACCGGCAGAAGGCGACCGCCGACTCCGAGAAGCTCCGCACCGAGGCGATCGAGCGTGCCGGTGGCCTGCGCCGGCAGGCAGACGAACTGCTGGAGCGCGCGCGGGGCGAGGCCGAGCAGGTCCGCGCCGAGGCCGAGCAGCAGGCGGAGCAGGTCAAGGAGGACGCCGAGAGCGCCGGCGTGCTGCTGCGCGAGGAGGCCGAGCGGGCCGCCCAGCGGCTGCGCGACGAGGCCGAGGCCGATCTGGTCCGGCTGCGCGAGGAGGCCGAGCACCGCATCGCCGCGGCCGAGGAGGCGCTGCGCGAGGCCCGCACCGAGGCGGAGCGGCTGCGCCGCGAGACCGCCGAGGAGGCGGCCACGCTGCGCACGGAGGTCGCCGAGCGGGTCCGCGGGCTGCAGGAGCAGGCCGAGCAGGAGACGGTACGGCTGCGGGACGAGGCCGCCGCCGACGCCTCGCAGACCCGGGCCGAGGCCGAGCAGCTCGCCGTACGCCTGCGCGGCGACGCCGCCGCCGAGGCCGAGACGCTGCGCGCCGAGGCCCAGGAGACCGCCGACCGGGTCCGGGCCGAGGCTCAGGAGACCGCCGGACGGCTGCGGGCCGAGGCGGCCGAGGCGCTGTCCGCCGCACAGGAGGAGGCCGTGCGCCGCCGCCGGGAGGCCGAGGAGCTGCTGGCCGCGGCCCGCGGCGAGGCGGAGCAGGAGCGCGCGCAGGCCGGCCGCGAGGGCGAGGAGCTGTTGGCCGCCGCCCGCAAGCGGGTGGAAGAGGCCGGCGCTGAGGCGGAGCGGCTGGTCGCCGAGGCCGAGCGGCACGCGGCCGAGCTGGTCGGCGCGGCCGAGCAGACCGCCCAGCAGGTGCGGGACTCGGTCAACGGCATGCACGAGCAGGCCGAGGAGGAGATCACCGGGCTGCGCTCGGCGGCCGAGCACGCCGCGGAGCGCCTGCGGTCCGAGGCCCAGGAGGCCGCGGACCGACTGCACGCGGACGCCAACGCCGAGCGCGAGCGCGCCACCGAGGACGCCCAGCGGATGCGCCGCGAGGCGCAGGAGGAGGCCGAGGAGGCCCGGCAGCTGGCCGACCGCACGGTCGGCGAGGCGATCGAGGAGGCCGACCGGCTGCGGACGGAGACCCGCGACGAGGCCAACCGGCAGCGGGTGGAGGCCGCGGAGCAGGCCGACCGGCTGCTCACCGAGGCCATCGAGGAGGCCGACCGGCTCCGCGCCGACGCCGCCGCCCGGGCCGAGGAGACCGTGGGCAAGGCGCAGCGCGACGCCGAGCGACTGGGCATCCTCGCCAAGGACGCCCTCGAATCCGCGGAGCGGGACGCCGAGGAGCGCCGGCGCGCGGCCGAGGAGACGCTGGGCAGCGCCGAGGCGGAGGCCCGCCGCATCATGGACGAGGCGCGCGACGAGGCCAACAAGCGCCGCACGGACGCGGCCCAGCAGGCGGACCAGCTGATCACCAAGGCCCGTGCGGAGGCGGAGCGGCTGGGCATCCTCGCCAAGGACGCGCTGCAGTCCGCCGAGCGCGACGCCGAGGCCGCCCGCGCGGAGTCCGACCGGATCCGGGACGAGGCCCGCGAGGACGCCAACAAGCGCCGCGCCGAAGCCGCGGCGCAGGCGGACGAGCTCATCTCGCAGGCCCAGGGTGAGGCCCTCAAGATCGGCACCGCCGCGGAGGAGCAGGCCGACACGATGGTCGGCGCCGCCCGCAAGGAGGCCGACCGGATCGTCGCCGGGGCCACCTCGGAGAGCAACGGCATGGTGGAGCGGGCCCGTACGGACGCCGACACGCTGCTCGAAGAGGCCCGCAGGGACGCCACCGCCATCCGCGAGCGCGCGACGGAGCTGCGGCAGCGCGTCGAGGCCGAGGTCGAGGAGCTGCACCAGCGGGCCCGTACGGAGTCGGCCGCCACCATGAAGTCGGCGGGCGAGCGGGTCGACAAGCTCGTCGAGGCCGCCACGGAGCAGTTGGAGAAGGCCGAGGCCAAGGCCCGCGAGCTGGTCTCGGAGGCCGAGGCCAGGGCCGAGGAGACGCGGTCCAACGCGAGCGCGGAGGCGAGCAAGGTCCGCATCGCCGCGGTGAAGAAGGCGGAGGAGCTGCTCAAGGGGGCCGAGCAGAAGAAGAACGACACGGAGCGCGACGCGGAGCGGGTGCGCAGCGAGGCCCGCGTCGAGGCCGAGCGCATCGTGACCGAGGGCAAGAAGGAGCTCGAGCTGCTCAGCCGGCGCCGTCAGGACATCAATGCGGAGATCACCCGCGTGCAGGATGTCCTCGAGGCACTGGAGTCATTCCAGCAGCCGGCCGACGGGGGGAAGGGCAACGGTCAGAACGCCACACAGAACGGTAAGAACGCGGTCACCGCTGGTGCAACGGTCGGTACGCCCCGGACAGGGAGCAAGCGGTCCGACGATGCGCCACTCGATTGAGCGGACAATGTGCACAGTTACTGGACAGTGACTGTAAGACACGCCGCTTCGGCCCCTAGGATTCCCCCTATCACCCCACCCGGTCTGAATTGACAGGAACCCCATGAGCGACACTTCCTCCCCCTTCGGCTTCGAGCTCGTGCGGCGTGGATACGACCGCGGTCAGGTGGACGACCGCATCACCAAACTCGTCGCCGACCGTGACAGCGCGCTGGCCCGGATCAACGCGCTGGAGAAGCGCATCGAGGAACTCCACCTCGAGACCCAGAACGCGCAGGCCCAGGTCAACGACGCCGAACCGTCCTACGCCGGTCTCGGCGCGCGCGTCGAGAAGATCCTCCGCCTCGCGGAGGAGGAGGCGAAGGACCTGCGCGAGGAGGCCCGCCGCGCCGCCGAGCAGCACCGCGAGCTGGCCGAGTCCGCCGCCACCCAGGTGCGCAACGACGCCGAGTCCTACGCGGCCGAGCGCAAGACGAAGGCCGAGGACGAGGGCGAGCGCATCGTCGAGAAGGCCAAGGGTGAGGCAGGCCAGCTGCGCGCCGACGCGCAGAAGGACGCGCAGGCCAAGCGCGAGGAGGCGGACGCCCTCTTCGAGGAGACCCGCGCCAAGGCGGCCCAGGCCGCGGCCGACTTCGAGACCAACCTGGCCAAGCGCCGCGAACAGTCCGAGCGCGACCTGGCGTCGCGTCAGGCCAAGGCCGAGAAGCGCCTCGCCGAGATCGAGCACCGCGCCGAGCAGCTCCGCCTGGAGGCCGAGAAGCTGCGCACCGACGCCGAGCGCCGCGCCCGCCAGACGGTGGAGACCGCTCAGCGCCAGGCCGAGGACATCGTGGCCGACGCGAACGCCAAGGCGGACCGCATCCGCAGCGAGTCCGAGCGCGAGCTGGCGGCGCTCACCAACCGCCGCGACAGCATCAACGCCCAGCTGACCAACGTCCGCGAGATGCTGGCCACGCTGACCGGTGCGGCGGTCGCCGCGGCCGGCGCCCCCGCCGACGACGAGCCCGTCTCGCGCGGCGTCCCGGCACAGCGCTGACGCTCCGCGGAGCCCGTGGCGCACATCGAGCCCCCCGCCTCCCCGGCCGGGGGCTCGGTCGTGTCCGGGGGCACAAACGGGGGCGCGAATTCCGCGTGCATCGCGCGCCGCGGCCAAATAGTGTATGCGGCATGATCGAGCTGCAGGGGCTGACCAAGCGGTACGGGGACAAGACCGCGGTGGATGACCTCACCTTCACGGTGCGTCCGGGGGTGGTCACCGGCTTCCTCGGCCCCAACGGGGCGGGCAAGTCGACGACGATGCGCATGATGCTGGACCTGGACAATCCGACCAGCGGCAGCATCCGCATCGACGGCAAGCACTATCGCGAGTTGCACGAACCGCTGAAGCACATCGGTGCGTTGCTCGAGGCCAAGGCCATCCACGGTGGTCGCACGGCGTACAACCACCTGCTGTGCCTGGCCCAGTCCAACCGTATCCCGGCCCGCCGGGTCGACGAGGTGCTGGAGATCGTCGGTCTGGCGCCCGTCGCCAAGAAGCGTTCCAAGGGGTTCTCCCTCGGCATGGGACAGCGTCTCGGCATCGCCGCGGCGCTGCTCGGCGACCCCGAGATCCTGATGTTCGACGAACCGGTCAACGGCCTGGACCCGGAGGGCATCCACTGGATCCGCAATCTGATGAAGGGGCTGGCCGCCCAGGGCCGCACGATCTTCGTCTCCAGCCACCTCATGAGCGAGATGGCGCTGACCGCCGAGCACCTGATCGTGATCGGTCGCGGAAAGCTGATGGCGGACACGACGATGGCGGACTTCATCGCCGAGAACTCCCGCTCCTACGTCCGCGTCCGCACCCCGGAGCCGGAGAAGTTCAAGGACGCGCTGGCGGCCGCGTCGATCACCGCGGTGATCGACGACGGGGGCGCCTTCGAGATCGAGGGCGCGGAATCCGCCAAGATCGGTGAACTCGCCGCCCGTAACCAGCTGGTGCTGCACGAGCTCAGCCCCCAGCAGGCCTCCCTGGAGCAGGCGTTCATGCAACTCACCGCCGAGTCGGTGGAGTACCACGCCGGTGGGGCGGCGGCGGAGGCCGGCGAGGCCGCGGCTCCCGCGCCCCAGTGGGGCGCCGCCTGGAACACGAACACCGGAAAGGAAGCCTGACATGGCAGCGACCACCGCTGTTCTGCAGTCGGAGTGGACCAAGGTCAGGACCGTCCGGTCGACCGTGTGGACGCTGGCGTCCGCCGCCGTCCTGACCATCGTCATCAGCGGTCTGTTCTGCCTGCTCTTCCGCACCCAGTGGGACACCATCGAAGAGGGCGCCCGCGCCCAGTTCGACGCCACCGCCCAGAGCCTGTCCGGTCTCTTCCTCGGTCAGCTCGCGCTGATCACCTTCGGCGTGCTGATCATCTCCAGCGAGTACAGCACGGGCATGATCCGGGCCTCGCTCTCGGCGGTGCCGCAGCGCGCGACCTTCTACCTCTCCAAGGTCGCCGTCGCCGCCGGCATCACCTTCGTCCTCGGGGTGATCGTCAGCTTCGTCTCCTTCTTCATCGGCCAGGCCATCCTGGGCGGTGACCTCGACACCTCGATCAGCGATCCGGGGGTCCTGCGCGCGGTCTTCGGAGCCGGCCTCTACATGACACTGATGGTGCTCTTCGCGGTCGGCGTCGCGACGATGCTGCGCAGCCCGCTGGTCTCACTGGGCATCCTCATCCCCTTCTTCTTCCTGATCTCCGGGATCCTCTCGGCCGTACCGGGCGCCAAGGAGGTGGCGCGGTACTTCCCGGACCAGGCAGGCAGCAAGATCATGCGGGCCACGATCGCCCCGGACGACCCCGCCCCCTACAGCGCGTGGGGCGGACTCGGCATCATGGCGCTGTGGGTGATCGTGGCGCTGATCGGCGGCTACGCGCTGCTGAAGAAGCGGGACGCCTGACCGCACCGGGACGATTGGGGCCTCACGGGGCGGGAACCGATCCACCCCCGCCGGCCTCCTAATCCTCACGGGGGCGAGCACCGTCCCACGGACTGTTCGTCGAGGGGCGGAGCATGATCGAGGCAGTCGGCCTCACCAAGACCTACGGCAGCAAGACGGCCGTCTACAACCTGTCGTTCCAGGTGCGGCCCGGCATGGTGACCGGCTTCCTGGGGCCCAACGGCTCCGGGAAGTCGACCACGATGCGGATGATCCTGGGCCTGGACACTCCCACCGCGGGACGGGTGACCGTCGGCGGGCAGCCGTTCCGGCAGCTGCCCAACGCCCCGCGCCGGGTGGGCGCGCTGCTGGACGCCAAGGCCGTGCACGGCGGGCGCAGTGCGCGCCACCACCTGTTGTGCCTGGCGCAGTTGTCCGGGATCCCCGCCCGCCGGGTGGACGAGGTGCTGGGCGTGGTGGGCCTGCAGGAGGTCGCGGGCAGGCGCTCCAAGGGCTTCTCGCTCGGCATGGGGCAGCGCCTCGGCATCGCCGCGGCGCTGCTGGGCGACCCCGAGGTGCTGCTGTTCGACGAACCGGTCAACGGCCTGGACCCGGAGGGCATCCACTGGGTGCGCCACCTGATGCGCAAGCTCGCCTCGGAGGGCCGTACCGTCTTCGTCTCCTCGCACCTGATGAGCGAGATGGCGCTGACCGCGGACCACCTGATCGTGATCGGACGCGGCCAGTTGCTCGCCGACATGAGCGTCAAGGACTTCATCGCCCGCAACTCCACCGGCTTCGCGATGGTCCGCACCCCGGATGTGGCCGCGGACCGCGAGAAGCTGACGAAGGCACTGACCGACGCGGGTGCGCAGGTGCAGCAGGAGCAGGACGGCGCGCTGCGCGTGACCGGTCTGGAGCTGCCGCGGATCAGCGACCTCGCGCACGAGGCCGCGGTGCGGCTGTGGGAACTCTCCCCGCACCAGGCCTCGCTGGAGGAGGCCTACATGCGCCTCACCAACGGCGCCGTCGACTACCGCTCCACGGCCGACCCGCGTCAGGGTCTGCGGCAGCCCTCCGGCGCGCCGGCGCCCGGCGGCTGGGGCATGCCGCCGCAGGCACCCTGGCCGCAGCCCGCGCCGCAGCAACCGCCGTACGGGTACGGCTACGGGCATCCGCAGCAGCCCCCGGCGCAGCCGTACGCCCCGCCGGTGAACCCCTACACGCAGCCCGCCGTGCCCGCGGCGCCCACCACCCCGTCCGCCGCCCCGCAGCCCGCCGTGCCCGCGGCGCCCACCACCCCGTCCGACGCCCCGCAGCCGACCCAGCCCGTCGAGGACGCCCGATGACCGCCCCCGTCCACAGCCCGGCCCCGCAGTTCTCCTCCGCCTTCCCGGTGCACAGGACCCACCTCGGCCACGCGCTGAAGTCCGAGTGGACCAAGATCCGTACGGTGCGCTCCACGATCTGGACGCTCGGCGTCATGCTGGTGCTGATCCTCGGCATCAACCTGCTGATCGTCGGCCTGGACTCGTCCGAGATCGTCTCCGACCCGGTCCTCGGCTTCGGCCTGTTCGGGGTGCTGCTCGGCCAGCTCTGCGTGATGACGCTCGGCGTGCTGGTGATCAGCTCCGAGTACGGCACCGGCATGATCCGCACGACCCTGACCGCCTGCCCGCAGCGCGGCCGGGTGCTCGCCGCGAAGGCGATCGTCTTCTTCGCGCTGACCTTCAGCGTCACCACCGCGGCCTGCGCGCTCACCGCGCTGATGAACTACGCCGCCTTCGGCGGCAAGCCGGTGGGCGAGGGCTCCTTCCTGGGCCCCCGCCTGGTCGTCGAGGACGGCCTCACCACCGCCAGCGGCACCCAGTGGCTCGGCGCCACCGTCGGCGTCGGCCTGTACGTGGCCCTGCTCGGGCTGCTCTCCCTGGCCGTGGGCGCGCTGCTGCGGCACTCCGCGGGCGCGATCACCACGATGATGGGCGTGGTCCTGCTGCCGCTGATCGTCGCGATCTTCATGCAGTCGGACAGCCTGCACACGGTGCAGGAGAAGCTGATCGAGTACTCCTCCCCCAACGCCATCGCGTCGCTCTACCAGATGCCGATGCTGGAGAACGGAGACGCCGACGGGGTGCGCCAGTTGGTCGTGCTCGCGATCATCACCGCCGTCGCCCTGGGCGCGGCCTGCGCGACGCTCTCCAAGCGCGACGTCTGACCCGGGGCACCGGGCTTCCGTCCCCCGGTCAGTACCGGGGGGCGTTGCGGGACCGCTGGAGGCGTGCGCCCCGGCGGTCCCTCGCGTTCCAGCAGGCGGTGTGCCAGTGGCGCCGGTCCTCCACGCCGCCGTGCTCCGGCCAGGCCACCAAGTGGCCAACCCCCGGCGGGATCTCCTGGTCGCAGCCGGGGCAGCGGTAGTGCTTGCCGCCCGTACTCCCGGCCAGCTGGCGGACGGTCCACTGCTCTCCCCGCCAGCTCTCCACACGCTCCGGGCCTCGGGCCGGACCGGCCTCCGGACGCTCCTCGGCTCTGCCGGCGGCGCCTCGCGGGCGGTTTCGGCGCGGAGACACGGGCACACACCTCATGCGGTTCGGGGGACTCGGGACCGCTCCCAGCCTACGCGTAGCGCGTACCCAGCCGGGTACCCGTCCCGGCGTCCCCCATTTCGGCCATCAGCTGGAAAATCATGAAATCGCGGTGGCTGGACCGTGCCTTTGGCACGTGTCAGGCGTTAGTGCGAGTAGGGGAGCCGTGTCGGCCACCGAGGAAGGTGTGAAGCACGATGCGTGTCGGTACTTTCGTTCTCGCCGCCCAGTTCCCGGGGCAGGGACCGGGGGAGGCGCTGCACCGCGCGGTGCGGTCCGCAGAGGCGGCGGAGAAGGCCGGGCTGGACTCCGTATGGCTGGCGGAGCACCACTTCGTGCCGTACGGCGTGTGCCCGTCGGCCGTGACGCTCGCCGCGCTGCTGCTGGGCAGGACGCGCCGGATCGGGATCGGGACGGCCGTGAGCGTACTGCCGACCGCGCACCCCGTGGCGCTCGGCGAACAGGCGGCGCTGCTGCACATCACCTCGGGCGGCCGTTTCACGCTGGGCGTGGGCCGCGGCGGCCCGTGGGTGGACCTGGAGGTCTTCGGCGCCGGACTCCCCGCCTTCGAGAGCGGTTTCCCCGAGTCGCTGGACCTGCTGCTGCGCTGGCTGCGCGAGCCCCGCGTGGGGGCCTCGGGTGAACGATTCGCCTTCCGTGAGGTCGACGTCGTGCCGCGGGCGGACGAGTTCGAGGCGCCGGGCGGGCCGCCGGTCGTCGTCGCCTGCACCTCGCCGGGCAGTGTCCGGCTCGCGGCGCGCAGGGGTCTGCCGATGCTGCTCGGCATGCACTGCGGCGACGAGGACAAAGCTGCCATGGTCGCAATGTGGCAGGCGGAGGCGCGCGATGCGGGGCTTTCACCCGAATTGGCGGCAACGGCGGAACATGTCTCCGCGGGCGTCGTACAGATCGCGGACCGCCGCGCCGACGCCGTGGAATCCCTCACCAAGGCGATGCCGGGCTGGCTCCAGCGGGGCCTCGCCGCGCACCGCACCGTCGACGGCCGGCCCCGGGCGATGCGCGATCCGCTCGCCTACACCGAACTCCTCTGCGACCTCCACCCCGTCGGCCCGCCGGCGGTGTGCGCCGACCGACTGGCCGCCACCGCCGAGCGGACGGGCATCCGCCGCTTCGCCCTGCTCGTCGAGGGCTCGGGCGATCTCGCGGCCACCGAGGAGAACGTGGCGCGGCTCGGCAGCGAAGTGCTCCCGCAATTGGCCTGATTGAAACCTGAAAGAGCAGTGGTGCGACCAATGGCGGGAGCACCCTGCCCGGTTCAGCAGTCCCGCAGTTCCGGGGACTGGTTCAGCAGTTGTGCGCGTACGGAGGTGAAGGTGGCGTAACGCCCGTCGACCGCCGGGTCCAGCGGGAACACCGCGACCCGGTGGCAGTTCTGGAACGCCAGCCGGACCCCGAAGTGCCGCTGCAGGGCCCCCCGTATCGCGTCACTCGCCAAGGCGCGGAGCAGCTGCCCGCGTGCGTGCTCGTCCGGCGGGGGTACCTGGTTGTCGGCGAACTCGCCGCCGTCCACCTTGAGTTGTGCCGCCAGAGAGCTGATCATGTCCCATGCGTAAGGCAGGGAGGTCCGGACGCAGTCGACGAACTCCCGTTCGTCGACCTCGCCTCGCTCGGCCTGTTCGAGGAGGGCCGGTGAGACGTCGAGCGACATGAGTACTCCTCTCGTGACCCCCCTGTCCGAGGAGTCAGACGGACTACGGAGAGAAGCCGCCCAGAGTTCTCCCGCACGACGGCCTCCACGCACAACCGTAGGCGGAGAGGTCCCATGACACTAGGCGGGAGTGTTCACAACAGGCCATTTTCCGGACGCGCCCGGTAGCGAGTAACGTTGCCGACCATGCGTCTCGTCATCGCCCGTTGCTCCGTGGACTACGCGGGCCGGCTCTCCGCCCATCTGCCGTCGGCGACCAGGCTGCTCCTGGTCAAGGCCGACGGCAGTGTCTCCGTCCACGCCGACGACCGTGCCTACAAGCCGCTGAACTGGATGTCGCCGCCCTGCACGCTCAAGGAGGGTGAGGACGGGGTCTGGACGGTCACCAACAAGGCCGGCGAGCAGCTCATCATCACCATCGAGGACGTGCTGCACGACTCCACGCACGAACTCGGCGTCGACCCGGGCCTGATCAAGGACGGCGTCGAGGCCCACCTGCAGGAGCTGCTGGCCGACCGCATGGAGGTGCTCGGCGAGGGCTGGAGCCTCGTCCGCCGCGAGTACCCGACCGCCATCGGCCCCGTGGACATCCTGTGCCGGGACGCGTCCGGCACGACCGTCGCGGTCGAGATCAAGCGCCGCGGCGAGATCGACGGCGTCGAGCAGCTCACCCGCTACCTCGAACTCCTCAACCGGGACCCCCTGCTGGCGCCCGTGAAGGGCATCTTCGCGGCGCAGGAGATCAAGCCGCAGGCGCGGGTCCTCGCCACGGACCGCGGCATCGACTGCGTCGTCCTGGACTACGACGCGCTGCGCGGCATCGAGGACGACAAGCTCCGCCTCTTCTGACGGACACCGCCCGCTCCCCCGCCCGTCGGCGGTGAGCGGTACGGCGCGGCCCGGCGGTCGGCAGACCGCCGGGCCGCGCCGTTGACGGGCGCAGGTCAGGCGATCGCGCCCAAGGTGTCGGGTCCGCCGGGCAGACCGGTGACGGAGGCGGAACTCTCGGGCGCGCTCGCGCTGGCGGAGGTGCCGGCGTCGCCGGTGCCACCGTCGGAGCCGGTCGGGCTGGGCGAGCCGGTGTCCGGGGTGCTCGGCGACGTCGACGGGGAGCCGGACTGGCCGCCGTCGGTCGGGTCGCCCGTGCCGCCGGTGTCGCCGCCGGTGTCCCCTCCCCCGCTCGAGTCGCCCCCGGAGCCGCCGCTGTTCGAGCCTCCGCTGTTCGAACCGCCGCCCGAGCCGCCGCCGTGCGAGCCGCCGCCCGTCGAGGAGCCGCCGTCGGCCCCACCGGCCCCGCCGTCGGTGCCGCCGGAGCCGCCACCGGACACGGACCCGGCACCGCCGGCGCCCGTGGTGCCGCCGGCCGGAGCGCCCGGCGCCGTCGCGGCGCCGGAGCCGCTCGCGGAGGGTCTGGGGCGCTGGGTGGAGCCGGGGGTCGGGAGGTCCTCGGCCGGGAGGCCGTCGTCCGCGCCGTCCTCCTGGGCGGACTCGACCGGCTTCACGTTCATGGGGGTGTTCTGGTCGCCGCCGGAGGCCGTCGTACCCAGGGTGACGACGGTGCCGAGCACCGCCGCCAGCAGGGCGCCCGCGCCGGCGGCGACGAGGTTGCGGCGGGAACCGGTGAGGGCGATCCGGCGCGGGGCGGCGGCCGCCGCGGCCAGGCGCTTGCCGATGATCGTCGTGGGCGCCTCGGACATGTCGGTGCCGGTCGCCGGGGTCTCGACGCCCGCGAGGCCCGTGCCGGGCACAGGGCCGCCCTCGCGGTCCGCGACGAGCGCCAGGGTACGGCGGCCCACCGTGGTGCCCTGGCGGTCCGCGAGAGCGCCGCGCAGGGCTATCGAGGCCTCCAGTTCGCTGCGGGCCCGGTCCAGGCTGCCCAGGCACAGCGCCAGGACGCCGAGTTCGTGGAGGAAGTACGCCTCCTCGGCCACCTCCCCGGCCAGCCGGGCGGCCTCCTGGCCGAGGCGCAGCGCCCGCTCCCACGCGCTCCAGTACATGGCCGCGGCGAGGACGGGCGCCACCGTACGGGCCAGGAGCACGGCGGCGCTCGTGTGGCCGCCGTCGCGGGCGGCGCCCAGGGCGGCCAGGATGGCCTCCGCCTCGGCGGCGACGCGGCGCGGGGCGACCGAGGGGTGCCCGGCCCACCAGGCGTAGTGCTGGGCGGCCGCCAGCGCCTGCGGGGAGCCCTCGGCGGCGGCCTCGGCCGCCAGTCCGTCCACGAGCGCCAGTTGCCGGCTCACGCCCGCCGCGAGGCGGTGGTGCGCGGCGACGGGAACGGCCAGCCCGACGGCCGCGATCTCGCCGAGCGCGGCGTCGCCGTGGGTGTCGCCGATGAGCGCCGGCAGGTGCGACGGGTGCGGGCACTCGCCGCCCAGGGCCACGGCGAAGCGCAGCGCCTCCTGCGCCGAGCCGCCGAGACGGGAGGCGAGCAGGACGGCGGGGGCGGCGCTCTCGGCGAGCGAGGGCAGCGGCACGTGCGAGGCCGACGCGCCCGGCTGGGCGTCGAAGGGCGCGTCGACGGGGAGCCCGTCGGCGGCCTCCACGTCGCCCCACACCGACTCGTCGGCCGCGAGGATCTCCGCCCCGAGGGCGTCGCGCTGCCGCAGCAGCGCACCGGCCTGGACGAAGCGCAGCGGCAGGCCCTCCGACTCGAACCACAGGTCGGCCGCCCAGGCGGTCTCCTCCTCCTCCAGGGGGCGGCCCGCGGAGTACTCCAGCAGCTCCAGGCAGGCGACCCGGGTCAGTCCGGGGAGGAAGACCTCCTCGACCAGGGAGTCGGTGGAGGGGGCGGGCACGTCGGGGGTCGCGGACATCACGAAGGCGCACTCGGGCGCCGCCGCGAGCAGTTCCTCCAGCGAGGCACCGCCGAACTCCAGGTCGTCCAGGACGACGACCGCGCCGACCTCGCGCAGCAGTTCCAGCAGTCGGCCGCGGTCGGGGCGGTAGTCCTCTGCGTCGTAGATGGTGCCGAAGAGCTCCTGCAGCAGGTCGCTGGGGGTCCGGCGGTAGCCGGAGAGCCGGATCACGCCGTCGGGGGCGAGGCCCGCGCAGGCCTCGGCGACCGCGTCGAGCAGCACGCTGCGGCCCGCGCCGGACGGCCCGGTCACACGCACCGAGCGGCCCCGGGAGAGCAGCCGCACCAGGCGCTCGCGCTCCTCACCGCGCTCCAGCAGCGGGAGCTCGGGGGCCCGGGACCCCGGCGGCACCGTCGGGCGGGTGGTCGCGGTGAGCGCGGCGCGCTCCTCCGCCGCGCGCCGCACGGGCGCGGGCAGGCCGCCGGGGGCGAGGGAACTGACCTCGCTGCCGTCGACGGGGTTGAGGGTCAGCCTGTAGTCACCCACGACGAGTTCGACGACGCGTGGCGCGTAGCCGTCCGCCGTGCCCGCCCCGAGTTCGAGGGCGAGCGGGTCGCGCGGCGGCCGGGCGACGCGCGGGGCCGGCGCGGTGCCGTCCTCCGCGCCCCCGGCGGGCGTCGCGTCGGCAAAGCTCGTGGAGTCCTGTTGTGCGCCGTACTCGTCACCGGTCATGTCGGGTCCGTGTGGGTCCATTAGTCTCCGCCCCCATGTGCGTCGCAGCGGGGCCCCACCGGGCCCGCGGTTCCGCCGTTGGACCGGTCCGGCTCCCCTCCTCGGCGTACGGGGTTGAGGCACGCCGGAACCGAACCCTAAACCTTCCCACAGTATGTGCGAAGCCCAGGGCGGCCATGCCGCCCTTGCGTCCGAGTCTGTCCTGGGTTGCCGCTTCCGTACGGGCACGCCCGCTGGGTGCCCTAGGTCCGCGGCAGTGCTTCTGCCGCGATTCCCCCCTCGATGACCAGGATGCGGTGCAGCCTTGTGGCGACCAGCAGCCGCTGCATCTGCGCGGGTACGCCCCTCAGGACGAGACGGCGGTCCGCCCGGCCGCAGCGCCGGTGCGCCCCCATGATGACCCCCAGGCCCGTCGCGTCCCACGAGTCGAGTTCGGTCAGGTCGAGCACGAGGTCGCCGTGACCCCCGTCCACCGCGCTGTGCAGGACCTTGCGGGCGTCCGCCGCGGTGCGGACGTCGAGGCGGCCCCCGACGACCAGCTCGGCGTGATCGCCCCTGATGTGCATTACGCCTCCCCGTGAGTGAATGGGTGGAAACTGCCGTGGTTCTACGTAACTGACGGTCCGTCGTACGAAGAGGTTGCCGTCTGTGAGCGAACCGATACCGAATTCACCCTTGCGAGTGACAGGAGAGGTCCGAGGGGCCCAGCCCGCCGGGCATCCGCGCCGGGCCGGGCCCTTCGGGTTGACGCTCCGTCAGTACCGGTAGAAGCCCTCGCCGCTCTTGCGGCCGAGCGCGCCCGCGTCCACCATGCGCCGCATGAGCTCCGGAGGGGCGAACTTCTCGTCCTGGGACTCGGTGTAGATGTTGTCGGCGGCGTGCAGCAGGATGTCGACGCCGGTGAGGTCGGCGGTCGCCAGTGGGCCCATCGCGTGGCCGAAGCCGAGCTTGCAGGCGACGTCGATGTCCTCGGCCGTGGCGACGCCCGACTCGTAGAGCTTGGTGGCCTCGACGACCAGCGCCGCGATCAGCCGGGTGGTGACGAACCCGGCCACGTCCCGGTTGACGACGATGGTCGTCTTGCCGACCTCCTCGGCGAAGGCCTTGGCGCGCGCCAGGGTCTCGTCACTGGTCTTGTAACCGCGCACCAGCTCGCACAGCTGCATGAGCGGCACCGGGGAGAAGAAGTGGGTTCCGACCACGCTCTCGGGGCGCTCCGTCACCGCGGCGATCTTGGTGATCGGGATGGCGGAGGTGTTGGAGGCCAGCACCGCGTCCGCCTTGGCGATCTTGTCGAGGGCGCGGAAGATCTCCTGCTTGACCTCGATCTTCTCGAAGACGGCCTCGACGACGATGTCGGCGTCGGCGGCCGCGTCCAGGTCGGTGGTGGTGGTGATGCGTGCGAGCGCGGCGGCCGCGTCCTCGGCGGCGAGCCTGCCCTTGGCGACGAACTTCTCGTAGGACGCCTCGATCCCGCCCTTGCCGCGGGCCAGCGCCTCGTCCGTGATGTCACGCAGGACGACCTCGTAACCCGCCTGTGCGGACACCTGCGCGATACCGGAGCCCATCAGGCCGGCTCCGATGACGGCGAGCTTCTTCGCCACGGCACACACCTATCTTCTCGATGCTGTTGCCGGGACCTTAACGTCGCGCCGCGGAGGAGCGCAGCAGGAAGAGAGGCGGGTCACCCTGTGTCCTTCGTCGCACAGTTGAGAGCCCCGGCGCCCAGTTAATGCCGCACCGCGTCCAGTTTGACCGGGACCGCCCCCGGAGTCCGCATCCGCCTCCCCCGCCGCGGTCCCGCCACGGAGCGCGCCCGAGGCGCGGCCTGACTACGCTCGACACATGGTCAATCTGACGCGCATCTACACGCGGACCGGGGACGACGGCACCACCGCCCTCGGCGACATGAGCCGTACGGCCAAGACCGACAGCCGCATCTCGGCCTACGCGGACGCCAACGAGGCGAACGCCGTGATCGGTGTGGCACTCGCCCTCGGCGCGCTTGCGCAGGAGGTCGCGACCGTCCTCGTACGGGTCCAGAACGACCTCTTCGACGTCGGCGCCGACCTCGCGACGCCCGTCGTCCCGGACCCCAAGTACCCGCCGCTGCGCGTCGAGCAGTCCTACGTGGACCGGCTGGAGGCGGACTGCGACCGCTTCCTGGAGGACTTGGAGAAGCTGCGCAGCTTCATCCTCCCCGGCGGCACCCCGGGCGCCGCGCTGCTCCACCAGGCGTGCACGGTCGTCCGCCGCGCCGAGCGCTCCACGTGGGCCGCGCTGGAGGAGCACGGCGACACGATGAACCCGCTCACCGCCACCTACCTCAACCGGCTTTCCGACCTGCTGTTCATCCTGGCCCGCACGGCCAACAAGGAGGTCGGCGACGTGCTGTGGGTACCCGGCGAGAACCGCTGACCCGGCGCGCTCAGCCGCGCGGCGAGGCGGCCGGCTCCCGTCTGGGCCAGAGCGTGTAGCTCGCCGCCACGACGGCGTGGATCCCGGCCGCCGCCCCCATCCGCACCTGCCACTCCCCCAGGGCCCCGGTGCCTCCGGCGTCCGCCACGAGCCGGACGGCCAGTTCCAGCAGGGCGGCGGCGACGGCCGTGGAGACCGCGGTACGGCCGAACAGCCGCCACTCGTGCACCGCCCGGGCCCTGTCGTACCTCGGCGCCGGAGGGGGCTTCGGACCCCCCGCGAAGCGGTGCGCGAAGCGGGCGTCGGCCCAGCGGACGACGCAGTGGCCGTAGCCGGCCGAGAAACCGACGTAGGCGGCGGCGAGACCGTGACGCGCGGCGGCCGTGCCGCCGTCGCGCAGGTCGGCCACGGTGGCCGCCAGCAGCACCAGGTCCACCAGGGGCACGCACACCAGCAGGGCCGCCCCCGCCCGGGGCCGGCGCAGCAGGTAGCGCACGGCGAGCCCGGCGCCCAGCAGCACCCAGAAGGCGATCTCGCTCCCGATGATCAGCGTCACGAGCATGCCGCAAGGCTCCCCCGCCGGCGTCGCGGGGCGCGTCGTCGGCGCTGATGAGACCCGGCTGCATCCTTCGGTGTACGTACCGGCTCCGACCCCCGGCGGACGCGCGTCGTCCGCGCCGCGTGCTGGGATGGGCCCATGACGACCGCCGCCGCCCGACGCCCGCACCGCGACGACGTGCTGATCGCCGTCGCGGGGCTCGCGGGAGGCCTCACGATGTGGGCGTTCGGGCTGTACACCTACTCGGGGAACCATCCGGCGGGCGACCGTGCCTGGCTGCCGCTGCTCCCGCTGGTGGTCATGGCCGGATGCGAACTGCTGCGCCGGACCGCGCCCCGCGTGGCGATCGTCGTCGCTGTGCTCACCCTCTGCGCGGACTTCGTGATCGGTTCCCTGCTGGTGACCGTGCTGATGTTCACCGACCTCGTGTACGCCGCCGTCCTGTACGGACCCAAGCGGCTGACCCGGGTCGTCCCGGTCGGCAGCGTGCTCGGCACGGCCGCGCTCACGGCAACCGCGGTGGCGGTGCATCCGGTCGCCGAGTCCCTGCTGATCGGCGTGGTCGGTGCGCTGGTCTCGGTGGCACCCGCCTCGACGGGCGTGATCGTACGGCGGCACCGCGACGAGGCCGCCCATGAGCGGCTCCGCGCGGAGCAGACCGCGCTCCTCGCCGAGCTGGACCGCCGGGAGGCGGTGGGCCGCGAACGGGCCCGGATGGCCCGCGAACTGCACGACATGGTGGCGGGCCATCTCTCCGCGATCGCCGTCCACTCCACCGCCGCGCTGTCCCTGGACCGCCACGAGGGACCGGCCCGCGAGGCGCTGGCGGTGATCCGCGAGAACAGCGTCGCGGGCCTGTCCGAGATGCGCCGGCTGATCGGGCTGCTGCGCGACTCGGCGGGCGAGGACGGGGAGCCGGCCCCCGTTCCGCGGCTGGCCGGTCTGGACACGCTCGTGGAGCAGATGCGCGCCGCGGCCCCGCACTCGGCCTTCGTGCTGCGCGACGAACGCCCCGAGGGCGCCGTCCCGCTGCCCGCGCCGGTGGAACTCGCGGCGTACCGGATCGTGCAGGAGTCCTTGACCAACGTCCTGAAGCACGCCTCGCCGGGCGAGGTGCCCGTCATGCTGGAACAGGACGGCGGAGCGCTGACGGTGACCGTGGCGAGCCCCTGCCGCAGCGGCGGCACGGCCCACCGCTCCGGTCCCCGGGCCCCCGGCTCGGGCAGCGGCCTCATCGGGATGCGGGAGCGCACCGAACTGCTGGGCGGCACCTTCGAGGCGGGCAGTGAGGGCACGACGTGGCGGGTGCGGGCGGTACTGCCCATGGAGGGGAACGCATGATCCGGGTGGTCGTCGCCGAGGACCAGTCCGCGGTACGGGCGGGGCTGGTGCTGATCCTGCGCTCGGTGCCCGACATCGAGGTGGTCGCCGAGGCGGCCGACGGGGAGGCGGCGGTCCGCCTCGCCCGCGAGCTGCGCCCGGACGTGATCCTCATGGACCTCCAGATGCCCAGGCTGGACGGGGTCTCCGCGACCCGCGAGATCGTCGCGGAAGGGCTGGCCGACGTGCTCGTCCTCACCACGTTCGATCTGGACGAGTACGTCTTCGGAGCGCTGCGGGCGGGCGCCGCCGGATTCCTGCTGAAGGACACCGAGGCGGATCTGCTGATCGAGGGCGTACGGCTGGTGGCGCGCGGCGAGGGAATGATCGCGCCCGCGGTGACCCGCCGGCTGATCGGCGAGTTCGCCCGCCCGCGGCCGCGCCCGGCCGCCGACCGCGCCGTCCTCGGCCCGCTGACACCGCGGGAGCGGGAGGTGCTGGTCTGCGTGGGCGAGGGGCTGTCCAACGCGGAGATCGCGGCACGCCTGGAGATGGCGGAGGCCACGGCGAAGACGCACGTCAGCCGCATGCTGGCCAAGCTGGGGCTGCGCAGCCGCGTGCAGGCGGCGGTGCTCGCGCAGGAACTGGGGCTGCCGAAGCAGTCGTAGGGCCGACGGGAGAGGCCGGACCTCCGGATGGCTAGGCCACGTTCACCCTCCCCCAGACTCCGTCCGGGGGGACCCCCGACCAGCGGGAAGCCCCGAACCGCCTGCTAGGCCACGTTCGCCCTCCCCCAGACTCCGTCCGGGGGGACCCCCGACCAGCGGGAAGCCCCGAACCGCCTGCTAGGCCACGTTCACCCGCTGGCCCGGAGGGGCGGCCTCGAGCCAGGCGAGGAAGCCGGTGAGGGCGTCGTCGCTCATGGCGAGTTCCAGGCGGGTACCGCGGTGCTCGCACACCAGGATGACCGCGTCGGACAGGAGCGCCAGTTCCTCCTGGCCCTCGGGGGCGCGGCGGTGCAGCACCTCGATGGCGGAGCGCTCCAGCACCCGGCGCGGCCGGGGCGCGTAGGAGAAGACCCGGAACCACTCGATCCGGTCACCGCTGTAGCGGGCCACCCCGTACGCCCAGCCCTTGCCGGAGGGTTCGTCGGCGCCGGTGGGCGGCATCCGCAGGCTGCAGTCGAACGTGCCGCCGGGCCGCTGGATCAGCCGGCGCCGCAGCCCGAAGACGAACAGCCCCAGCAGCGCCACCGCCACAAGGGCCCCGCACACCTGAAAAGCGAGGATCACGCCCACCGACCTCCTCGCTCCATGTCACGAATAGGGATACTGCAGCCGCGGGACACCCTCACGGGCCTCCCGCGGCTCATGGCCCGGTGGGCCGGGCGCTCAGCGCGACCCGCTGGTCGCGGCGATCAGCCGGACCTCGGCCCGGCGCTCACCGGCGGCGTCGGCGTCGGCCTTCGCGCGCTCCAGAGCCCGCTCCGCACGCTGGACGTCGATCTCCTCGGCGAGCTCGGCGATCTCCGCCAGCACCGAGAGCTTGTTGTCCGCGAAGGAGATGAAACCTCCGTGCACCGCCGCGACGACGGTGCCGCCCTCGCTGGTACGGATCGTCACAGGACCGGACTGGAGCACGCCCAGCAGCGGCTCGTGGTTCGGCATGACGCCGATGTCGCCGGACTCGGTGCGTGCGACGACAAGTGTGGCCTCGCCGGACCAGACACGGCGGTCCGCTGCGACCAGCTCGACGTGCAGCTCAGCCAAGATGGCTCCTCGGGTCGGCACCCACCGCCGTCCGGCGGGTGCATAAAACAAAGGATAACGGGGGTGCGGCAAGGGGGCGGACACAGGGTCCGCCCCCTGCCACGGTGAGCCGTCAGGCGACGGGCGTCAGCTGACGCCGAGCTCGCGGGCGTTGCGCTCGAGGTCCTCGATGCCGCCGCACATGAAGAACGCCTGCTCAGGGAAGTGGTCGTACTTACCGTCGGCGATGGCGTTGAACGCGGAGATCGACTCGTCCAGCGGGACGTCGGAGCCGTCGATACCGGTGAACTGCTTCGCCGCGTGGGTGTTCTGCGACAGGAAGCGCTCGATACGGCGGGCGCGGTGGACGGTGAGCTTGTCCTCCTCGCCCAGCTCGTCGATACCGAGGATCGCGATGATGTCCTGGAGGTCCTTGTACTTCTGCAGGATCCCCTTGACGCGCATGGCGCACTCGTAGTGGTCCGCCGCGATGTAGCGGGGGTCCAGGATGCGGGACGTCGAGTCCAGCGGGTCGACCGCCGGGTAGATGCCCTTCTCCGAGATCGGACGCGACAGAACGGTCGTCGCGTCCAGGTGGGCGAAGGTGGTCGCCGGGGCCGGGTCGGTCAGGTCGTCCGCGGGGACGTAGATCGCCTGCATCGAGGTGATCGAGTGACCACGGGTCGAGGTGATGCGCTCCTGGAGGAGGCCCATCTCGTCCGCGAGGTTCGGCTGGTAACCCACCGCGGAGGGCATGCGGCCGAGCAGCGTGGAGACCTCGGAGCCGGCCTGCGTGAAGCGGAAGATGTTGTCGATGAAGAACAGCACGTCCTGCTTCTGCACATCGCGGAAGTACTCCGCCATGGTCAGACCGGCCAGGGCCACGCGCAGACGGGTGCCCGGGGGCTCGTCCATCTGGCCGAAGACCAGGGCGGTCTTGTCCAGAACGCCGGACTCCTCCATCTCCTGGATGAGGTCGTTGCCCTCACGCGTGCGCTCGCCGACGCCGGCGAACACGGAAACGCCCTCGTGCAGCTTCGCCACACGCATGATCATTTCCTGGATGAGGACGGTCTTGCCGACACCGGCGCCACCGAACAGACCGATCTTGCCGCCCTTGACGTAAGGGGTCAGCAGGTCGACGACCTTCAGGCCGGTCTCGAACATCTCGGTCTTGGACTCGAGGTCCTCGAACTTCGGCGCCTTGCGGTGGATCGTCCAGCGCTCGCCGACGTTGGCGTTCTCCTCGGGGACGTTCAGCACCTCACCGAGGGTGTTGAACACCTTGCCCTTGGTGAAGTCGCCGACCGGGACGGTGATGCCCGTGCCCGTGTCGGTCACCACGGCCTGGCGGACCAGACCGTCGGTGGGCTGCATGGAGATGGCGCGGACCAGGCCGTCACCCAGGTGCTGGGCGACCTCGAGGGTCAGCGTCTTCTTCTTGCCGTCCTCGGCCGGGTCGGCGACCTCGACGGTGAGGGCGTTGTAGATCTCCGGCATCGCGTCGACGGGGAACTCCACGTCGACGACCGGGCCGATGACCCGGGCGACGCGGCCCGTGGCAGCGGCCGTCTCAACAGTGGTGGTCATGTTTAGTCACTCCCCGCAGACGCGTCGGCCAGGGCGCTGGAGCCACCGACGATCTCGCTGATTTCCTGGGTGATTTCGGCCTGGCGGGCCTGGTTGGCAAGCCGCGTGAGCGTCTTGATGAGCTCCTCGGCGTTGTCGGTCGCCGACTTCATCGCCCGGCGGCGGGCAGCGTGCTCGGAAGCGGCACCCTGCAGCAGCGCGTTGAAGATCCGGCTCTCGACGTACCGCGGCAGCAGCGCGTCCAGGACGCCCTCCGCCGACGGCTCGAAGTCGTACAGGGGGAGGATCTCCCCCTCCTTGCGGGCCTCGCCACCGGTGGCGTCGTCCAGGGACAGCGGCAGCAGCCGCTTCTCCACCGGCGCCTGCGTCAGCATCGACACGAACTCCGTGAAGACGATGTGCAGTTCGTCGACACCGCCCTCGGCCGTGTCCTTGAGGACCTGGTCGATCAGCGGGTCGGCCACCGACTTGGCGTCCGCGTACACCGGCTTGTCGGTGAACCCGGTCCACGAGCCGGCGATCGGGCGCTCGCGGAAGCCGTAGTAGGCCACGCCCTTGCGGCCGATGAGGTAGTGCACGACCTCCTTGCCCTCCGCGCGCAGCCGCTCGGTGAGCCGGTCGGCAGCCTTGATCGCGTTGGACGAGTAGCCGCCGGCCAGACCGCGGTCGCTCGTGACGAGCAGGACCGCGGCGCGGGTCGGGTTCTCGGCCTCGGTGGTCAGCGGGTGGTTCGTGTTGGAACCGGTCGCGACCGCCGCCACCGCGCGGGTGAGCTCATCGGCGTACGGGGACGATGCCGCGACCTGGCGCTGGGCCTTGACGATCCGGGACGCGGAGATCATCTCCATCGCCTTCGTGATCTTCTTGGTCGCGGTGACGGACTTGATGCGGCGCTTGTATACCCGAAGCTGGGCGCCCATGCTCAGCCCTCACCCAGCAGCTTGCCGTCCGAGGTCTCGAACTGCTTCTTGAACTCCACGACCGCGTCGGTCAGGGCCTCGACCGTGTCGTCGCCGAGCTTGCCGGTCTCGGCGATGCTCAGCAGCAGGTCCTTCTTCTCACGGCGGAGGTAGTCCAGCAGCTCGCGCTCGAAGCGGCGGATGTCCTCGACCGGGACGTCGTCCAGCTTGCCGGTGGTGCCGGCCCAGATGGAGACGACCTGGTCCTCGATCGGGAACGGCGCGTACTGGCCCTGCTTGAGCAGCTCCACCATGCGCTTGCCGCGCTCCAGCTGCGCCTTGGAGGCCGCGTCCAGGTCGGAACCGAAGGCGGCGAACGCCTCCAGCTCGCGGTACTGGGCGAGGTCCACGCGCAGGCGGCCGGCGACCGACTTCATGGCCTTGATCTGCGCCGAGCCACCGACTCGGGAGACCGAGATACCGACGTTCAGCGCCGGGCGCTGGCCCGCGTTGAACAGGTCGGACTCCAGGAAGCACTGGCCGTCGGTGATGGAGATGACGTTGGTCGGGATGAACGCCGACACGTCGTTGGCCTTGGTCTCGACGACCGGCAGACCGGTCATCGAGCCGGCACCCAGCTCGTCGGAGAGCTTGGCGCAACGCTCCAGCAGACGGGAGTGCAGGTAGAAGACGTCACCCGGGTAGGCCTCACGGCCCGGCGGGCGGCGCAGCAGGAGGGAGACGGCACGGTAGGCGTCGGCCTGCTTGGACAGGTCGTCGAAGACGATCAGGACGTGCTTGCCCTGGTACATCCAGTGCTGGCCGATGGCCGAGCCGGTGTACGGGGCGAGGTACTTGAAGCCGGCCGGGTCGGACGCCGGGGCCGCCACGATCGTGGTGTACTCCAGGGCGCCGGCCTCCTCCAGCGAGGCGCGCACGCCCGCGATGGTGGAGCCCTTCTGACCGATGGCGACGTAGATGCAGCGGACCTGCTTCTTCGGGTCGCCGGAACGCCAGTTGTCACGCTGGTTGATGATCGTGTCGATCGCCAGGGCCGTCTTGCCGGTCTGACGGTCGCCGATGATCAGCTGACGCTGGCCGCGGCCGATCGGGGTCATCGCGTCGACCGCCTTGAGGCCGGTCTGCATCGGCTCGTGGACGGACTTACGGGCCATGACGCCGGGAGCCTGCAGCTCCAGGGCGCGGCGGCCCTCGGTCTCGATCTCGCCGAGGCCGTCGATCGGGTTGCCGAGCGGGTCGACGACGCGACCCAGGTATCCCTCGCCGACGGCGACCGAGAGCACCTCACCGGTGCGCTGCACCGGCTGGCCCTCCTCGATGCCGCTGAACTCGCCGAGGACGATCGCGCCGATCTCGCGCTCCTCGAGGTTGAGGGCGAGACCGAGGGTGCCGTCCTCGAACTTCAGCAGTTCGTTCGCCATCGCCGAGGGGAGACCCTCGACCTTGGCGATACCGTCGCCGGCCAGGCTGACCGTTCCGACCTCCTCGCGCGAGGCCGCGTCCGGCTGGTACGACTGGACAAAGTTCTCCAGCGCGTCCCGGATCTCCTCCGGCCGGATCGTGAGCTCCGCCATCTGGGTTCCCTGCTCTCCTTGTTGGGCCCGAAGTATTCGCTACGGCCCAACTCGGGCCGCTGGTACTGCTCTTTGAGTTGGTGGCTGGTTCAGCCGGCCATCCGGCGGCTCGCCTCTTCGAGGCGGTCCGCGATGGTCCCGTCGATGACCTCGTCGCCGACCCGAACCGAGATGCCGCCGCGGACCGCGGGGTCCACGTCGAGGTTCAGGTGCACCTGCCGGCCGTAGATCGTGGCCAGCGCGGCGCCGAGGCGCTGCTTCTGCCGGTCGTTCAGCGGTACCGCCGACACCACGACCGCAACCGTGCGGTTACGGCGCGTCGCCGCCAGCTTGGACAGGGCGTCGATCCCTGCCTCCAGGCTACGGCCTCGCGGGTGGGTCACGAGACGGACCACGATCCGCTCCGTGACCGGGTTGGCGCGGCCGCCCAGCAGCGAGTGCAGCAGGGCCGCCTTGGCCTGGCCGCCCGCGGCGCGGTCGGTCAGCGCCGCCCGCAGCTCGCTGCTGCCGGAGACGATGCGGCCGAAGCGGAACAGCTCGTCCTCGACGTCGTCGAGGTGGCCCGCCCGCTCCGCGGCGATCAGGTCGGCGCCGTAGGACAGCTCCTCCAGCGCGTCGACCAGGTCACGCGACTGCGACCAGCGGCTGCGGACCATGCCCGAGACCAGATCGGACGTCTCGCCGCCGATCTGCCCGCCGAGGACCGCCTGCGCCAGGCCCGCCTTGGCCTCCCCCGGCTGGGCCGGGTCGGTCAAGGCGCGGCGCAGCGAACCCTCGCGGTCGAGCAGCCCCGTGACGGCGGCCAGCTCCTCGGCGAGCTTCGCCGCGTCGACGGACGTGCTGTCCGTCACCGCGTCGAGGCGCTCGCGCGCGGTGGCCAGTGCCTCGCGGCTCGCTCCGTTCATCGCGCGGCCTCGGCCTTCTCCTCGAGCTCGTCGAGGAAGCGGTCGATCACGCGGCTCTGGCGGGCGGTGTCCTCGAGGGACTCACCGACGATCTTGCCGGCCAGGTCGGTGGCGAGCTTGCCGACGTCCTGGCGCAGCGCGTGCGCGGCAGACCGGCGGTCGGCCTCGATCTGGGCGTGACCGGCGGCGATGATCTCCTCGCGCTGCCGCTGGCCTTCCGCACGCATCTCGGCGATGAGCGCGGCGCCCTGCTCCTGCGCCTCCTGGCGCAGACGCGCGGCCTCGTGGCGGGCCTCGGAGAGCGACTGCTTGTACTCCTCGAGGGTCCGCTGAGCCTCGGCCTGTGCGGCCTCGGCCTTCTCCATGCCGCCCTCGATGGCCTCGCGGCGCTCGTCCAGAACCTTGTTGATGTTCGGGAGGAGCTTCTTGGCGAGGAAGAAGAAGACGATGGCGAAGGCGATGAGACCGATG
Organism: Streptomyces sp. BoleA5; assembly: GCF_000373665.1. Lineage (NCBI taxonomy): Bacteria > Bacillati > Actinomycetota > Actinomycetes > Kitasatosporales > Streptomycetaceae > Streptomyces > Streptomyces sp. BoleA5. The sequence goes on from NZ_KB892146.1 coordinate 158,524, forward strand.
ACGAGCTCTGGGATCGGCGGGATGAGGGGGTTCTCCGCCTCCTCGGCCGCCAGCTGTGCCAGGGCGTTCACATCAGTGCCTTCCGTCGAAAGGGGTTGGTCTCGTCAGCCCGGACTCAGGAGGTCGGGTAGACGAACGGCATGACCAGACCGATCAGCGCGAGCGCCTCACAGAAGGCGAAGCCGAGGATCTGGTTGGCACGGATCAGGCCGGCGGCCTCGGGCTGACGGGCGAGCGCCTGCGTACCGTTGCCGAAGATGATGCCGATGCCGACGCCGGGGCCGATGGCCGCGAGGCCGTAGCCGATGGAGCCCAGGTTGCCGAGGATCTGGGTGGCGGCGAGGTTCACAGCGGACATGCTGTTTCTTCCTTCTCTTTCACGGACCGGTGGGGGTTGGCCACCGGACAATCGGGGGGCTGTGCGTCGTGCGGCTGCTCAGTGGTGTTCGGCGAGCGCGCCCTGCACGTAGGAGCAGGCCAGCAGCACGAAGACGTACGCCTGGACGGCCTGGATGAAGAGCTCGAAGGCGGTCATGACGATGACCATCACGAACGAGACGCTGGCGTAGGCGATGCCGATCCCGTTGAGCAGGTACCAGCTGGCGATGGTGAACAGCAGCAGCAGGACGTGCCCGGCGAACATGTTCGCGAAGAGTCGCACGGCGTGCGTGAACGGCCGCACGATGACGTTGGAGAGGAACTCCAGGCCGACGACCATCGGCAGCACCGCGCCGAGGTTCTTGTCGTAGCCGGTGATGTTCTTCCAGCCGCCGACGAAGCCGTGCTTCTTGAAGGTCAGCGACATCCACGTGATGTACACGATCGCGGCGAGCGCGGCCGGGTAGCTGATGATCGCCGTCACGGGGAACTGGGCGATCGGCACGATCGACCACAGGTTCATGATCCAGACGAAGAAGAACAACGCGACCATGAAGGGCACGTACTTCTCGCCGTCCCGCTTGCCGATCGTCTCGTAGACGATGCCGCGGCGGACGAAGTCGTAGCCGGCCTCGGCGACCATCTGCAGTTTGCCCGGCACGATCTTCGGCTTGGCGAACGCAGCCCAGAAGAAGCCGACGATCACGATGCTGCCGAGCAGTGCCAGCAGCATCGTCTTGTTGAAGTAGACGCTGCTGTCCCCGTCGCCGATCAGCGGCTTGAAGAGGAAGGAGTGCAGGCCGGGGGCCGGGAAGCCGCACCCGTCGAAGATGTGGCAGTTCGTCTCGAAGGCGAGCGTCGTTACATCACTCACCGAGAGCTCCTTCAGCGTGGCGCATAGGTACGGCAACCTCTACGTGTCGGCGCGGCACACGGCCACGGAACGGCACTGGACTGGTCTGACGGATGTGGGGGCGGCGGGTGGGCGCTGAGCCGAAGGGCTGTTGCGAAGGCATGACTGCCACCCGCGCCAGCTCTGCCGCAGTTGAGACCGGACGATAGCAAACGAGCGGAAGTCCGCCTGCACCGGCCCTGCTTTTCACGGTGAAGTTCCGGCGGAGCCGGGCTCCACGTACAGCATCTTGGTCTTCATATGAGCACGTGCCTGGGCGGCGATCCACACCAGGGTCGTGCCGAGCAGGGTGAAGGCGAACACCTGGGTGTCGAAGAGCGTCGTGTTCTTGAACACGGCCAGCACGATGGCGAGCAGCAGCAGCTGCACGGTGTAGAGCATCAGGCCCATCATCTGGAACAGCGTGGGATAGGAACGGGCGGTGCGCTGAAGCACCGTCAGACCGATTCCCATGAACGCGATCACCACCACCGCGCCGAAGCCCGCGCCGATCGCGCCCTTGCCGCCCGCGAGCACGCTGGAGACAGCGACCGCGATCACCCCCGCGGCTACGGCGGGCACGGCGCAGTTCAGAAGCGTTCGGACGTCGTTGGACTGCATGGCGGCAGCTCCTCCGGCGAGGTTAGGAGTACAGGGGTCGTCGAGGACGAGGGTAGCCCGGCGGCGAGGACATGCCTCACGCCGGAAGACCATCGCACTAGGGTCTTTCGGCTTGATTCCGGGTTCTCGTGAACGGTATCACAAACTATTTGATGAGGTCTTTACCCGGTTCGTGTGTGACCTGTCACACGGAAGAAGTAACTCTCGCGGAGTCTTCCGGACGCCTCTCGACGGCTGTGCTAAAGAGCGTTCGGCCTACGGACGGCTGCCCGAACCGCGGCCGGCGTCCACCAGGGACCGCGCGCTGAGCGCGGTAGCGCCGTTGACGCCGGGGGCCTCCCCCGCGGCGATGGTGGCCGCGGCGGCGTCGTGGGCCTCTCGCGCGGCCTCCGCCCGGGTACGGCGGTACCGCGGCGGGACGAACGCCTCGGCCCAGCGCGGGGCCCGGGGGCGGAAACGCGGCATGAGCAGCGCGAGCAGCCCCATGGCGCTCAGCACGACGATGCTCAGGACGATCAGCAGGCTGGAGGAGTTGACCGAGAAGGCGACGGCGCCGAAGGAGATCAGCGCGGACCAGAAGTACATGATCCACACGGCCCGGCTGTGCGAGTGGCCGATGTCCAGCAGCCGGTGGTGGAGGTGTCCGCGGTCGGCGGCGAACGGCGACTGCCCGTTCCAGGTGCGGCGCACGATGGCCAGCACCAGGTCGGCCGCCGGGATCGCGATGAGCGTCAGCGGCAGCAGCAGGGGGAGGTAGAACGGCACCATGAAGTGCGTGGTGTCCCGGGTCGAACCGGTGAGGTTGGTGATGGCGTCGGGGTCGGTCTGACCGGTGATCGAGATGGCGCCGGAGGCCAGCACCAGGCCGATCAGCATCGAGCCCGAGTCGCCCATGAAGATCCGCGCGGGATGCAGGTTGTGCGGCAGGAAGCCCAGGCACATCCCGATGAGGATGGCGCTGAACAGCGTCGCCGGGGCGGCCGCCTCGATGCCGTAGCCGTACCAGATGCGGTACGCGTACATGAAGAACGCGATCGCGGCGATGCACACCATTCCGGACGCGAGTCCGTCGAGTCCGTCGACGAAGTTGACCGCGTTGATCGTGATCACGACCAGCGCCACGGTCAGCAGGGTCGACTGCACCGGTGTGAGCGCGACGATGCCCTTGCCCGGGATCGGCAGCCACAGCACGGTGAGGCCCTGCAGCACCATCACACCGGCCGCGATCATCTGCGCGCCCAGCTTGATCAGGGCGTCCACGCCCCACTTGTCGTCCAGCACGCCCAGCAGCCAGATGAGCCCGGCGCCCGAGAGCAGCGCCCGGGGCTCGTTGGAGAGCTCGAAGACGCTCTTGAGGTTGGTCAGGTGGGCCGCCACCAGCAGGCCCGCGCACAGGCCGCCGAACATGGCGATGCCGCCGAGGCGCGGCGTGGGTTCGCGATGGACGTCGCGGTCGCGGATCTCGGGCATGGCCCCTGCCGCGATGGCGAACTTCCGCACCGGCCCCGTGAGGAGGTAGGTCACGGCTGCTGCGACACACAGGGTCAAGAGGTACTCGCGCACGGGCACACCCTATTCGCGTCCGGGTGTCGACTGTAAACACAGACGAAGACTCACAGCGGGTACCCAGGGTTGCACATGCCACCCACCGGGGTGGCCCGGCCCCCCTGTGAAGCGCGTCTCAGCCGGGGTACGGGGGGAAGCCCTCCACCAGTTCCGCGACCTCGCCGGCCAGTCCCCGCTCCTCCCGCAGCGCGCGCACGATCAGGTCCGCGACCTGCGGCATCTGCTCCTCGCGCATCCCCTGGGTGGTCACCGACGCGGTGCCCAGGCGGATTCCGGAACCGGCGGTGCAGGGCTCCGTGTCGTACGGCAGCGTGTACTTGTCCAGCACGATCCCGGCGGCCGCGCACAGTCCGCGGGCGCGCATACCGGTGACGCCCAGGGCCGACACGTCCGCGGCGATCAGATGCGTGTCCGTGCCGCCGGTGGCGATGCGCGGGCCCTGCGCGGCGAGCGCGCCGGCGAGCGCGCGGGCGTTGGCGACGACCTGGTGCGCGTAGAGCGCGAACTCCGGCCGCGCCGCCTCGGCGAGGGCCGCCGCCTTCGCGGCGACGGCGTGCATGTGCGGACCGCCCTGCGAGAAGGGGAAGACCGCCCGGTCGATGCGCTGGGCCAGGTCCGCGCCGCACAGGACGAGCCCGCCGCGCGGTCCGCGCAGCGTCTTGTGCGTGGTCGCGCACACCACGTCCGCGTACGGCACCGGGTTGGGCGCGGCGCCGCCGGCGACCAGGCCGAGCGTGTGCGCGGCGTCCACGATCAGGTACGCGCCGACGTCGTCGGCGATCTCGCGGAAGGCGGCGTAGTCGATGTGCCGGGGATAGGCGATCCCGCCGCAGACGATCGCCTTCGGGCGGTGCCGGTGGGCCAGGTCCCGCACCTGCGCGTAGTCGATCAGGCCGCCCTCCTCGAAGGTCTCGCCCCGCGTCACTCCGTATCCGACGATGCGGAACCAGCGGCCGGAGAAGTTCGACTCGGACCCGTGGGTGAGGTGGCCGCCGTGGGCCAGCGACATCGCCAGGACGGTGTCCCCGGGGACCAGGAGGGCCGCGTAGGCGGCCAGCACGGCCGAGGAGCCGGAGTAGGGCTGCACGTTCGCGTGCGCGGCTCCGAACAGCCGTGTGGCCCTTTCCACGGCCAGCCGCTCGGCCAGGTCCACCAGCTCGCACCCGGCGTGGTGGCGGTGGCCGGGGTAGCCCTCGGCGTACTTGTTGGCCAGCGGTGAGCCGAGCGCCGTCAGGACGGCCGGGGAGGTGAAGTTCTCACCCGCGATCAACTGCAGGCACGAGGCCTGCCGCTGGGCTTCCCCGAGGAGGATGTCGGCCAGTTCCGGGTCATGGGCGCGCAGCTCGTCGAGGCCGGGGCCCCCGGCCGGGAGCGTGGGGGTGACTATGTGGGGTGAAGACACTTCCGCGGTGGGCATGGCGGCGCTCCCGGGGGCGGCTGGGAAGGTTCTCACCTGCCACTGTTGCATCCTTCCGGACATTTCGCGCCGCGTTGTGCTCCACCGGGGGCCGGGTGGTCGCCGCGGGCCGCGCCACCGTGCCCCGGGAGCCCGCCCGAAGGGCCGTCCGCGACCCGGGGAGACCTTCCGCCCCCGGGGTCAGGCGGTGGGCGCCGGAACCCCGGTGAGCGCCGTCAGGACCGGGTCCAGCGCGTCGTGGATCTCCTCGCCGATGCTGCGGAAGAACGTCAGCGGGGCGCCGTACGGGTCGTACACCTCGTCCGCGTCGGCGGTGGGCGCCAGCAGCCACCCGCGCAGGGCCGCGGCGGCGCGCACCAGGGACCGCGCGCGCTCGGTCACGCTGCCCTCCGGCAGCGTCGCCGGGTCTATCGCCTTCACCAGCCGGGTGAACTCCTTCAGCGTGAAGGTGCGCAGACCCGCCGCATGACCCATGGAGATCACCTGGGCGCGGTGGTCGCGGGTCGCGGTCAGCACGAGGTCGGCGTCGATCACGTGGTCGTCGAGGAGCTCGCGCCCGAGGAAGCCGACCGGGTCGGCGGAGTACTCGGCGAGCACCGCCGCCGCGTGCGCCTCCATCGGCGCGCCCTCGTGTCCCCAGGTGCCGGCGCTCTCCACGATGATCCCGGCGGCGCCGTCACCGAGCCGCAGCGTCAGCTCGTGCCGGGTCAGCCGCTCGGCCATCGGCGAGCGGCAGACGTTGCCGGTGCAGACGTGGAGGATGCGGAACGGGCGCTCGCCGTGATCCCACTGCCCGGGTATGGGCGGTGTCAATTGCCGACCTCCAGGTCGGGTACGACCTCACGGAGCTGCTCCGCGCTGATCGCGCCCGCCCGCAGCAGGACGGGCACCTTGCCGGTGAGGTCCACGATGGAGGACGGAACGGCCGCGGGCGTCGGGCCGCCGTCGAGGTAGATCGCGACGGAGTCGCCGAGCATCTCCTGCGCCGCGTCGCAGTCCTGCGGCGAGGGGTGACCGGTCAGGTTGGCGCTGGAGACGGCCATGGGGCCGGTCTCGGTCAGCAGCTCGATGGCGACCGGGTGCAGCGGCATGCGGACGGCGACGGTGCCGCGGGTGTCCCCCAGGTCCCACTGGAGCGACGGCTGGTGACGGGCGACGAGGGTGAGCGCGCCCGGCCAGAAGGCGTCGACCAGCTCCCAGGCCTGCTCGCTGAAGTCGGTGACCAGGCCGTGCAGGGTGTTCGGGGAGCCGACCAGGACGGGCGAGGGCATGTTGCGGCCCCGGCCCTTGGCCTCCAGCAGGTCGCCGACGGCCTCGGTGTTGAACGCGTCCGCGCCGATCCCGTAGACGGTGTCGGTGGGCAGCACCACGAGCTCGCCGCGGCGTACGGCGGACGCGGCCTCGCGCAGTCCGGCGATCCGGTCCGTCGCGTCCGAGCAGTCGTAACGCCGTGCCATCAGCAGACCTCCATGACGTGCGGCGCCGTGGTCACGGCGTCGCCTTGCGGGCAGTGGTGAACCGGGGACGGTTGTTGAGGTCGGGGTGGTCGGCGGCGTCCGCCCAGCCGGCCTCCTCGGTGAAGATCCAGGGCACCTGGCCGCCCTGGGTGTCGGCGTGCTCGATGACGACGACCCCGCCCGGGCGCAGCAGCCGGTGCGCGGTGCGCTCGATGCCGCGGATCGTGTCGAGGCCGTCCTCGCCGGAGAACAGCGCCATCCCGGGGTCGTGGTCGCGGGCCTCCGGCGCCACGTACTCCCATTCGGTGAGCGGGATGTAGGGCGGGTTGGAGATCACCAGGTCGACCTGGCCGTCGAGGTCCTGGAAGGCCTCCAGGGCGTCGCCCTGCCGCAGGTCGACCTTGCTGCCCTCGACGTTCTTGCGGGCCCACACCAGCGCCTCGTCGGACAGCTCCACCGCGTGCACCCGGCTGCGCGGCACCTCCTGCGCCAGGGCGAGCGCGATGGCGCCCGAACCGGTGCACAGGTCGACGATGAGCGGCTCGGCGACGTCCATGGCACGTACCGCGTCTATGGCCCACCCGACGACCGACTCGGTCTCCGGGCGGGGCACGAAGACCCCGGGGCCGACCTGGAGCTCCAGGTACCGGAAGAACGCCCGGCCCGTGATGTGCTGCAGCGGCTCGCGGGCCTCGCGGCGGGCCACGGCCTCCCAGTAGCGCGCGTCGAAGTCGGCGTCGGCGACGGTGTGCAGCGCGCCGCGCTTCACCCCGTGCACATACGCCGCGAGCTCCTCGGCGTCGAACCGCGGCGAGGGAACGCCGGCGTCGGCCAGCCGCTGGGTCGCCTGGGCGACCTCGGCGAGCAGCAGGTTCACGTTCTCCGCCTCCGGTTCAGCTTCCGTCGCCCGCGGCGGCCAGCTTGGCCGCCGAGTCGGCGTCGACACACGCCTGGATGACCGCGTCCAGTTCGCCGTCGAGGACCTGGTCCAAGTTGTACGCCTTGAAGCCGACGCGGTGGTCCGAGATGCGGTTCTCCGGGAAGTTGTAGGTGCGGATGCGCTCGCTGCGGTCCACCGTCCGCACCTGGCTGCGGCGGGCGTCGGAGGCCTCGCGCTCGGCCTCCTCCTGCGCGGCGGCCAGCAGCCGGGAGCGCAGGATGCGCATCGCCGACTCCTTGTTCTGCAGCTGGCTCTTCTCGTTCTGGCAGGAGACGACCAGCCCGGAGGGCAGGTGGGTGATGCGCACCGCGGAGTCGGTGGTGTTGACCGACTGGCCGCCGGGGCCCGAGGAGCGGTAGACGTCGATCCGCAGGTCGTTGGGGCCGATCTCGACCTCGACCTCGTCGGCCTCGGGGGTCACCAGCACACCGGCGGCGGAGGTGTGGATGCGGCCCTGGGACTCGGTGGCCGGCACGCGCTGGACGCGGTGCACGCCCCCCTCGTACTTCAGCCGTGCCCAGACGCCCTGACCGGGCTCGGTGGCGCCGTTGCCGCCCTTGGTCTTCACCGCGACCTGGACGTCCTTGTAGCCGCCGAGGTCGGAGGCGTTGGCGTCGATGATCTCGGTCTTCCAGCCCTGGCGCTCGGCGTAGCGCAGGTACATGCGCAGGAGGTCGCCGGCGAACAGCGCGGACTCCTCGCCGCCCTCACCCGCCTTGACCTCCAGGATCACGTCCTTGTCGTCGCTGGGGTCGCGCGGCACGAGCAGCAGCCGCAGGCGCTCCGTGAGCTCCTCGCGCTGCTTCTCCAGCTCCTTCACCTCGGCGGCGAAGTCGGGGTCGTCCGCGGCCAGTTCGCGCGCGGTGCCGATGTCGTCGCCGGTCTGCTTCCAGCCGCGGTAGGTGCCGATGATGGGAGTCAGCTCCGCGTAGCGCTTGTTGAGCTTGCGCGCGTTGGCCTGGTCGGCGAAGACCGCCGGGTCGGCAAGCTTCTTCTCGAGGTCGGCGTACTCGCCGATCAGTTCCTCGACCGCCTCGAACATCAGGATCCCTGCTTCTGGAAGGGGTGGACGCCGGTGGACCAGCCTGGGACGACAAAGCGCCGGTCCGGCCGCCGGAGGATATCCGGACGGCCGTGGACCGGCGCTTTCGGGTCGCTACTTCTTGGCGGACCCGGCCGCCTTGCCGAAGCGGGCCTCGAAGCGGGCCACACGGCCACCGGTGTCGAGGATCTTCTGCTTGCCCGTGTAGAACGGGTGGCACGCGGAGCAGACGTCGGCACGGATGACGCCGTCCTTCACGGTGCTGCGGGTGGTGAACGAGGCGCCGCAGGTGCAGCTGACCTGGGTCTCCACGTACTCCGGGTGGATGTCGCGCTTCAAGGGGTTCTCCTAGTGTTCGGGAGGGTCCCGGGTCGTGCCGCGGGCTTGCGTCACGTGAACCGGGGCCGACGTACCAGTCTGCCAGCACTGGCCGCATCTGCCCAAACCGGGGGCCGCGGTGATCTATTCCGGTCCGCCGCCGGACGGCTGCGAGGAGCCCCTGACCACGCCGTTCGTGTCGACGTCGTCACCCGCCGAGCCCTTGGTGGCGGACCTGGGGATCGGTTTGTCGGCCCGCAGCGCCGCCCAGACCCGCTCCGCCTGGTCGGTGATCGGCAGGACGCGGTTGGGGTCCGCGGGGTCGTAGCGCACCGGCATGGTGACCATGCCGATGTCCTTGGACCCCAGCCCTTTCAGGCTCTCCCCGAGGCCGACCAGCTTCTTGACGGACGCCAGCTCCGAGTCGGTGGTGATGGCGCCGGTCGCGGTGTCGGCGATCTCGTAGAGCCGGGTCGGCGAGCTCAGCAGCCCGATGCCGTTCACCCGGTCCACCAGGGCCTTCAGGAAGGCCTGCTGCAGCTTTATCCGGCCCAGGTCGCTGCCGTCCCCCACCCCGTGCCGGGTGCGCACCAGGCCGAGGGCCTGCTTGCCGTCGAGGTGGTGGGTGCCGGCGGGCAGGTGCAGGTGGCTGCGGTCGTCGCTGATGGCCTGGCTGGTGGTGACGGTGACCCCGCCGAGGGCGTCGACCAGGTGCTGGAAGCCGGAGAAGTCGATCTCGATGTAGTGGTCCATGCGGATGCCGGTCATCGTCTCGGCCGTCTTGACGGCACAGGCCGGGCCGCCGATGGCGTACGCCTCGTTGAACATCTCGCCGCTGCGGGGCGGGGCGGTGCCGCCGCCGGGCTCGGCGCAGGCGGGCCGGTCGACGAGGGTGTCGCGGGGGATGCTGACCACGCTCGCCCGGTCGTGCCCCTGGTAGACGTGGACGATCATCGCGGTGTCGGAGCGGGCGGTGCCGTCGTCCGTGCCGCCGCCGGCCTTCTGGTTGCTGCCCGAACGGGAGTCGGAACCGAGGACGAGGATGTCCATCGAGCCGTTGTCGACGTCGGCCGGCCGGTCGCGCCCGAGGAGGGCGTTGATGTCGATGCCCCTGATGTTGCCGTTGAGCTTGAGGTAGAGGCATCCGACGGCGGTGGTGGTCAGCAGCAGGAACGTCGCCACGACCCAGGCGGTGATCCGCAGGGCCCGCCGGCGCGGGCCGCGCAGGCGCCGCCGGGCGGCTCGTCCCTCGTCCGCGTGCTCGGGCATCGGCTCCTCTGTCCTGATCGGCTCCCCATGATGGGGTACCCGCTCCCGTGCCCGATCAGCCACGCGAGGGGGTGCCCGCAGGGCAATGACAGCGGGTCCGGGGCCGCCCCGCCGCGGGACGCGCCGGACACCGCCGCAGGTGAGAGCCATCCGGTCGGTGCCGCGGCGGGCTCGGACGGCCGCCGGCGGGCTCGGACGACGGAAGGCCGGTCCCGTCACCGAAGTGACCGGACCGGCCTTCTGGGCCGTGCCGACGCCGGGGCGTCAGTCGTTGTTGCCACCCGGGGTGGTCTTGGCGATCTGCATCAGGAACTCGGCGTTGGACTTGGTCTGCTTCATCTTGTCCAGCAGCAGCTCGATCGCCTGCTGCGAGTCGAGCGCGTGCAGCACCCGGCGCAGCTTCCAGGTGATGTTCAGCTCGTCCGGGGCCAGCAGGATCTCCTCCTTGCGGGTACCGGACGGGTCGACGTCCACCGCCGGGAAGATCCGCTTGTCCGCGAGCTTGCGGTCGAGCTTGAGCTCCATGTTGCCGGTGCCCTTGAACTCCTCGAAGATCACCTCGTCCATGCGCGAGCCGGTCTCGACCAGCGCGGTGGCCAGGATGGTCAGCGAGCCGCCGTCCTCGATGTTGCGCGCGGCACCGAAGAAGCGCTTCGGCGGGTACAGCGCGGTCGAGTCGACACCACCGGACAGGATGCGGCCGGAGGCGGGCGCCGCGAGGTTGTACGCGCGGCCCAGACGGGTGATGGAGTCCAGCAGGACGACGACGTCGTGGCCCAGCTCCACCAGCCGCTTGGCGCGCTCGATGGCGAGCTCCGCGACGGTGGTGTGGTCCTCGGCCGGACGGTCGAAGGTCGAGGAGATGACCTCGCCCTTCACCGACCGCTGCATGTCGGTGACCTCTTCCGGACGCTCGTCGACGAGGACGACCATCAGGTGGCACTCGGGGTTGTTGCGGGTGATCGCGTTGGCGATCGCCTGCATGATGATCGTCTTACCGGTCTTCGGCGGGGCCACGATCAGGCCGCGCTGGCCCTTTCCGATCGGGGCGACCAGGTCGATGATCCGGGTGATCAGCTGGCCGGGCTCGTTCTCCAGCCGCAGCCGCTCCTGCGGGTACAGCGGGGTGAGCTTGTTGAACTCCGGGCGGCCGCGGCCGCTCTCCGGCGCCATGCCGTTGACGGAGTCCAGGCGCACCAGCGCGTTGAACTTCTCGCGGCGCTCGCCGTCCTTCGGCTGGCGGACGGCACCCGTGACGTGGTCGCCCTTGCGCAGGCCGTTCTTGCGGACCTGGGCGAGCGAGACGTACACGTCGTTCGGACCGGGCAGGTAGCCGGAGGTCCGGATGAACGCGTAGTTGTCGAGGATGTCCAGGATGCCGGCGACCGGGATCAGGACGTCGTCGTCGGCGACCTGCGGCTCGCCCGCGAAGTCCTCGCGGCGGTTGCCGCCCCGGCCGCGGCGGTCGCGGTAACGGCCCCTGCGGCGGCGGCCGCCGCCCTCGCCGTCGTCATAGTCGTCCTGGCCACCCTGGCCGCCCTGCGGGCCGCCGCCCTGCTGCTGACGCTGCTGGCCGCCGTCCTGCTGCTGACGCTGCTGGCCGCCGTCCTCGCCGCCCTTGCGGCGGTCGCGCTGCCGGTCCCGCTGACGGTCGCGGCGGCTCTCGCGGCGGTCGTCGCCGCCCTTGCCGTCACCGGACTTGCCCTCGGCGCTGTCCACGGCGGCCTCGGCACGGCCCTCGGCGGACTGCTCGGACCTGGCGGACTCCGCCTTGTCCTTGGCCGCGGGTGCGGCCTTCTCGCCGGCCGGCTGGCCGGGGATCTCGATCTGCTTCTGCTGCTGCTCGGCGGCCTGGCCGCCGGCCTCGGCGGAATCACCCGTACGGGTACGCGAGGTGGCCCGGCGCTTCGGCTTCTCGGCAGCGGGCGCGCCCTCGGCGGCGGAGGCCTTGGCGCCGCCGCCGGACTGCGCGGCCTTGATGGTCTCGATGAGCTGGCTCTTGCGCATCCGAGCGGTGCCCTTGATGCCGAGACCGGAGGCGAGCTGCTGCAGCTCGGCCAGGACCATGCCCTCAAGACCGGTACCCGCGCGACGGCGCCGCGCGGCGGGGGCAGTGGCAGCACCGGTGGCAGGCGCGGCAGCATCGGACGCGGCGACAGGGCTGTCTGCGCGTACGCCCATCAGATCGGTGGTGTCGCTCACGAAGGGTCCTTCCCTGGAGCGGACGTCGGCCTGTCTGGCTCGGCGACCGGTCGTGCTGTCCGGATCCGGTCCTTATCACTTGCGCCGGACCCGGGGCGGTGGTCCGCCTGATGGCGGAGGAGATGATGTGGAACAAAAAAACACAGTTACCGGCGAGGTGAGAGTTCACTCTCGGGTGAAATGTCACCCGCGCCGTCTCCGGAGCGTGCTCGGCACTGCCCAGGCAGGCTGCCTATGCGGTGTGGGAGGCTCCCGGAAGAGTGGGCGGTCCCGATGCGGGACACAAGGCACCGGGACAACAGGTACAACAGGCGGGTGCCTGAGTCCACGGGTGCAGCAATGAGATTAACACTACCGGATCCAACAAACATTCCCCCTCTCTACGACCGGCAATCGTGTCACTGCCCCACAGCGAGCGGCAGCACACTCGCCCCCGCCGCGTCGAGGGCCAGGCGGTTCGCCGCCCACCCCTCGCCCGCCAGCCGGGAGACCTTGTCGGCGGTTTCCTCGTCCGCCAGCGCGAGCACCGTGGGTCCCGCACCCGAGATGACAGCGGGGACGCCTTCGGCGCGCAGTCGGTTCACCAGTGCCGTGCTCTCCGGCATCGCGGGCGCCCGGTACTCCTGGTGCAACCGGTCCTCGGTGGCGGGCAGCAGCAGGTCGGGCCGCCGGGTGAGGGCCTCGACGAGGAGCGCGGCACGTCCCGCGTTCACCGCCGCGTCCACGTGCGGGACGGTGCGCGGCAGCAACCCCCGGGCGGTCTCGGTCAGCAGCGGCCTGCCCGGCACGAAGACCACCGGAACGACCGACCCGGCGGGGTCCATCCGGACCGCGTGGGCGGCGCCGCCCTCGGTCCAGGCCAGCGTGAAGCCGCCGAGCAGACAGGCGGCGACGTTGTCCGGGTGGCCCTCGATCTCGTTCGCCAGCTCCAGCAGCGTGGCGTCGTCGAGCTTGTCCTGCCCGCCTATCGTCACCGCGCGGGCCGCCATGATGCCGGCGCAGATGGCGGCGGAGGAGGAGCCCAGGCCGCGGCCGTGCGGAATGCGGTTGGCGCACACCACCTCGAGGCCGCGCGGCTGACCGCCGAGCAGGTCGAAGGCGGTCCGCAGGGACCGTACGACCAGGTGGTTCTCGTCGCGGGAGAGCGAGTCGGCGCCTTCGCCGGCGATGTCGACGTGCAGACCGGAGTCGGCCACCCGGACCACGACGTCGTCGTAGAGTCCGAGCGCCAGGCCGAAGGCGTCGAAGCCCGGCCCGAGATTGGCGCTGGTCGCGGGGACGCGCACTCGGACGGCGGCGGCGCGGAAGGCTGGTCCGGCCATCGTTCGATGACTCTCCTTGTTTCACGGGCGTTTCTGCCTCGCGATGCCGCGGCATCGTTGCCGTACGGCGGCGAGGACTTGGGGGACCGTACCAAGGGGATCCCGCGAGGAGGATGCCAATGGCATGGGCCAGAACGGCGTGCGGCGGCGCCGGTGTGGGGTCAGCCTATCGAAGGAAGGTTCTCCTGCGACATAGGGCGCACGGACAGCGCGTGATGCGTGTCGCGTGCGAATCCGTGCGCCCCTGCCGTCCCTCGGGGGTCAGAGCAGCCCGAGCCGCTCCGCGGCGGCGTCGGCGTCCACCGGAACGGTGACGGGCTGCGGCGCGCCCGCCACCGCCCAGTCGGGGTCCTTCAGGCCGTTGCCGGTGACCGTGCAGACGATCCGCTGGCCCGCGTCGACCTTGCCCTGCTCGGCGGCCTGCAGCAGTCCGGCCACGCTCGCGGCCGAGGCCGGCTCGACGAAGACGCCCTCGTGCGCGGCGAGCAGCCGGTACGCCGCGAGGATCTGACGGTCGGTCACCGAGTCGATCAAGCCGCCGGATTCGTCCCGCGCCTCTTCGGCGAACTGCCAGGACGCCGGGTTGCCGATGCGGATCGCGGTGGCGATCGTCTGCGGCTGCCGCACCGGGTGGCCCAGCACGATCGGCGCGGCGCCGGAGGCCTGGAAGCCCCACATCCGCGGATGGCGCGTCGACACGCCGTCCGCGCAGTATTCGCGGTAGCCCTTCCAGTACGCCGTGATGTTCCCGGCGTTGCCGACCGGCAGCACATGGACGTCCGGCGCGTCGCCGAGCGCGTCCACGATCTCGAAGGCGGCGGTCTTCTGCCCCTCGATGCGTACCGGGTTCACCGAATTGACCAGCGCCACCGGGTACTTGTCGGACAGGCCGCGGGCGAGGTCCAGGCAGTCGTCGAAGTTGCCCTCGACCTGCAGGATGCGCGCCCCGTGCACCAGCGCCTGGCCCATCTTGCCCAGCGCGATCTTGCCCTGCGGCACCAGGACGGCGCAGACCATCCCGGCCCGCACCGCATAGGCGGCGGCCGAGGCGGAGGTGTTGCCCGTGGAGGCGCAGATGACCGCCTGCGCGCCCTCCTCCTTGGCCTTGGAGATCGCCATCGTCATGCCGCGGTCCTTGAAGGAGCCGGTGGGGTTGGCGCCCTCCACCTTCAGGAAGACGTCGCAGCCCGTGCGCTCGGACAGCACCTGGGCGGGGACCAGCGGGGTACCGCCCTCGAGCAGCGTGACCACGGGGGTCGCCGGGCCGACCGGGAGCCGGTCCCGGTACTCCTCGATGAGGCCGCGCCACTGGTGGGTGGCCGGCACACGGCCGGCCGAGACTGCGTTCATCGCTGGGTTACTCCCCTTCCACACGCATGATGCTGGCGACGCCCCGGACGGTGTCGAGCCTGCGCAGCGCCTCGACGGTCGCGCCCAGCGCCGCGTCCGGTGCCCGGTGGGTGACGACGACGAGCGACGCCTCCCCGCCCTCCCGTCGCCCGCCGCCGCCCTGTTCGACGGCGACTGCGTCGCCGACCGGATTCCTGCCTTGCTGACGAACCGTGTCGATCGACACCTGGTGCTCGGCGAAGACCGTGGCCACCTGGGCCAGGACGCCCGGTTTGTCCGCCACGTCCAGGCTGATGTGGTACCGCGTCACCACGTCGCCCATCGGGCCCACCGTGAGCTGCGCGTACGCGGACTCGCCCGGCCCGGTGGTGCTCGCCAGCTTGTTGCGGCAGGTCGCCACCAGGTCGCCCAGCACCGCCGAGGCCGTCGGCGAGCCGCCCGCCCCGGGGCCGTAGAACATCAGCTGGCCGGCCGCCGCGGCCTCCACGAAGACCGCGTTGTACGCCTCGCGCACGCTGGCCAGCGGGTGCGTCAGCGGGATCATCGCCGGGTGGACGCGGGCGGTGACCGAACGCCCGTCGGCGCTGCGCTCGCAGATCGCGAGCAGCTTCACCGTGCAGCCCATCCGCTGGGCCGAGGCGATGTCGGCCGCGGTGACCTCGGTGATCCCCTCGCGGTGCACGTCGCCGATGGTCACCCGGGTGTGGAAGGCGATGCCGGCCAGGATCGCGGCCTTGGCGGCGGCGTCGAAGCCCTCGACGTCGGCGGTCGGGTCGGCCTCGGCGTAGCCCAGGGCGGTGGCCTCGTCCAGCGCCTCGGAGTAGCCGGCGCCGGTGGTGTCCATCTTGTCGAGGATGAAGTTGGTCGTGCCGTTGACGATCCCCAGTACCCGGTTGACCTTGTCGCCGGCCAGCGACTCGCGCAGCGGGCGGATCAGCGGGATGGCCCCGGCGACCGCGGCCTCGTAGTAGAGGTCCACCCCGTGCTCGACGGCCGCGGCGTGCAGCGCGGCACCGTCCGCGGCCAGCAGCGCCTTGTTGGCGGACACCACGCTGGCGCCGTGCTCGAAGGAGGTGGTGATCAGCGAGCGGGCGGGCTCGATGCCGCCGATCACCTCGACGACCACGTCGATGTCCCCGCGTTTGACCAGGGCGGTCGCGTCCGTGGTGAGCAGTTCCGCGGGCACTCCCGCGCGCACCCGGTTGGGCCGCCGTACGGCGATCCCGGCGAGCTCCACCGGAGCGCCGATCCGCGCGGCGAGGTCGTCCGCGTGCGTCGTCATGATGCGCGCCACCTCTGAGCCGACCACACCACAGCCCAGCAGCGCCACCTTCAGCGGACGCGTACGCATCATCCGACCTCGCTTCGCGGTTTCAGCTCTTGCAAGCCTCTTGGACGGTCCCAGTCTCACGCACCGGACGGAAGTTTCCACGTGCTGTCCGGATCGCGAGACCGGCCTTCTTCTATGTGAGATTTCACGTCAGCCGACGTCGAGACGCAGGAGATCCTCTTCCGTCTCACGCCGGACGATCACCCGGGCCGCACCGTCCTTGACGGCGACCACCGGGGGGCGCAGGGCGTGGTTGTAGTTGCTGGCCATCGAGCGGCAGTAGGCGCCCGTCGCCGGCACCGCCAGCAGGTCGCCGGGCGCCAGGTCCGCGGGAAGGAAGGCGTCGCGCACGACGATGTCGCCCGACTCGCAGTGCTTGCCGACGACCCGGGTCAGCATCGGCTCGGCGTCGCTCGACCGGGACACCAGGGCCACGCTGTACTCGGCGTCGTACAGCGCGGTGCGGATGTTGTCGGACATCCCGCCGTCCACGCTCACGTAGGTGCGCAGGCCCTCCAGCGGCTTGATCGTGCCCACCTCGTAGAGGGTGAACGCCGTCGGGCCCACGATCGCCCGGCCCGGCTCGACCGACAGCCGCGGGACGGCGAGCTCAGCCCCCCGGCACTCCCGGGAGACGATCTCCCCCAGCGACTTGGCGATCTCCTGCGGCTCGCGCGGGTCGTCGTCCGGGGTGTACGCGATGCCGAGGCCGCCGCCGAGGTCGATCTCCGGCAGCTCCACCCCGTGCTCGTCGCGGATCTGCCGCAGCAGGCCGATCACCCGGTGCGCCGCCACCTCGAAACCGGAGGTGTCGAAGATCTGCGAGCCGATGTGCGAGTGGATGCCGACCAGTTCGAGCGAGTCCAGGCGCAGCACCCGGCGCACCGCCTCCGCAGCGTCCCCGCCGCCCAGCGAGAAACCGAACTTCTGGTCCTCGTGCGCGGTGGCGATGAACTCGTGGGTGTGCGCCTCGACGCCGACGGTGACGCGGACCTGCACCCGCTGCCGCCGGCCCGCCTTCTGCGCGGCGTCCGCCACCCGGACGATCTCCTGGAACGAGTCCACCACGATCCGCCCCACCCCGGCCTCGACGGCCTGGCGGATCTCCGCGGTGGTCTTGTTGTTGCCGTGCAGCGCGATCCGGTCGGCCGGCATCCCCGCCGACAGCGCCACGGCGAGCTCGCCGCCGGAGCACACGTCGAGGTTGAGGCCCTCCTCGTGCAGCCAGCGCACCACGGCGCGGGACAGGAACGCCTTGCCCGCGTAGAAGACGTCGGCGTCCGCGCCGAAGGCCTCGCGCCAGGCGCGGCAGCGGGCCCGGAAGTCGGCCTCGTCCAGGATGTAGGCGGGGGTGCCGAACTCCTCCGCGAGGGCGCGGACGTCCAGCCCGCCCACGGTGGCGACGCCCTCGGCGTCCCGGCTGACGGTACGGGCCCAGACCCGGGGGTCCAGGGTGTTCAGGTCGGCGGGCGGCGCCGCGTAGTGGCCCTCGGGGAGGACGTCGGCGTAGCGGGGCCCGGCGGGGTGTGCGGAACGGCTCATCGTCTCGTGCTCTCTGCTCTCACAGGTGTCGGGGGGCGCTGATGCCGAGCAGGGTCAGGCCGTTGGCGAGCACGGTCCCGGCGGCGTCGGCAAGCGCCAGGCGGGCCCCGTGCACGGCCGAGGGTTTCTCCTCGCCCTTCGGCAGGACCGGGCACGCGTCGTGGAAGCCGAGGAAGGCGTCGGCGGTGCGCTCCAGCAGCCGCGCCACCCGGTCGGGCGCGCCGTGCCGGGCCGCGGCCTCCACGGTGCGGGGGAAGTCGGCGATCAGGCCGAGCAGTTCGGTCTCCGCGGGGTCCCGGCGGCCGGATGCGGCGCCGGGCTCCAGGCCCAGGTCGTGGGCGTTGCGCAGCAGGGCCCGGCTGCGGGCGTGAGCGTACCGGACCAGGAACAGGGGGTTGCTCTCACGCTGCGCCAGGTGCTCCGCGGGGCCGGTGCGGGGGGCGTCCTCGGCGGGCGGGCGCAGCAGGGCCCAGGCGGTGGCGTCGGCGCCGAGGGTGCGGAGCAGCTCGTCCGGGGTCTGGCGTACGGGGTGCGGGCGTCGCGCGGGCGGCTCGATGCCGGTGGCGGCGTGCAGTCGGTGGAGGGCGGCGGCGTAGGCGTCGGCGCGGGCTTCGCCGGTGGGCGCGGGAAGGGCGCCGACCTGGTGCTCCCCGAGGCCGTAGCGGCTGCCCTGCTCGCGGACGAGGTCGACGAGGGCCTCGTGGGACTCCCCCTGGAGGGTGATGTTGAGGAAGCCGGGTGCGGCGACGTCCACCCGGGCGATGCCGGGGGCGGCGGCGAGCCGGCGGCCGATGACGTCGGCGACGGCGAGCGGCGCTGCGCCGGTCAGGGGGGCGAGTTGCAGGGCCACGTTGGTGGCGTAGTCCCCGCACCCGGGGCGCGGTGGGCGGCGTACGACCACCCGCTCGGGCACCGGGCCCGTGAGGCTGAGCTCGTCGGCCTCGACGGCGCGACGGACCGTGGCGAGCACGGTGCGGGAGAGCTCAGCGGGGGTCACAAGCGCAAGCGTAGGCGAGGAGGGGGGTACGGACGCGAACGGGTTTCACCCTTTGGTCACCGCCGCTCACCGCCGGTCACGCACTGCCGGGGGTGCCTGCCGGCGCGCCTTCCTGGGGGGTGTCGGCGGCGTCGGCGCCGACGAGCCGCCGTACGACGCGGATCAGCTCGCCGGGCTCGAAGGGCTTGCTGAGGAAGGCGTCGACCCCGGCGGCGACGGCGCTCTCCACCTCGGCCTGGGTGCAGGCGCTGACCACGACGATCCGCACGTCACGGGTGCGGGGGTCGGAGCGGAGGCGGGCCGCGGTGCGTATCCCGTCGAGGCGCGGCATGACGACGTCGAGCGTCACCACGTCCGGGCGCACCTGCTGCACCACGTCCAGGCATTCGGCACCATCGGCCGCGGTCACGACCTCGTAGCCCTCCAGCTCGAGGTTGACCCTGATCAGCTGCCGGATGACCTTGTTGTCGTCGACGACAAGCACCCGGCCGGACACGCCCGGCACATTCAGAGCCTAGGCGCGCCGGATCGGATGCGTCCGCGTTTTCCCCATTCCTTCCCCGACCGGGGGACGGCATGGCGGTGTGCCGGACACGCCCTGCCGCCATGGGCTATGCCAGGGGCACGCGGCTCGCGGCACGCTCCTCGTCGCGCCGCCTCCCGCAACCCGCTTCCCCGGAAACCCTGTACACGGACACCCCTTCCAGGCTGGTAAGGTTTCACCCGTCGCCGCCCGCGGACGACACGCCCCCGTAGCTCAGGGGATAGAGCAACGGCCTCCGGAGCCGTGTGCGCAGGTTCGAATCCTGCCGGGGGCACCTCGCACGAGGTGCCAAAAGACCCCGCCACCAGCCAAGACGCTGGAAGCGGGGTCTTTGCGTATGCGCAGCCGTGTGCCGCCGGAAGTGGCCGTATGGCGGGGTCTGTGGACTATCCGTGGACGGGATCTTGAGGCATTTCGGCCCAGGTCAGACTCGGAGAACAGCGGAAGCCCGAGGCCCGATGCCCCATGCCGGGTACCTTGACTCAATCATCTCTCTTCCTGAGCGTCGACTACGGCAAGCACAACCACTCGTGCGAGCCAGGCAGATAGCCACAGCCAAGGACCCAGGACGCACGCATGACTGTCCGGGGAGCACAGCTGAGGCGGGCCCAAGGCGCGGGACGCGTGTTGCGCGGGCGCCCTATCAGAGGCCACGGGCAGGTACCGCGAGGTGTGCTGACCAGGGTCTGCGGAAGCGCTGGCACAGCTGATGCAAGGCCGTGCCCAGACAGGCGATGTCGGTGGGGTGTGAGAAGGTTGCTGACTTAGTAGTGGTGCGGGTGCCGGAGGCGTCGCGGGCGGGATGCCCGTACGCGACAGGAACATTCGCATCAGGAAGGAAGAGGACGGGAGCCTGATGGGCGGCAACACCCCTGAGCTGACATCGATCGAGATCTGCGCCGGAGCCGGCGGGCAGGCGGTCGGGTTGCACGCTGCAGGATTCCGCCACCTAGCCCTCGTCGAGATCGACGAGCACGCAGTCGAGACCCTGAACGCGAACATCAAGAAGAATCCCGCAGACGGCTGGAAGTGGGAGAGTGCCAACTGTGCGATCTTCAACGAAGACGTCAAGCAGTTCCATCCGTACGAGGTCCTCCCGGGCCTGAAGCCAAGGCACCTCGACCTTCTCGCCGGCGGGGTCCCTTGCCCACCGTTCTCCATCGCAGGCAAACAGCTCGGACAGGACGATGAGCGCGACCTCTTCCCCAGGATGCTTGAGCTCGTCGATGAACTGAAGCCCAGGGCTGTAATGATCGAAAACGTACGAGGGCTACTCGAGCCAGCTCACAAGTTCCGCTCTTACCGCAAGCAGATCCTGCAGCGGCTCCGGGATGCGGGATACGTCGTCTGCGGGTGGAACGTGCTCGAAGCAGCAGACTTCGGAGTCCCGCAGCTCCGCCCCCGCGCCATCCTGGTAGCGATCCGCGAGGACTGCTACCGCGGGTTCACCTGGCCAAAGAAGGGCGACGTCCCGCAAAAGTACGTCTTCGAGACTCTCCAAAAGAGCATGCAGCACAGGTGCGGCACCGAAGGGGGCAAGGGCCCTGGGCTCAAGACTCCCACGCAGCGGGCTCTAGCAGCCAAGGCCTACAAAAAGTGGGCCGACGACGCAAATGGCGTGCCCCTTGGCATTGCCCCGACCCTCGTGGGCGGTTCCAAAAAGCACGGCGGAGCGGACCTCGGTCCCACTCGCGCCAAGAAGGCCTGGACAGCCTTTGGCGTCAATGGACTTGGCGTGGCCAACGAGGAGGACGACCGGCATTTCGAGCGGGATCTTGATCGTGACCTGCTCGACCTCGAGAAGGGCATCATGCTCACGGTGTCCCAGGCCGCCCTCATCCAGGGCTTCCCCGACGACTGGAAATTCCAGGGCGGCAAGACGGCCCGTTACCGCCAGGTGGGCAATGCCTTCCCGCCACCAGTCGCGGAAGCGGTCGGCCGTGCCATCGCCGAGGCGCTGGGGCGCACCGGTCCGCTCGTGCCAGCACCAGTCCTGGAGGACGACAGGTACGAGGACATCCACGCACAGGAGCTACTGCCGATCTCCGCAGACACCAGCGCCGGCATCAAGGACGGGGCAACAGAGATCGTGATGATCCCCGCGCCTGGAGTGGCCGAGCCTGCCGAGGAAGCACTGACCCTCGCCGACTGACCGTCGGACCGCAGCCTCGAGGTGCCCCCGCGCAGCGCAGCATCTGCGCGGGGGCACGCAAGTGCCTTAGCAAGCGCAACCGGAAGGTCCACTTAGGAACGCGAGCCGCCGTCCGTAGGAGCTGACTGAGTGCTGCCTGCCCTGTCGGCTTCCTGGCGGCGCTCCTGGACGGCTGCGACGACCACAGCGGCACAAGTATCTGCTGACTGATGCTCCCAGAAGCGGAGAACCAGCCAGCCCTCTGCCACCAGGCGTGCATCAGTGTCGCGGTCCCGCTGCACGTTCCGGCTGATCTTTTCGTTCCAGTAGTCGGCATTCGTCCTAGGTGCAACGAAGTGCTCTGGGCAGCCGTGCCAGAAGCACCCGTCGATGAACACAGCAACCCGCGTAGGCCGGAACAGCAGGTCGGCGGTGCGCCGCATGCCAGGCAGCGGCTTGGCCGCTACCCGGTAGCGCAGTCCGGCAGCATGCACCAGCGAGCGCAGCACCCGCTCCGGAGCGGTGTCGCGGCTGCGGATCGCCTGCATGTTGCGGCGACGCGCAGCCGAGGAAGCCCACGAGCCCTCGGGGGCGACCCACTCTTCCTGGGCTCCGGCGGCTACCGCTCCGGCAGCATGGGCGCCTCCGCCTTCGGGTCGCCGTCCCGTGCCACCACCCACTTGCCGCCCTCCAGCTCTGCCCACGGCACGTCCGCATGCTCTGGAGTCCAGGGTGCCAGACGTACGCTGACGGACTCACCCGCGCCAGGCTCGGGCAGCCCCAGAGCTTGGGCCACGGCCTGGTGATTCCCGTACTGGCCGAGAATCACGATCCCCTCCGGCCGGAGAGCCGAACGGGAGCCCCCGTTGTAGCGCACACGCTTCATGTAGTCGTCCTGCTGCGCCACAGTCGCTACCACGCTCCGGGAGACGACACGGCCCTGTGTCCGGCGGAACAGCTCGTGCACGCGCTGGGTCCCGTGCTTGGGCGCGAAGATCGCGTCTATGTCCTCCTGCGAGAGGCGCAGCAGAATATTCTCCTGAAGCGGCTCGTCCCTGAACAGCCAGTGGACCGCAGTCTCACGGGCAGCCGCCGTCAGGGAGCGCTTTCCGTCGCGATTGCCCTCCTTCTTGGTCAGCACTTCCTCGACGACCCTGAAGAGCCCCGCCGACCAGATACCAGCCTTGTCGCTGGCCCAGACACCCAGGCAGAGGTGGCCCATGGCCTCCGGCGGGATCATCCACTTCCCGATGTCCTGGGAGTACTTGCAGTCGACATCGGCACCAGCAATGGAGTAGTCCATCTTGTCGCCGTCGGCGAACCCGAAGGCGCGCTGGAGGTTGATCTCGACAAGGGTGCCAGCGTGAGTCTTCTCCGTCTTGTGCAGCTGCTCCCAGCGGAAGCGGCCTGTGTGCTGGCCGTCAAGGAGCATGTCAAAGGTGCGGCGCAGAGCGGCGCTGAACTTCTCGCCGTGAGGATCCGCCGCCAGAATCGCAGCCCGGACCTCCTCCAGCTGAGGGTCGGGGGACGCATCAGGAGCAGCAGGGAACAGCGGCGGCTGGGCAGCCGACATGGCAGACACCTTCCTTGCGGGAACATTCGGGGATACGTGCGGGTGGTGCGCTGTCCGGTACTGGGATCGGGCGACAAGATCAGCCGAAGTCGCGGTCCTCAGCCGCCTTGCGTCTCTTGCGATCGCGCTCATAGTCGGCGACTGCAGCCGGTGCTCCCCCGGCGGGCCACGGCCTCGCCCTGATCAGCTCGTAGGTCACCTCGGTTACTCCGTCGGTCTTCTTGCGGTGGGAAGTGATGTCCCAGCCCAGGACGAACCTCAGTTCTCGCAGTCGCTTCTTCGGGTCGCCCTTGTGCGTGTCCTGAGCAACCAGCTCGATCAACTCGACAGGAGTCGGCCTCCCCATCTCCGAGAAGGCGATGAGGAGTTCACCGATGCGTTCCCAGGGGTTCGTCCGGGCAAGAGCTCGGCCAATGGCCGGTCCCACCTCATCCAGCGAGGCAAAGAATGCCTGCTTGCCATGGTTGTGCTCCTCGCAGAGCGGCTCCAGGTTGGCGAATTCCGTCTTGCCGCCCCAGGACTCGGGGACGATGTGGTCGATCTGGAGTCGCGCACGATCGGGGCCGATGCCGCACATCTGACAGAAGCGGCCCTTCTGGCTGAACACTTCCGCCTGCAGCCGCGGGGAGATCTTCACGCCCGAAGCAGCTGCCTTCTTCCACCCCAGCAGCTGGTAGACCCACTCACCATCGCCGGTACGGCGGATGCTCAGCACGACGAAGTGACTGCGGACCTCACGCAGCCGGCGCTGGCTGTGCACGTTGGCCTTGCCGAAAACCCTCTGCGAACGGGCCAGCCACTCGGCCATGGTGGGCGGGTCATCCCTCCGCTCCAGGAGGAACCGGGCCGCTTCAGCCGTTTCCCGGCTGCCAAACAGATCATCGATGCCGGGATCCCGAGGATCGGGCAGCGGCCGCCCCTCGTCAAGCTCTGCGCGAGACATCTACGCCTTCCTCTGTTCGTACCGCCAGGAGGCTCACCTGACGGATCGAAACCTTAGGCGGCATGAGAATGACCCGCAAGGCACTCCTTCAAGCCGCCCATGCCAGAATGGCCTACACACCTGGACATACAGGGGTGTTTTATCGACTGTCGCCGTCAAAATTTCTTGGCACTCGCGTACTGGCGTGACGGCAACAGGCAGATACCAAGGACGAGCGGAGCCGGGGGCATCCACATCCCCATAGCCGCTGCACCTCCTGCGGTTCGGCGGTCTGGGTGCCCTCCACGACAGGAACCCCACGACAAGACAGACATGCGGGACACCGAAGGCCCCTGGAGACATCCAGGGATCAGAGACGCAGCAACTCACCGCCAGTTGCTCACGCTCGCGCAGTACATCCTCGATGCGGCAGTTTGCCGCCTTCTGCCGCCCGTCGAAACAGCTGGCGTACCGGCTCAGCGGCACCCATGCTGCAGCCCGCCCGTTCGGTAACCCCGGGACACCGGATGTTCGGGCGCGAAGAAGGCTGAGCCCCGGCGACCGGCGGACGAGCGCCGATCCGGCTGCGGTCGGCAGCGAGGCCGACGCGCCCTGGAGCTTCCTGCCAGCCCTGGCCGCAGGCGCGCCGGACCAACCGTCACGCCCACCTCGGCCCTGAAGCCCCGAACACACCGAAAGCCTGTACAGGATCTATCCAGGATCTCCATAATCGTGACTTTGAAACCGAGGCTGCTTGTCCGCTCACGTAGCCCCGCCCGGTGCAACCGAGGAACTGCGAACGAATGACTCACTCTGCATCACTCATGTCCAGCTGGCAGTACGACGTGCCTGTAACCGACAGCACGCGCCTGCCACCGGATGCCGGGTACGCGAAAGCGCTCACGAACCAGGGATACGGCTTTGAGGTGGCCGTGGCCGACCTCATCGACAACTCCATCGATGCCGGCGCGGACTCGGTGGTGGTGCACTTCCTGTGCGACGCCGACCGTGTTGTCTCACTTCTCGTCCTCGACAACGGCCAGGGCATGGACGACGCAGGCCTCGACAGCGCTATGACCGTCGGCCGCAGGCGCAACTACGAGGGGCGTGCCCTGGGGATGTACGGCACCGGCCTGAAGGCCGCCTCCCTGTCGCACGCCCGCTCGCTCACCGTCATCAGCCGCACCAAGCGCAGCCGTGCAGCGGGCCGCAAACTCACCGCGGAGGGCATCGAGGACGGCTTCCGCTGTGACACCGTTGACCCGCAGTTCGCCCAACAGCAGATCGACGTATACGACGGGCTCATCGAGTGGCACGGCACGATCGTGCGCTGGGACCGGGTGCGTGCCTTCGAGACGGTCTCCACCGGCCAGAGCGAGCAGTTCCTCTCCGAAGCGATTTCCCGTCTGGAGACTCACCTCGGGCTCTGCCTGCACCGGTTCCTCAGCCGCGGGCTGAAGCTCGACATCGCCGTATGGGATGTGGAGACCGGCGACGAAACAGACCACATCAGTGTCGAACCGCTGGACCCGTTCGGCTACAAGGTTCCCGGCAAAGCCGGCTACCCCAAGGTGTTCACCGCGCCGGTCGAGGGCGTCGGCGATGTCCGGCTGGAGGCGCACATATGGCCCGCGAAGTCGAAGCAGGCCGGCTTCCGGCACATCGGGGCCCTGAGCGACCGACAGGGCTTCTACTTCTACCGCAACGACCGCCTTGTGCAGGCCGGCGGCTGGAACAACCTGCGGCGCCCCGAAGGCCACCTGGCTCTGGCCAGGATCGCAGTGGACCTCCCTCAGGACGGGAACCGGGTATTCAGCCTCGACGTGAAGAAGGAAGGCGTCCAGGTCACTCCTGCCTTCACCCGCGGCACCGAGAAGGCAACCGAGACCGCAGGCACCTCCTTCGCTGCGTACCTCGCTGACTCGGAGGCTGCCTACCGGGAGGGTGCCTCGCGGTCAGCCATCGAAAGGCCGCCGGTCATCGCCCCCGGGAAGGGCTTTGACCCCAAGGTCAAGCGGACAGTGGCCGAGGAACTCCCGCTGAAGGGCGGAGAGGAGCCCATCAGCATCGAGTGGACAGCCCTCCCGAAGGACCAGTTCTTCGACCTCGACCGCGAAAACCACACGATCCTGCTCAACAGGGCCTTCCGGGACGACTTCAACGACGGGCGGCACGGCGGGGCCAACGATGCGCCCGTCACCAAGGCGTTGCTGTACCTGCTGCTCCAGGACTGCTTCGGTCTCGGCCGCTGGGAGAGGAAACGGGCCGACCGTATCGAGTACTGGAACAGCATCCTGCTTGCGTCGGCGCATGCACAGCGCGAACGCCGGCTGCGCGCCTCATCCTGACCCGTACGAGCAGTAGCCGGACCCCCGCACCGGTCAGTCCCGCCGTCCCGAGAAGAGAACCTGCAGTGAGCGACTTGATTCTGGAAATCCACACCTCCGCCCTGGCCGCGATGGGAACAAAGCCCCGGCCCTTCCTCAAAGTAGCCGCCGCCCTGGGTGACGAGGACGTCCCCAGCACAGACCTCAGCGAGGAAGTGTTCTGCGCCCGGCTCGCCACCGACGAGGCAAACGGCGGTGCGCTGACCGCAGCATGGGCAAAGGCGCTCACGTCCTGGGACTTCGCGGAAGAACCCAACTGGCCAACGGTCACCACGGCGCGAACCGAAGAGCGCCGCATGGCCGTCTACGACCGCCTCCAGCTCGGCGACGGGGTCCGTAAGGCCCTGGATTCAGCCATACCCGTCGCCAAAATGCCAGGCGCCACCGTCATCGCACCCGAGCACACCCCGTGGTACACACCTGAGCGTGCAGCAGCGCGCACCTTCTACTGGCAAGCATACGAGGGGAAACTCCGCAGCAAGGGATGGTCCGAGGCGGCCATCGCGAGTCTGCACGAGGCCAGCCGCGCAGTCGTCGAGCGCCTTACCGACCCCGAGCAGGAGGCCCGGCGTCAGGCGAAGGGCCTGGTCGTCGGCTATGTACAGTCGGGAAAGACGGCCAACTTCACCGGCGTCGCAGCAAAGGCCCTTGACGCGGGCTACCGCCTGGTCATCGTCCTCGGAGGCACGCTCAACCTCCTGCGCGCCCAGACGCAGCGCCGCATCGACATGGAACTGATCGGGCAGGAGAACATCCTGCGCGGCGCTGATCCCGCCGACCCGGATGCCCTCGTGGGCATCGACTACGTGGGTGATGATGAGGAGTGGCCCGAATTCGTGTGCCATGGGGGGCGCCCGTCGACCCTGCTGGCCTTCGACATCGAGCGCCTCACAACGCGCGATAAGGACTACATGTCCCTTGCGCAGGGCATCAAGGCGCTGGAGTTCGAGAAGGGCACCCCGACGCTGCCGCTGTACGACCCGGCCAACCTGCACAGAGCAGCAGCCCGCATCATGGTCGTCAAAAAAAACAAGGCAGTGCTGACGAAACTGGTCAACGATCTCAAGCAGATCCACGGCATCCTCGGAGAACTGCCGGCCCTGATCATCGACGACGAGTCCGATCAGGCTTCCGTCAACACCTCCGACCCCAGGAAGTGGGAAAAGGACTCCACCGAGCGCACCGCCATCAACGCCCTCATTTCGAAGCTGCTGAAGCTTCTCCCGCGCGCCCAGTATGTCGGGTACACAGCGACCCCATTCGCGAACGTCTTCGTCGACCCCGGGGACGCTGAGGACATCTTCCCCAACGATTTTCTCATTTCTCTGCCACGCCCCGAGGGATACATGGGAGTCCAGGACTTCCACGACTTCGAATCCCCCTCGAAGACCGAACCGCGCACAGTCGCCAACTCCCAGGAGGAGGCGCACGTACGGGGAATTTACGAAGGACCCGACGACCGACTCCAGGAAGCCATGGATGCCTTCGTCCTCAGCGGCGCTCTGAAGCTCTACCGCGCCGACCACGGAGTTCCCGGCAAGCCGTTCCGCCACCACACCATGCTGGTGCACGAGTCCGTCAAGACGGACGAGCACGCCGCCCTCGCTCTCCGGATCAACACCATGTGGCACCAGGCCGGCTACACCTCCACGGAAGGACACGACCGCCTTGCGGGCCTCTGGGCAGCTGACTTCGACAAGGTCTCCCAAGTCCGCGCCGCCGAGCTCCCCAACCCCAAGTCATATGACGAACTCCGGCCGTATGTCAGCCGCGCCCGCCAGCTCATCGCCAAGGGCGGCAACCCCGTCATCGTCGTCAACGGCAACTCGGACAAATACTTCGAACAGCTGGACCTCGATTTCGACCGCACACCAAATATCTGGAAGATCCTGGTTGGAGGCACCAAACTGTCCCGCGGCTTCACCGTCGAGGGTCTGACCACCACCTACTACCGCCGAACCGCCCGCCAGGCAGACACCCTGATGCAGATGGGCCGCTGGTTCGGCTTCCGGCCTGGCTACCGGGACCTTGTGCGGCTCTACATCGGGCGGGAGGAGTCGCTGACCAAAACCACGACGGCGGACCTCTACGAGGCGTTCGAGGCCATCTGCCGCGACGAGGAGCTCTTCCGTCAGCAACTCGCACAGTACGCCGAATTGGTGGACGGCAAACCGCAACTCACGCCCGCACAGGTACCGCCGCTGGTGGCCCAGCACCTCGCTTGGGTCAAGCCATCGGCAAGGAACAAGATGTTCAACGCAGAACTCGTCGAAATACGCTCCCCGGGCAAGCCGATCGAGCCCGCCGCCTATCCGACCGACGAATCGGCCTTGCGGCGCAACACCGAGCGGTGGCGCAAACTGCTCGGCGCCCTGGCCTCGGAACCCGTTGCCTTCACCAGCCCGCCAAGCGCCGACGGCACCCCGGGCGCGAAATTCTCCGCCCTGACAGCCCGGGTCAGCCACCCCGAACTGATCGCAGTCCTCAGCCAGCTGGAATGGGAGCGTGACGGGATTTTCCAGCCCCACCTGAACTACCTTGCTCAGCTGGACGGCACCCTCGCCAAGGTCGATGACTGGCTCCTGATCGCGCCACAGCTCGCCAAGACGGACCGGGTCGAGGCCGCCGTGCTGAACTCGGCCCCGCTCTCGCTGGTGCGGCGCCAGCGCCAGGCAGGTAAGACTGCCTTCGGGCGTATCTCAGGCCTGGAGCACCGATCGGCAGCCCAGCGGCTGATCGATGCGGCCGATGATCCCGCTACAGCACCTGCACCTATCGGCCCCGGTACCGGTGTGGCCCTGCTCTACCCCGTTGTCGAAGCCAAAGCCGGTGCAGATCTCAGCGCCGCTGCCGGAGTCTCACACGGCAAGGCCAACCCCGCCAAACTGGTCATCGCATTCACCTTGATCCCCCCGAAGTCAGCGACAGACTCCTCCCGCCGCCTTGTCCGCTTCCAGGCGAAGGATTCCACCCACATCGACGCCGCGATCGTGGCAGCACCTACGGAGTGACGTCCCGCGTGACTGCCCGCCGATGCCGGCAGCAAAGGCCTGGCGGGCAGTCACGCCGCTTCTCCAGAACCCGAGTGCCATGAGCAGCTGCATACCGCCGGGAGCGGCCTCAGGACGGGCATCTGCGGTCAGCATCTTGAGGCATCAGCCAGGTCAACCGCCGGAAACAGCACCCGGGCCCGCCACGCGCTCGCAGCGGGGCGGGTGCGGACCGATCGTCACTCGTATTCGCGCAACAGGTCCTCGATGCGGCGGTTCGCGACTTCCTGCCGTCCGTCGATGCACTTGGCGTACCGGCTCAGCAGGACCTCCACGCTGTTGCCTGCCCGTTCGGCGACCTCGGTGGCGTCCACCCCGGCGTTCAGCCACGTAGACAGCGCCGAGTGCCGCAGGTCATACGGACGCCGGGCCAGGGGCGATGCGGCCACGGCCGGCGGTAGCGCAAGCAGGCGAGCCTCCTGCCAGGCCCGGTAGTAGGAGGACGAGGAGACCACTCCCCCACCCTCACTGAAGAACAGCCGTCCGTCGTCGGCCGTGCCGAACGTGTCCACGTGTTCCCGGAAGATCACCACGAGCTGCGGAGGGATCGGAACCCGCCGCACGTCCTCGGCCGGCCGGTTCTTCAGCCCGCGATCGTCATGGCTCTCCCCCGAGTCGGTCCACAGCTTCCCGACACTCGGGCGCGTTCGGTGTAGCAGGGCGGAGCCCCATCCGGTGGCGGGCAGGGTGAGATCGGTCTCGGCAAGCCCGACCGCTTCAGCGGGGCGCAGGCCCCCGAAGTACATCGCCGCGAACAGGCCGACCAGACGTCGACCACGGGCACGCCGGTAGCCGCCGACATAGGACACGGCGCACAGCAGGGAGCGGGCCTGGTGAGGGTTGGCGACAACCCGAGGGTCTACTTCGCTGGAAACCTTGGGCTTTTGCCACCGCACGCCGGCGAGCGGATTCTCAGAGAACTCGCCCAGGTCGACCGCGTAATGCATGGCGTTGACGAGGGTCCGTCGCTTCCGACGTACGGTCTCGGCAGCTGCGGCAGTGCCGTCGAGCTTGAGCTTGAGGGAATCCAGTACGGCGCGCCCGATTACGGGGTCGCCGAGATCAGTGAGGGGGCGCGAAGCCTTGGCGACCCAGTGAAGGACATTCCCCATGTCCAGTGGAATTTCACGGTCGTTCGGCCCCGGCAGAACGAAAGCCCAGTTACGAAGGGCCTTGCGCAGGTCCTCCGCGGCCGGACGGCCAGGACGCTCGTCGAGGAGTGCCACGGTCACCGACGCCAGGGATTCGTTGATGCTGACACGAGTGTTCGGCGCTGCATGCGGCCACTTCATGGCTAGGTACCTGAGCGCGAATTCGTACCAGGTCAGCGAGGCCTTCTTCTCCGCCATCGACTCGGGGAGACCGCTCTCAACGTCGAACTCCTCACCGTCATGCGAAGCCCGCAGCAGTTTGGAGCGGTAGTGGTCGGCGAGTCCCTTCGTCCTGAACGTCTCGGAGAAAATCTGGCCGGCCACCGACCAGCGCACGTCGTATGACGGTGTCTTGTAGGGCCGCTTACGGACGCCCCAGATTTTGACCTGCAGAGACTTCATGCTGCGGTCCCTTCCAATTGCCGAAGCCAGGCAACGAAGTCGCTGCGCCACACTCGTAGCTCGCCGTTCGGCAGCTTGAAGGCGTCCGGGCCGTGGCCCAGTTCGCGCCAGCGATAGAAGGTGCGTCGGGACACCCCGCCGAGCTCGGCGAGGATCTGCGGGACGGTCATCAGCTCGTCGCGGCTGCCAGTCACGGTGTGGGTTCTCCTTCCGTTCCGAGGGCGGGTGCGAGTGAGGCCACGAGCCAGGCCTCGCCCGGGGTCAGCCCGGTGCCGGCGAAGACCCAGTGGGAAAGGACGAGCGTCGTCTCGTCGTGACGGTCGATGCCGAGCGCGGTCTGGGCTTCAGTGCGTCGCCATTCGGCGCGGGCGTCGCGCAGGGCGCCGAGGGTCGTGGAGTAACGGCGCGACTTGGTGGAGAAGTGGCCGCGGAAGCCGAGCATGTGGGCCCAGACGCGAAGCCGGAGCTCTTCGAGTTCGGGGCGTGCACCGAGGGTCCAGGCGGTGCGGATCATGCGGCGTGCATGGTCGGAGATCCGCAGATGCCCAAGTTCGGCCAGCAGCCTCAGCGGGCGGTCGAGGGTGCCGGTGGCCGTCTCGGCGCCTTTGGTGGCGTACTTGGCAATGTATGCCGCGACAGCGCGCTCGGTCAGCTCTGCGCCGCCGTCGAAGTCCGCGCCGCGGATGGTGCGGACGTCGAGTTGGCGGCCGAATGCGAAGGAGTACGCGCGGCCGTCAATCACCGGGCCGTCGACGGAAACCACAGCGGACGCCGCCCGGATCGCATCGGCCAGCAGCTCGGGGGTGGCCCAAGCGGGCGGTGCTGTGGAGCCGCCGTCCGGGCCGTCGAGGCGCATGACCGCGTGGA
Organism: Streptomyces sp. BoleA5; assembly: GCF_000373665.1. NCBI lineage: Bacteria > Bacillati > Actinomycetota > Actinomycetes > Kitasatosporales > Streptomycetaceae > Streptomyces > Streptomyces sp. BoleA5. The sequence goes on from NZ_KB892146.1 coordinate 190,194, forward strand.
AGTGGACGGCGCCGCGCTTTTGGTACTCGGCAACCTTGGCGAAGGACAGCCGCGCGTGGTCGCGGAAGGCGCGTTGGGTCAGTCCGGCGCGCTTGGCGACCTCGCGGCGCAAGTAGATGGAGAAGCGCCGCCATAAGGCTCCCGCATGCGCGTTCCACAGCACGGCTGCCTCGTAGTCGTAGGTGTCCGGGTCGAGCGGTGTGCCGAGGACGTCGTCCTCCTGGTGGTGCAGCAGCCCGCAGCGGCAGGGGCGGACTTCTCCGCGGCTGTCGGTGGGCCGGTTGTGGACGGGCCCGAAGCCGGGCGCGGTGAAGGTGGCGAACACCCGGGGATGCGTGGCCACGTGCTCGGAGGTTCCCTTGCCACCGCGCAGGCCTGCGGTGATCAGGTGGTAGGTGTCACGGCGGTAGGTCTCCGCGCAGGCGGTGCACCGGGTGGCCCGCCGGTTCTTGCACGCCACGAGGAGTCGGCCGGCGGGGAGCGTCGTCGAGTCGAGGTGGTGCAAGACGGGTCCGACCTCACCGGTTGCCAGGTCGACTCGGTGTTCCGTGCGGTAGCCGTCAAGACGTACCGGTCGTGCGCAGCCACCGAGCCCGGAGAGCTGTCGGGCGAGTGCTGGGAGGGTGCCGAGGGAAGCGAGTTGCCCGAGCTCGGCTACTGGGGGTGTTGCGGGGCGGGTGATGATGTCCTCTGTCCTTTCGGCTTCGGTCGTGAGGGGCTGGGCCTGCCAGGGCGGTCGGATGCTTGGCGGCGTGTTGCCGCCCCGGCGGGCCGTCATCGTTCGGTGGTCGCGTTGAACAGGGAGCGCAGTACCAGGGCAGCGATGGCCACGGCCACGGCGGTGAGGGCGACGGTGGCCAGCAGCGCGGTCAGGACGATGCCGACGACGACCAGGGCCACGACGAGGCCGGCCCCGGCACTCACGTAGGGCGTGACGGTGCGGGCAGGCGCCTGTGTCCCCGCGTGGGCTGCCGAGTGACGGCAGGAGCAGGTCTGCGCGTGGTCGTCCCGGACTGCCAGGGTGTCGGGCATGGCGGGAAGCTTGGGGCGGAGCATGGGTGGGTCTCCTCTCAGTCGTGGGTGCCGTTGACGATCTCGACCCCGGAGCGGGTGCCGGAGTCGATGGCGGGAGCGAGGAAGGTGTCGGCGAGGTAGAAGCCGAAGAGGGCGATCACTACGGCGACCCACATGCGGACTCCGAGGAACTTGATCGCGGCCCAGGCGATGACGCCCAGGACGGCGACGAGCGGCAGGGTGACGGTCACGGGTGCCTCCTCAGCGGGCCGAGCAGCGGTGGGTGCGGGCGGCGAGCTCGGCGGCGGGGCGGCTGTCGTAATCGGTGGAGAAGCCGCAGCGCGGGACGGTGCACGCAGCGGTGTGCTTGGTGCGGCCGCGTCCGTCGAAGTAGGTGGCGACCTGTACGGGGCCGATGCGGCGGACGTTGCGGAACCGGGGATTGGCGGGCATCAAGAGGCCTCCTGGTGGCTGGTGAAGTCGTGGACGTGCTCGGTCAGCCAGCGGCGGATCTCGGCTGCCTCGGCGTAGTCGGCGGCGAGGATGACCGGCTCGGCGACGAGCACAGCTTCGGTGAACTGGTTCTGTCGGACGAGTTCTGCGGCGCGCTTGAGGGCGCGCAGGGTGGTCGGGCGCAAGGGCGGTTGCTCCAGGTCAGGTGAGTTGGGCGGCGATGGCTTCGGCGAGCGGGGCAGCGACGCCGAGCCGGGCGCGAAGTGTGGGCGTGTCGATGGCGGTTCCGGTCCGGGCCCGGTGGTCGTCGGCGATCTTGCGGGCGTGTTGGACGAGGACGGGCGGGATCTCCGCCTGCGGCCGGGCGGGAGGGCTCGCAGGGAGTGCGGACAGTTCCGCCCGTGGTTCCGGCAACGGCTCGGCGTACGCGTCGTCGTGCGGTTCGTCGGCGGTGGAGGGCATCGGCGCCGTGTGGGCAAGCAGCGTGCCGCCGAGGAAGGCGACCGCTGGCCAGCCCGCGACGAGGATGCGCAGCCAGGCCGGTACGTCGGCCAGGTCGAGCAGTCCCGCGGTGGCGACGTTGGCGCCCAGTGAGGCGACCAGGGAGATCAGGAACCAGCACCAGCCGGCCGCCCGGGAGCTCCCGGACCGCAGTCGTCGCCAGGCCGCCACCAACAGGAGGTCGACGGAGATGGGATAGGCCCAGGCCTTCCAGCCGTCCTGCCCGGCCGCCGCGGCGATGTCGTGCAGGTGGGCGAAGGACAGCGCGGCAGCGATGACCGCCTGAATCAGCACCGCATCGACTCGGGCCGGGTGAGCGCGCACGGCACGGCTCCTTCCGGTTTCGGGCAAGGCGGGGGTAGGGACGTGGCGCGAGGCGGTCACGCCGGCCGAGGGGTGGAACGGGTCAGTCGATAACCGGGCGGAGTTTCGGCGCCGGGTCCAGGTGCTTCGTCGGCAGCGACGGTACGTCCGGACGGAACAGCACAAGAGCGGGCACGTCCGGTGCGAGATCGGCCGTCTCGCGGCAGATGGCAGCCGCTTCGGCGAGGGACAAGTACGGGGTGCGAATGCGGGACCAGCCGCCGGAGGTGTCCCCGACGACGGCGAGCCCGGGGCGTTCCGCGGCGATGGCGCACGCGGCCTCGACGGCTTCGGGGGCGATGTCGCCGAGCGCCATCTTCGCGGAGGCCTCGTCGTTGACCCGGTGGCACACGCGACCAGTGAGCTGGGCCCGGAGCATGGTGGCTCCCTTGCCCAGTTCGGCGCCGAAGCGCTGGCCGCACACTTCCAGGTAGATGCCTGCGGCGCGGCCGAGTTGGGCGAGCCGGATGAGGTGCGTGACCATCTCGTCGCGCCGTTCCTCGTCCTTGCGGGTCGCGACAAGGAACAGTTCGGCCACCTCGTCGATGAACAGCACGATCGGGGGCGGGCGCCTGTCCTCGGGGAGGCCCCAGATGTCCGAGGTGATCTCCTCGCCCGACGCGCCGGGAGCGATTCCTTGCCGGGCTTTGATCAGGTCGTAGCGGTCCTCCATTTCCTGGACGAGCGCCGGCAGGAGTTCCGCCGCCTGCTCCGGATCGGTCGCCAGAGCCGAGAGCCGAGCGGCAAAGGGCGCCAACTCCACTCCGCGCTTGCAGTCGATCCCCACGAGGACGACGGGCTGCCTGGCCAGTCCGGTGAAGAGGTTCCTGAGGAACATGGACTTGCCGGACAGGGTCGCGCCGAGGACGAGTTGGTGCGGCACGACGAGGTAGTCACGGACGCAGGCGGTAGCGTCCTCCCGCAGCGCCACCGGGATCTTGAGGAAGTCGGCGCCCGTCTTCCGGGGCATCCGCACTTTCCGCAGCACGTCGTAGCCGACCAGCCGCAGTTCGACGACGCCAGGCTTGATGTCCCGGACGTGGACCGCATGGACGCCCCAGGCGTGGCGCAGTCGCTCGGTAGAGGCGGCCACGTCCGCCGGCTCCTGCCCCGGGGCCAGGCGAAGCCGCATGCGAAGGCCTGTCGATGTCGGGCGAACCAGCCCGCGGCGCGGCGGCACAGGACGGACCTCTCGATGAGTGGTCGCCCTGATGGCCAGGGCCCGCCAGCGGGACGGCTCGACCGTCAGGCCGCATGCCTCCATGGTGGAGGAGTACGAGGCCACCAGCCGGGCCACCGATAACGGCAGCCCGACCGTGGACCAGTACGCAGCCGGATGCGCGTGCCGGGCGTAGGCCGCGCCGCCTATCGCAGCGAGCGGCCCACCCACCTCCACGAGCGTCAGCAGGTCGGACACCGGCGTCAGGCCTCCTGCCCGGCCGTCGCGAACACTCCGGGCGCTACAGCAAGGGCCCGGTAGGCGATGCCGTGGCGGCTCTGCCCGTTGAAGACGCTCTCCCACGGACGGGCCACCAGGCCTGGCAGCGCGACCGGCGAGCCCACAGCCAGCCCATCGGTCACCCCGCTCTCCGGCACGGTGACCTGGATCAGCGAGGACTCCCCCTCGTCGATGTAGACGACGCCCACGGTCATCAGAACCTCGCCGCTTACGGCGTCCTTGGCGATCTCGCCGGTCTGCCGGTCCCGGACCTTGGGCGAAGGTGCCTCGGTCAGCAGGATCGTCGCCGCCGAGGTCTCGACACGGATCACACGCACAACAAATCTCCCTTGTCGGGTCACATCAACCCGTCACCTGACAGGTTGACTTAGCAAGTTCGAAGTTAGGGACGCCAGGTTGACTTGTCAAGTGGAGTTGAAGGGCTGGGAGCCCTCAACCGACGCCTATCAGCCGGTCAGTTGAGCCGATAGGTGTCTTCAAGTTCCTGACGGTCGGCGGGGAGTAGAACATCGACGATCTGCAACACCCTCCCGGAGGCATCACGCGCCACCACCAGAACGTCAAGTACGGGGTCCCCCGCGGTCAGCCCCAGCAGGCCCGCATCCTCGTCGCCCGCAAGACGCGCCGAGACGCGCTCGGTGACGTGATCGAAGCGCACCTTTTTGCGCGCTTCGAGATGCGCTCGCGGGCTCTCAGCCAGAAGTTCGGAGCTGCCGAGCTCAGTCCCCTCGACCAAGCCGGCCGGGAAGTAGGAAGAAGCAAGCTCCACGGGCTCACCGTCCTCCTCGACCAGAAGGCGGCGCACGAGCGCTTTGGCTCCCTGCGACAAGCCGAGCAAGGACGCGACTCGGCGCGGGACCTGGACTTCCCCCACCTCGACGAGGCGCCCCGGAATCCGCGACTCGTCCCGTTCCAAGGCTTCGCGGCCTCTGCGGTCACGCTGCTCGACGACCTCCGGACGGCCACGCACGATCGTCCCGAAGCCCTGCCGGGACTCCAGCCAGCCGTCCCGCTTGAGCAGTTCGAGGGCCCGGACAACAGTCGGCCGCGACATCCCGAATGCCTGCACGAGCTGGTTCTCGCTCGGCACCAGCGATCCCGGCGGGTAGGTGCCGTCCTCGATCCGACCTTGGATCGTCTGCGCGAGCCGCACGTACTTTGGTGCAGCCACTTCGTACGCCACGGGCGCCGCCTAGTCGGGATCGGTCAAGTCAACTGGTCAACCAGCGTACCCAGCTGGCTGACACGCACGCTAGCTGGCTGACGAGCCAGACCGCAGCCCACTCACGACGGCCAGGCGTCGGCCATCTCGAACGACACGACCGTCCCGCCGAAGCGGCTCGGGCCGGCACGCCATGAGTCCGACAAGGCATCGACCAGGCCCAGCCCACGCCCATGGGCCTCATTGGCCGTCGGGTACCGCAGCCGGACGCTTGCCGGGAAGCCCGGGTTGTGCACGTCAACCCGCAGGGACTTCCCGTCCCGTCGCCACTCCACCCGCACGAGCCATTCCTCCTCAGCTCGCCCGTAGAGGATCGCGTTCGTCACCAGCTCCGAGATCATCAACACACAGTCGTCGACCGAACAGGCCACTTCGTGCTTGGTGATGAAGTGCCTGAACCAGCGACGAGCCCGGCACACCGACTCAGGCAGCGGGTACAGGGTCATCGAGCCGAGCACTTCGCCGTCGTCAGCGCCGCGGTCACGGCGCCCCTTGCTGATCCCATCCATCCGCGGTTACTCCTTGCCGGTCCCATCGCAGTCAAGGCAGCGCCGCTTGGAGACGGCGCGGGGGCGCCCATTGGCGACGGATAACGCCAATGACGTCCGGGAGCTGACGAACTTCCAGCCCCGACCGCGGCACCCCCGGCAGGCGGACCTCCGGTCCTGTAACGGCCTTTCACCGCTCACACCGCGCCCCTTCCTTCGAAGTGGCCTTAGCCACTTCGTGGATAGTGGCATTAGCCACTTCGGTCAGGCAAGGGCTTCGGGACACTTGGCCCGAATCGATCAGGTCAGCGGGTAACCCTGTTCGAACGCCCACCGGTTGGGTGGGTAGGTGGCCTCGGCGAACTCCAACGGCCGGTCCTGCAGGTCATAGACCACGTGGTGCACGATAAGGACAGCCGATCCAGTCTCCAGGCCGAGGTCCGCCGCCTCCTCCTCCGTCGCGGTGCGGGCGCTCATGCGGTCCTCCGCATAGCTCCCCTGGCGCCCCGTCATCTGCTCCACGTACAGAAGCGTGCCCTCCTGGATACGCTCGGGGTCCATGAGCCTGGGTGCCCGCTGAGCCATGTCCGGCGCGAACCACGACGTCGACAGGGTGATAGGCCCAGTCTGGTTACTGGTCACACGCCGGCGATGCACCGCCCGCCGCTCCTTCGCCAAGCCCAAGGCGTCGGCAACGTAGTCCGGAGCGTCAAGCCATCCCGCAGACGTGATCACCGCGTACTCGCCAGCTGTGTAGATCTTCCCGGTCTGCCGGGCCCGCCCGTAGAGCTCCCGCGCCCGCCGGTTGACCTCCACGCCGCGCACGTAGGTCCCAGACCCCTGTCGCTTCTCGACCAGGCCCTGATTGCTCAGCGCTTCCAGCGAGCGGGCAGCTGTCGGTCGCGACACGTTCCAGTCTGTCGCCAACTGCCGCTCCGACGGCACCTCGTCCCCCGGCCTGAGGTCCCCGCGCAAGATCTGATCGCGGATGTGGTGCGCGATCTGGAGGTACTTCGGCTGAGCCTCCTCGATCTGCGGCATCACAGCCTCCCATCCCCATCAAGTGGCTATTACCTCTGGCCACTATAGGGTGAGTGGCCAATACCTGAACCCGTACGCTGGCCACGTGACGCGGTTGATCGTGGCAGCCGGAGGAGGGGGCGACGCTGTCGCCGCCGCAATGTTGGACGCCTCCCTGTACGGCGCCGGAGACCCGGCGGTGATCCTCACCTACTCGTGGGACCGCCTGATCGTCGACCCAGTGCCGGGGCCCCGCAGTCCGGCCGACTTCACAGGCCTGCGCCAACTGACGCCAAGCGTGCACACCGTCCCTGCAGATGCCGAGCCCGTTGCCCCCGCCGGCTCAACCCTCCCGCGCTTGGCCGCCGAGCTGCCGCACTCCCTGGGTCTGATCGACCCACGCCGCGGCGCAGTCGGCATGGTCCAGCAACTCGATGAGCTCATAGCCGAGCTCTCCCCCGAGTCCGTCGACCTCCTGGACGTGGGCGGCGACATCCTCGCTCGCGGCGATGAGCCCACTCTCAAGAGCCCTCTTGCGGACGCCCTCACTCTCGCTGCCTGCGCACAGCTCAAGACGCCTGTGCGTCTCCTGATCGCCGGTCCCGGCCTCGACGGAGAGCTTCCGGCCGGGGACCTCATCGAAGCTCTCGGGCCGATCGCCCACACCCTCACAGCAGAGGACGTGGAGCCCATCGCGTCCGTTTTGGAGTGGCACCCCTCCGAAGCCACCGCGATGCTCGGTGCCGCGGCGCGAGGTGTGCGCGGCCTGTGCGAAATCCGGGACGCCGGCCTCCCGGTCCAGATGACCGACGAAGGCCCGACTGTCCACGAGGTTGACCTAGACAACGCGCTGCATCGCAACACGCTGTCCCGTGCCCTCGTATCAACTAGCAGTCTCGAAGACGCCGAGCGGCACAGTCGCGAGATCTGCGGATACTCCGAGATCGACTACGAGCGGAACAAGGCACTGTGGCTCTCCGAGCAGCGTGCCGTGCCCTTGGACCCCGACAACGTCCTCGGCGAGCTCAGCCGCTTTGAAGCTGAGGCCCGGGGCCGCGGGGTCACCCACACGACGTTCCGCAGGTTGACGGAAATCCTCGGTCTCCCCGGATCGCAGCGCCAAGAGCTCCGCGCACTCCTCATCGAGACACACCCGGACCAGTACACAGCACCCCTGTGGCAGATCTCGTGACGGGCGAGGAGTCTTTCCCTTCGGTTGACTTGCCCACACCCGAGCGTGTCTTGGCGGACACCGATTGGGCCTCCCTGTGGCACGCCTACGGGCCGGCCGCAGACGTACCAGCGCAGCTGCCCGCGCTGTTCAGCGACGATCAAAACGCCAGAGAAGCGGGACTGCAGTTCCTGTTCGGCACCGTGCACCACCAGGGCACTCTCTACGAGGCAACCGTGCCAGTAGCGCTGTACGTGGCCTCCATCCTGCGCGACCCACGCACGAACCTCGCTACGGATCAGCGGCTCCCATTGCGTGCCGAGCTGCTTGCGTGGATTGCCTCAGTAGGACAAACGGCTTCGGACGACCTAGAAGACTCGCGCCGAGAGAACGGATTCCCGCTCGCGGCCTACCCGCAGGCAGTTGCCATCCGCAAGATGCGGCCGCTCTTGTTCACAACCGCTTTCGACCTCACAGAGGACCCCGACCGGCGCATTCGCGAAGCAGCCATCGCCGCGTGCATCCCGCTGATGGACGATCCCCAGCTGCAGCACCACCGAGCCGCCTTGGTCCCCCCGGTTCGGCAGGTCCTCGGCACCAGCGAACTCTGGCAGCACCGCGAACGAGCCATCGACGCCCTCGACGCATGGGGCGAAGACTCCTCAGGGCTCGAAGGTCAGCAGAACCCCTTCGAATTCTGCGACAGCGACCTGCCACCCATCGGCACGTCAGTGTGGACTGCGGGCCCCTGGTCCAGCACAAGCGATGCAGACGGTCCGCCGTTTTGACGGCCCCGCTGACCGTGATCAGGCACGCCATCAGTCGCTGAGTTACAACCTTCTCCACGGGTTCAAGGCGCTCCCGCCGCGCACAGCGCGGCGGCGCGCGGCCCGGCGCCTCGGGCCGACGCTCCAGTCTTCGCCCCGCTCCGGCCCGGCCGCCGGCCGCCCGCCAGACAGCGAAGGCTTGCCAAGGGAGAAACCCGCTGTGGCTGGGGCGGTCGACTCCGCGGCTTTACGCAGCCACCATGGGGCGAGCCTCGAAGATCGGGGCCCACATCGGGCTATTGCGGGCAGGCAAGGAGCCAGCCCGAGTCGCGGCAAGCTTACGGGCCCCGATCTCTCGCCCCATGGCGGCTCCCGCCCAAAGCCGCTCCATCGACCTCGGTAGCCCACAGCATGTTCGCATGATCGACAGGGACACCGAGGTAGAGGGCGGGCGCGAGTCCGCAGAAGCGGTTGAGGACGATCAGCTTTCGCGGGGCGCCCGAATAGGGGCGTCCACAATAGGAGCGCTCCTCCTGGGGGCGGGCGGTACTGCGGTTTTCCTTACGGACAATCAAGCAGGTTGCGTTGCTCTGATCCTCGCCGGAGCGGTCTTCCTACTCATGGTGTTCGGCGGGATGCCGCTTCATAGCCTCGGTTTCGGTGAAGCCAACCTTCGTTTCGCGAGGCGGCGGCGAGATGATGCCGTGAGAAACGCGATCGAATCCACGCCAGATCAAGCACCGCAGGTGCTAAGTGAGCTGGAGGCCGTCGCACCCCCTTCTCGTCCGGACCGCACCGTCCAGGTCTTGAGTGAACGAGTCTACGGAGAGGCGATTGCTCACCGTATCAACCGCTTCTTGCCAGCTACCAGCCTGCTCAGGGCTGGGGCTCCAGTGGGACCTCGTCGCCGTCGAGCAGACTTCGTTGTAGAGACGAACGGCCGCGTCGACGTCGTGATCGAGGCTCACTACGGCAAACACGGCAACCCAGTTCCCACAGCACTGGTACAGGAGATGATGGCTGTGAGCGAAGTCTCCGGAGCCCCCGTACTTCTTGTCAGCAACGCCAGGCTTACCAACGGTGCCCGCAACTACCTCGAAAGCCTAGGCGCGGACGCATCTGTTCGCTTCGTTCGCTGGGCAGACGAGTGGGATGACGACGATCTACGGCGTGCATGGTCTGCCCTGGTCTCGGATGGCAATTCCTGACGGTTCATCTCACGACGCATCTTCAGCCGATCGCCTCCCGGGGCGGGCCCCTCGGTTCTAGGGTCACGTCATGGTGGTCATGGCAGTTGAGGTCGGCGATGCCGCAACCTGGGGCAGCACTCTTGTTGCCTTACTGGTAGCTGTTACGGCATGGCTGCAGGGGAGGAAGGCGAAGGCCGACCAGGAGGAGCAGGCACGTGTGCAGCGCGAGGCCATAGACCTTGCCCACCGTCAGACCGAAGCAGGGGAGCGTCGTGCCTTCGCGGTGGAGCAGATGCTGGGACAGCTGATCGCCACCCACGGACTTCGTCCCAGCGCACCGCCCCAGCCGCGTCCATCTTCGGTTGAGTGGATGTTGGAGCGAAGGGGGAAGCACGTCTATCTCCTTCGCAACGTCGGGAACGACACAGCAACCGGGGTACGAGTCGATCCTTCCGGCATGCCGTCGATCGCATCCAATCTTCCCGAAGACGCGATTGTGCGTCCTGGCGAGTCGTTGGACTTTCTCATGGCCGCGTCACTTGCAACACCTCTGCCGCGAGAGATTTGCGTGTCATGGAATCTCGGAGGTGACCCAGTGGCCGTTCCAGTACCGAATTGATTTACGTGCTCGATCAGACAAGAAGTGCGGTCAATGGCGGATACTGGACGTGGTTCCGTAACCGGGCAGCAGCCTCATTGTCGATGGCCGAGTCTGCGAGAGGCTCCAGAGACGCAGTGATTCCCAAGCTCATGCCTCCTAGCGAACGATGTCCCAACAACGGAGAGGGGAGACCGTGTCCAACAGCAAGACTGAGCAAGGCGCCATCGTGCATGTGATGGCGCTGGAACGGGCCGCCGGCCGCGAGCCTAGGGACGTCCGCTCCGAAGGTCACCCCTATGACATCGACAGCCCACCGCGCAGGATTGAAGTGAAGGCGTTCAGCGGCTCGGCGCGGACCCAGCCGATCCCGCTGGAAGAGCGTCAGGTGGCCGCTGTCCTCGAAGACCCCGAGCACTACTACGTTTACGTGGTCGACAACCTCGCGCAGCTGGCTGGGCAGGAGGTGGACGTACGTCTTCTGCACGGCGGCACCCTGCTCGCAATGATTAAGCGGACGCGGCCACACGTGACTTACTGGCCCAGCTTCCGGGCCGCGGAGTACGACCAGGCCGAACAACTTCGACGCGCCTGAGTGGCGGTTGCCGTACGGCAGCGAAGTACGTCAACCACCAGATCCGTTGGGAGCCGCCAGCAACTCTAGGCGACAAGCCTGACGTGCCTTGGGAGACCTCAGCGACCATCGAGCCCATAGTTCGCATCGAGGGGCGTGGCGCCCGTTAGGCCGCCTCAGCCATGGAGAGTCCACCGATCTCCCGGCTGCGGTCACCCGGCTAGCGACAGGCAGATACGCGCCCAATCCACGCCGTAGCCAGACGGAGAGCCGAGCGATACCGTGAGATAGCGACACCACGTCAGGTTCTGGGAGGGGCCCGTGTCAGTACCCATGAAGCGGGGGCTCGTGGCGGGAGCATCGGTCGTCGTTGCCGCTGCGATTGGCGTAGTCACGAACATTGCTACCAACCAGGCTGGATTGGCTTGGTGGGTGTCACTCGGCAGCCTGCTTGTTGTGGGGGCTGGAGCACAGGTATGGCTTACCAGCACTGAGAGTCAGAGTGTGACCATCACGGCGGCCGGCGCCGGGAGCGTGGCAGTTGGTGGGTCTACGCATGGAACAGTAAGCACCCGCACGCGCGGTTCTGCTCAGCTCACCGCCTCGACAACCACCCCCGAGGGTCTTCTCGCGGCAGGCCCTGGGAGTATCACAATCGGCGGAGATGCGAAGGGCGACCTTTCAACCGAAGTGGACACGGTGGACTAGGGCAATCCATGCGATGGAAAAAGACCACTGCGCCCGGAACCGCATCAGTTGCGGTTGGACGTGACGTCAACGCGCCGATTATAACTAACCCTCAGATACACGTCACACTGCAAGAAACAGCTACTTCAAATCCTGCAGACTGGCCTAGGGTAAGCGATGTTGATGCACTGACCCTTGGCGTCCATAGGGCGCGCGCCATCGACAACGGTCCAGTGCTACCTCCTTACATACTGCGCGACGTCGATCACGAAGTAGCTCTGCAGATGAAACACGCCGCAATAAACGGAGGATTGGTCCTGCTGGTGGGTGACTCCACGTCCGGAAAAAGCAGGACGGCATTTCACGGAATCCAGCGATGCATGCCTGAGCATGCGGTCTATGCACCCTCAAGGGGTACAAGCCTATTGCACCTACCCCAATCCATTCGGAATTCCGGCTCTGGCCCGTTTCTTATATGGCTGGATGACCTGGAGGGGTTTCTAGGGAGCGAAGGCATGAACCCATCGCTACTGGATTCGCTGATGAGGCTCCGCGTCGCAATTATCGCCACCATGCAGGATGAGCTTTTCGAGACGTACGCAAATCACCCTTCTGGATTCCATGCAACGCAAGAGATATCTCGCCAGATCGGAAACCGGCTGCTGCGAGCAGCGGATCCGATTCGGGTAAGTCGGCTCTGGAGTGTCGCAGAAATCCGCCGGGCTTCCAAGTCTTCAGACGAACGTCTCACCGACGCCGTAACCCGTAGTGCCACGTACGGAGTATCCGAATACCTAGCGGCCGGTCCGGCTTTGATGGACGCTTGGCACAGGGCCCAGAGAGTGGGTGGTAACCCAAGAGGCGCAGCCCTTGTGCAAGTATGCGTTGACCTCGTGCGCGCTGGATTTAGCGGTGCCGTCGACATCGGGGTTCTCGAAGAATTGCACCTCAATTACCTTCCTGACTCAAGTCTGAGGCCGGAGAGTTGGAGTGACGCCGTAGCTTGGGCCACGACGGTTCAGTATGGAGTTTCTGGGCTACTGATTCCGGGCGAGTACGCGGACACCTGGCGAGCTTTTGATTACCTCCCTGATGCCATGTCACGCAACAAGAAGAACCAGAAACAGATTCCAGAACTCATCCGGAAAGAGGCGTTGAATTTGTGTCCGGATGAAGATGACCGGTGGCTCATTGGGATGAGTGCATATATGGCCGGAGCGACGCAATGCGCCATTGAGGCGTGGGTGCCACTCGCCGAGAGTGGAAATGGAAGCGCTGCGTCTAATCTTGCGACCATATTTCTTGAAATGGGAGACCGAGGGACTGCGCAATATTGGCACCAACTGGAATCTCACGACGATTTTCATTCCGGCGTAATTCCGGTTGATATCTCGATTCCGCTATACGACTCCGAGTCAGGGAAGGTGAGGGTAGGGGAATCTCGGAGTGGCGAAGTTATGGAGGTCCCCCTGCATCGCCCCGGATTGGGGGTGTGTCATGGCGTGATCGCAGGAAGTAAAGGGGTCGGAAAGAGTAATAGCCTCAGCCTAATTCTCCTCGGCGCACTGTCGAGTGGTAAATATATTTTGTGGCTTATGGATTGGGCGCCAGAACAGAAACATTTCAAGGCATTGATGGAGGCTGAGGCTGTCGACTGGTTCTCTGGGGATGACTTGGAGTACTCCCTGGAGATCCTTGCTGCCGCAGTTCGTCTTCTTGAATTCCGGAAGGAAGGGGGTGGCTGCAAGGATCCATCACCCGAAAACCCAGCTGTCATTATCGGCATCGAGGAGGCTCATCAACTATTCACTGCGAGCCCTGACGCCTCGTCGCTGTGTCTGCACATTCTACGCGAGGGGGCGAGTGCTGGCGTAAGCCTCTTTTTGACGCTGCCAGATATCAGCCTTGAGAGCTTCGGGGGGAATAAAGATTTGCAAGAAGAGGTCGCAGGCGATAAGCATTTGAAATTCTATATGGGGTCAGCGGGTTTGCCGATGCTGCGGGATGCAGAGAAGATACGGCAAAGTAAGTCGAACGAAGACCCTTTTGATTGACCGCGCACTCTATTGCGTGCCGAAACCCGTTAAAGGCTGGAGCACCCACGGCGGACAGCGTAGGTCAGAGCCCGCCGAGTCAGGCAGCAGCCTTCCCTCCTTCTGGGCGCCTGCTCCCCCGTGCGGTTGACATCGCCAGGTGACATCGACGCAGAGGGACGGCCATGGAACCCGAGGCAGTCGGATACCACCGGAAGTCGCCCACGTAAGTCACTGCCGGCAAGTCGTACCCAGCTTGGTGCAAACACCCAAGGTGGGTGTCGCCCTGCAAGTTGAACACCGTCGCGGGGCCGCCGCGGGGCCGTGGAAGGTGGACCAGCGCTGACCAACGTTGACAACCAGTGACGGCGTCAACGCTGGTCAGCGGGCCGTTCCGTCCGGAGGTGCAGCTCAGCCAGGCTGCCGCTCAGTAGACCGGCTACTCCATCACCCACGTCGCGACTAGCGTCATTGCACCCGAGCAAGACTTGGATGGGGAAGAGTTCTATTCGCAACGCGATTTGCGTCGAGATGTTTCATCCTTGTCGATGCAGTTAATCCATTTAGCGCCACCCCCAATCGATGGATAAACCGTCCAATACTGTCTCGGATTACTTGGAAGCGCCTCAGTCCGAAATGGAAGATTCTTGTTTTTTAGAGTTTTGACGTGAATCCCCAAAGAATCGGCATATTCCAACTCAATCTCCCAGTCACAACTTTCACTTTCCACAATACTTTCAATGCGAAGATTCCCCGAGTTTTCGCCATTCCCGAGGTTTATGACATTATCACGAAAGAAAGGCTTGCCGTACTTCTCGGTTGGTTCGCTGATTCTCGCTACGGGCTTGTGCTCGGCGAGGTTGAAAAAGACTCCAATATAGCCACCCCCGCCTTGTGGTGGTACTCGTACCACCGCTATAGCCTTCGAGGGGGCGCAACTAAGGACCCGCGCTCGAAGATCAGTCAAGGTCAATGGCGCTTGCCTATCGCTCTGCAGGTGTAGATTGAATCCGCTGGAGTGAGTGCCAACACCGGAGGTAGGGTATTCAACCATACGACCACCTATGGAGAAAAGGTAATCCCACAGTTCATCCACCTCTTCGGCGGAGAATTCTTGCATACGTCTTTCTTGTGCGGGCGTCAGCAAGTGATCAAACACGAAATCAAATGGCGTGACAGTGGGGTCAAATACAGGCTCAGTTACTTGAGCAGTGAACGGCTCGCCTTCCAGGTCGAGCTTCTTCTGAACCTCATCTTCCCTACGAACCGTTGGGCCAGAAAATAGGAGATTTGAATAGTTCTCGACGAGCAGGGTCGTTAGAAGGGTGACGATTGCTATACCTACCAAAACGCCGAGCAGTAATAGTCTCTTCTTCTTTGGTAGGTCGCGAGAGTCGGGGGCGTAGTGATCCACAAGTATGGTGATGAGTTTTTGGTCATCACCTGCAGGAGCTTCGGGTGGCACGCTGGAGTCGGTCGACACTTCAGTCCCCCTGACGTTGCTAAACAAAACCTTGAACCGCCGGGCCGTTCGGCTGTTGAGGCAAGTATTGGTGAGCTGCAGATTCCGCCCTCAGCATGGTAGCTACAGTCCTGGTCATGGACAGACCCTTGCGCCGGCGGGATTGGCCCCCTCTTCGCGAGGTCGCGGCGCCTAGCGGCCTTCCCCCCTCCGCGTTGGGTGGGGCCGCACTACTCGCCGCGTGATCAACGGATCGCGTCAAGTACGTGCCAGTACGCGACGGGGAAGCCGTCGCCCTCAAAGAACGTCATCTCCGTCGCGGTTGACATCACCAGATGACATCAACGCCAGCGGATGACCGCAGATCGCGACAACTAGGACCGACGAGAGGTTGCCCGTATAGGCGTCTTCTGGCAGGTCGTACGGAGCCTGGCCCGAACTTACAAGGCAGATGTCAGCGGTTCGAAACCGTCCTCGCCCACCAGCCCCATCGCATGGCGAAGGCCCAGGTCATCCGGCATGAGTCCGGAAGCCTGGGCCTTGATCAGATCGGTCTGCCAGGGTCGGTGGCTCAAGCTTTAGCTGGCTCGGGCCCCTCGCCGGCGCTGTCGCGTAGCTTGATGAATCTCAGTCCGGCCGCACGTGCGCGCGTGGCCTGCCCGGTGTCGTAGGTGAGCAGGGTGACGACACTGCCCGTGTAGGGCTGGATCGCCAAAGCCCGGTCGATGATCTCGTCATCATTGATGGGCAGCCGACGGTGCCCGGGCGGGTCGAAGAGAATCTCCACCGTGATCTCGCCCCGGGGGATCCCTTGGGACTGCAGCGGGGTGTAGTCCTCCTCACGGAGGATGGCTGTACCAGACGTACCGCTCTCCCCGAGGATGCGGTCGAGCACCGCCAGGGTATAGCCGGCCCGCCACCGCGTCTTGTTGGACTGCTTCAGGCCGTCCAGTTCGTCAACGACCACCATCGGGAAGAGCAGATGGATCGGCTCCTCGCGCAGGTTGCAGATCGCGGCCAGATCGGCTTCCTCCAGCTTCTCCGGATGCTGGATGTAGAAGCTGCTGTCGGCCACCACGAAGGCAGCGGGCCTAATCCATCTCGTGATCTGGCGGTTCAGGGCCTCCATGGCTTCCTCAAAGGCTGCGCTCCGCTCGTCGGTTTCCAGGGTTACAAGGCTGTTGACAAGGTTCTCGGACGAGGCCCCGGCCGAGCTGCCGAAGCTTGAGAGCAGCAGCTCGTACCTCCGGGTCAGGACAAGGCGGTCGATGTCGGCCGGGCTGATCTGGTGCCGGAGGCGGTCAGTGGCCTTGCTTGCCCACTCGAGGTACCGGAAGAGGCGACTTCGCGCGGGACCAGGCCCTGCGGCGCGGACGTCCTGCAGAAGTGCGTGGACTTCGGCCAGGGACTTGCAGAGGTTCTCTCGATTGGTACTGGGGAGCGCTGATATGAGCATGCGCGGATTGTGACATTCGAAGCCGACAAGTGTCGGCGCCTTGAGGCCAGCTGCACCACCAGTTCGCCACCTGAGTTCCACGGCAGAGCGCAACCAGGAGCCAACCCACGCAGCGGTGTGGGAGCAGGACTCATATGGGGCGTGCCACAGCCGTGCCACTCCAGGCGGTCAACCACGGGCAACGGCGGTTCGCCGCGGTCGAGATTGCTGACCGAGCTGGGGTCTTTTCACGGCCGCTCTGACCTGCGCACCCTCGAAAACCCCGACCACCAGGCTTACAAGGCAGTGGTCACCCATCAGCGCCTCATCGGGCACGGCAGCTGGCATCCGCTCTGTCAGTTCCTCGCCGTACTCTTCGCTCATGCGCAAAGGAGAGATCACGCGGAAGTCCGTGCTCAAGGCGACTGCCGAGCATGACGAGTTGGGACGCGAGGCGTTCCTGTCGAAGTACGGCTTTGGTGAGGCCCGTGCGTATGTCCTCGTGCACGAGGGCCGGGACTACGACTCCAAGGCGATCGCCGGGGTGGCACACAAGTGGGATCAGGAGCGGGCGCTGGCTCCCAGCGAGTTCAGCGGCGGGAAGGATCACGCAGCGGCCTGGCTGAAGCGCCTGGGCTTTCACGTAAAGGCCGCCAAGAACCCCGACTGGGCCCGCGACGAGATCATCCTGGCCTGCGATCTGGTCATGAAGAACGGCTGGAGGGGCCTGGACGCGCAGGCCAGCCAGGTCGTCGAGCTGTCCGCGTTGCTGCAGCTGCTGCCGCTCCACGCCGAGGCCGACCGCAACGAGAAGTTCCGCAACCCCAACGGCGTGGCCCGCAAGACGTTCGACATCGCCACCCGGCACCCCCAGTACCGCGGCAAGCCCACCAACGGCGGCAGCCTCGACGCCGAGGTCCTCAACGAGTTCCTGGCCCGCCCGGATGAGATGGCCGAGGCCGCAATACTTATCCGGGAGGGCATTGCGTCAGGCGAGCTTCAGGGCCTTGACCTGGCAGGCGGTGAGGAGCTCGACGACGACTTCAGCGCCGCCGAAGGACGCTTGCTCATGCGTCGGCACCTGGCACGGGAACGGAACAAGAGCCTGCGCAAGAAGAAGATCGACTCTGTTCTAAGGAAGGGTGGAAGTCTCGCCTGCGAGGCATGCCGATTCGACTTCGAGGAGGTCTACGGCGAGCGAGGTGCCGGGTACATCGAGTGCCATCACGTCGTGCCCCTTCACAAGGCCGGCGAAGGCCGAACCAAACTAAGCGACCTCGCTCTCATCTGCGCAAACTGCCACCGCATGATCCACCGCCAGGCGCCCTGGCCTACTCCTGCCGAGCTCAGGCTCTCCATCGAGCATCGCCAATCGGTGCAGGGTCACCGCTCGGTCGACATAGTGCTGCAGCGCGATACGACAGAAGAAGCTGCCTCGAGTCCGAGGCGCTGAGGCGGGTTCTTCCAAGGGCCCAGCTTGCCTTATCGGCAAGTTGCGCTTTAGGGCAACTGCTGACCTCGACGCACCAGATCGTGTGTGGGACGTTGTTCGCATGTCGAGAGAGCAACGGCGGCGTCGGCGCAGATCGTCGGCCTGGCCGGACGAGGAACTTGGGGCGCTGATACGGACGCTTCGCCGTGACGCGTTGCAGCGGCAGGCAGATCTCGCGGCCGCCGCAGGTATCAGTGCCTCCCAGTTGTCTCGGCTTGAGCGCGGTCGGCGCACGGGGGTCTCCATCGACGTGTTGATCGCACTGGATGCGGAGCTCGCAGCGGAGGGGAGGGTCCTAGCTGCAGCACGCGTCGTCCCGCCGTGTGCCGCGGAACTGCTGAGCCCGCTTCATCTCGCTCTGAATGGGAGGCGCCTAGTCGACCGGACAGCTCGCGCCGTCGCCGCCGTACACCACGCGGCTCTTGGGGAGCAGCTCTGGGAGCGGGCCGGCTCAGCTCAGTACCACCGCGTGCAACTGGATCCGCTCTGCCGCGCCGCCGGGTTGCACGTGGATGTGGCAGACGGACGGAGTCTTGCCGTCGAGCTGGGGGAAGGCCGAGCTCTGATCACCATTCCAGTTCAACCAGCGTCGCCTCAGCGCTTACCACTCGAGAGATTCCTTACCGCGCACACCCTTGCACACACCTTGTACGGACACACCTCATGTACCTACCCACGGACGAACACCGAGGAGGACGCGGCCACGGCAGTTGCCTGCTACCTGCTCGCCCCCTCTGAGCTACTGAACCGGGCTGCAGAGGACCTCCGGAATCGGTACTCCGGAGACGGGATGTGGTCGGTCGGGGGGGCGCCTGCGCTTGCCGAGGCCGTTGCAAGCCGTCTGGGCGCGCCAGGCTGGGTGACCGTCCGCCGCCTCGCTGAAGAAGGCTACCTAGAAACCATCGCCGAGGAGAACTGTGAGTACTCTGACTGACCCGCCCTGGGAACCTGGCTACCCTAGTCCCCTTGCTCCAGTCGCTGCTCTGCTGCGCTCTTCCACCAGCAGCGTCGTGCGTGATCAAGGCATGGACGGAGTCCAGCTAAGAAGCCATGTGCCGGACCACGATCTAGAGCAGAAGCTGCTGCAGCTGCTCCGAGGCAGCAGCGCTCCCGCACTCATCGTGTTCGGCGGTAGTGCGGGGACGGGCAAAACAGCACTCATGGCCCGCCTCCGCGACGCCGCCCCCGAATTGTTCGGTGAGGTCATCGCCGATGCGACGCATTCTGAGTCTCCTGGCCAAGAGCAGGTATCCCGACTCGCCTCCTTCTTCTCCCCTTTCGCCGACGGGGCCGTGCCGGCCACCGGGCCCAGCCGCATGATCGCGCTCAATACCGGTATGGCGCTGCGCTTCTTCCACAAAGTTCGCCAGGACGAGGAAGCACCGGGTCTGACTGTGCTGGAGAACATCCTGTTGAGCCGACTAGGAGTGCCCCGCGCCGCACCTGCTGCCGATGCCATGGGGTGGCTGGGCGATGCGGTCCTCGTGCTCAATCTCGACCTGCGCCGCACTGCCGGCGGCCCCGAGGCTCTCTTCCTGGGCATGCTCAAAGCCTTGGACCCGGACGACCCTTCCGGCGTACTAGCAGGCGCAGCAAGGTGCGACTCCTGCCGAGTGCGCGAGTGGTGCTGGCCTCGCACCAATGCTGAGCTCGTCTCCGCCGACGAGACCGGAACCGTCCTCGACAGCGCTGTCACACTCGCCGCACATGAACGCGGACGGAACATCTCCCCCCGCGAACTGTGGGCTCTGGCAGCAGCGCTCGTATTGGGAGGCGCCCACGGCGTAGACCCCTGCGAAGACGTGGCGGACGCCTTTACCGCGGGGGATAGCTCGCGCTTGCGCGACGGCCTCCTGCCCGGCGCCGCCTTGGAAATTCTGGCGCGCAACGAGCCACTGGCAGCAAGCCTGCTCACGATGGACCCTACCCTGCAGCCCAATGCCGAAGCACACGAAGAGATAGCCTCTGCTGGTATCGATCCTGCGGATGACGCGGACCGGTTGGTCGCTCTCCTGGGCGTCGCTGAGCCTGCAAAGCGGCAAGCGGTGCGGACGATTGCCGCGCATGCTGCCGCAGGTCCAGGGCTTACCGGTAGGTACCGAGCTCGCGCCCGCTGGCTCGCGGCCCAGCTCACCCCCGGCTCCAGCCCGGACGAGGGCTTCCACGCAGCACTGTCTGCTTTCGACGGGCCCCCGGATCCTGCGGCCGATATGAGAATCATGGAGACCCTCGCCATCGGGCTCGCCCGTGGCTTTGGTCGAAAAGTTGGGGCCGATACATTTCTCCCTGTTGACAAACCGGGCCAAAGTAGAAAATACGACGTACTGGTTGGGGCCAATCTAAGTTCCCAGAACCTGCTGGAGATCACAGCCGACCCACATCTGGAAAGCAACCCTGTCGGCGCGGATCTCCTGCGCTACAGACCGCTCGCCCTGCCAGTACGCCTGGGCAGACACCACCTAGAGATCACCCTGCCCATATGGCGGCTCCTCCAGGCAGCCGCCGCGGGCACGTTGCCCGGCACGGACGACCTCGAGCGCTTCCACGGCCTACGCCGTGCGGTCGAGTCTGCCGTCCTCGAACTGTCGCTGAATCCCGCAAACGCCCTGCTCATCAGTGACACAAATGCCGGACGGCACTGGCGAGCAGCGAACGTCCGCACCCGGGGCGGCGATCTACTCAACGTCTACGAGGTCAGCTGACATGACGACAAGACCCTGGCACGCCGATCCCGGCCACGCCCCAGAGGCTCTTGAGGCCGTATCCCGGGACACCGGTGTCCCGCTGTCCTGGATGGACGGGGTACTGCGCGTTGACGGACGCCCAGTGCGTCTTCCTGACAAACTCGTCGGTGAGGACAGCGCGCTGTTCGGCATCGCCGGCATGTTGCCCAGCGTTCCCCGCGGTGACTCCCGCGACCGCCTTCTCTGGCGGATGCTGCAAGAAACCCGGCCCGCGGGACAGCAAGCGCCGGCACTGGACGCTGAGCTGTACGAGCAGCTACCCGACCTCCTTCGGGTGAACGACCCCGACGGTCAGGAGGCGCTCGCCGGCGCCCTGCGTGAGCGCTACTACACCCGCGACAAGGCCCCGTTCCTCCTCCCGCTGCAGACAGATCTCCCTTACGGATTCAGCCACACCAAGAGATCCACAGTGCAGGGGGTACCCACACCGAAGGCGTACACCGGTTACCGGATGTTCGCCGGCGACCTCTTGCCGTTCTTGTGCTGGAAGGGAGAGAAGCCCGATGAGGCACTGCTGCAGGAGCTCTTGGACAAGCTGAATGACGACTCGGCTGTGACCCGGCTGGACAGTGTGCTGCTCCAAGCCGCCCGCCAGCTCAGCGGTGTACGCGACCAGAAGGCTCTTGCCGACGTGCTCATCGACCGAAATCTGGATCGCCTGGGGGAAGACTTCGCATACGGTTCGTTCTGCCAACCTCAACTCGATCGGTTCCAACGCGACCTCAGAACACTCCTTGCGACGGAACTTCCCCGTCCTGACTTCGTCCGCTGGGTCACGGTACTGATCAGTCTCCACGCCAGCCTGCTTATGTACCGGGTCGCCGTCGTGCAGAGCGCGCGCCTTGACCGTGCCGTCGCTGCTGCCCATGAACTACCCACTCCTGGTGCGGCGTACAGGTGCGAAGGGCTTGCAAACTGCCCTCTGGCCGGCCAGCTCATGTTCCGGACCGGGACTGGCGGTTACCGGCCGGTCTCACGCCGCGATGCCTGCCACACGTCGTGGCAGAAAGTCGACGGCAAGCACCTGCTCTCCCTCCCAGCCACACTCATCACCGCGAACCTAGCCGCGCGGGTGTGGGAGTCTCTCGGTGGGCCAGCAGCGCACAGGCCCGACTTGACACGACTTGCAGACGGGTTGGCGGGCGACGCTGAGCTGCGCCGACGCTTCAACGCCGGTGCCGCAGCGGTCACTGTCCTACACCACCACGCCCACTGGGCCCAAACAACCATGCGAACCAAAGGCATGCCGCACCCAACGCTGGAGGAACTCCTTCAGGCCGCAGACGTCGGTGGCGGTCGCAGTGGCCTACTCGCGCTGAGGGAGAACGTCACCCGATTGCGGCGCTCGGACTTGCGCAAGCAGTCCCGGGACGTAGTCAACCAGCTGATGCTCCACCAGGTGGGCGGCTTGCTGAGCCGCAACGGCACGTCCATGACTTTCTATGAGGTCGACGAGGACTTGCTCACACTGTTGGTCCGCCTGGTCTGCCGGGACGAGCCTGTGTCTTTCGAGTCATTCCTGTCCGGCCTGGCAGAGTACGGGTTGCAACCGCAGGATGCCGCGGAACGCGAACGGCTCACCCAGTCCCTGGAACGACTTGGCCTGCTTGTCCGCTTCAGCGACGCCGGGGAGGCAACGTATGTCCGCTACAACCGCTGAACCCCACAACATCCGGGACCTGTCGGCTGATATCGCCGCCCAGGCCGTGAGAGAGCTCGCTGCTAAGCAGACTCAAGACACGCGATGGCATGTGAGCACCACCGCGGGAATCAGCCCCCAAGAGCTACACCGAGCTTTGATGCGGCAAAGCTCGACCGGGCCTACGCTCGCATTCTCAGCTCCGGTATCCGTAACGGTCAGGAGCGTTGAGGCACTGCCGGCACCGGGAGCCGAGGGCTCTCCTCGGCTACCGCTGATCATTCCCTACCTCGTAGGTGCTGAATCAGAGAATGCAGGCAGCGACGGCTTCGCCGCCTGGCTGCGTGATGAATACGTACAGCTGGATACACAGGGGCGGAGTCGCGTACTCCTAATCCTGTCGGACACTCCCATCGATACCGTCACCACCGCAAGCCGGGACCTGGCCAACGAGGAGGTACTGTCGCCAGCCGGTTTGTGCAAGCTAGCGGCTCGCGGAGCCGCCATAGAGCGTCTCATCTTCCAGGCCGTGGAGACGGCCGAGGACAAAAGGGTCTTGCCATATGTCCCGGAGACGGCTGGGGCGGCTGCGCTGCTGGCGAAGTGTGACAACGTGATCACTGCCGGTGCCGCCTTGCACCAGCTCGGCTGCTACCTCCCCGACCCGCACCAGGACGCCGCGGATCCCGACAGACTCAAGCGGAACATCGACTGGCGCATGCGCCTGGAAGAGTGGACCGCTCCAGACAAGGATCTCCGCGCCGAGATGGGCCGATGGGCCAGGAACGCAGAGCACCCTGCCCTTCAAGTCGTCCTCGCCGCCCGGGACGCCTACGGAGGACTGGACTGGTCCAAGATCCCACTCACGCACCTTCCAGAGCGCAGACCTTCCAGGACACCGCTCGGGATCGCCCGACCTCTCCGCATCAACGGGGGCCGCGCAGCTATCACCAGTAGCAGCACGGCTGTCGTATGGCTGCCGGGCGGCGGTACGTTCTCCGTACGGCTGGTAGGTGAACCGGGCCCCGCAGCACAAAGTCGGGTGGAGTGGCACGACGGCACCCACTCCCCATGTCCCGTGGACGCTGAGCAGCGGCTAGTGCACGTGACCGTGCAGCCTGGCGCAGCTTGGGCGTTCGGTGTCGTGCATGTACCTGGGGGCGACCAGCTACCCGTGGCCGTGTACACCGGCCGCGGCGAATGGTTCCCTGTCGAGAAGGACCTACGGATCGAGCCGGCAAACGCCGCTTTCCGATGTGAAGGCGTCCCCGCGGTTCTCGCCGTACGCCCCGGAGGCACACCTGTCGGCACATGCGATTTGGAAAAGCCAGACCCTGAGAGCCCCTGGATCGCACGATGCTCCCTCTACGCTGACAGGCACCCGATCCCGCTTTTTAGCGAGAACGCCGACGTGACTGGCGAAGCGGAGGATGAGTGGCCCGCAGACCTCCCCGAAAGCGGTAACGAGGGACAGGCTGGTGGACAAGACGAGGATGAAAACGAGAACACCGACGACGAGCCCGGCGGCGCGTCAGGGACCAGGGTTTCACTGCCTGCGCAGCCGAGCGTTGCGCATGCGGCGCTCCATGCAGCCAAGACAGCGGGAACGGCCGCCGTGGGTGCCACTGGCTACGGTGTCGGTCGCCTGAAGGTGGGAACCGACCACTACCCGTTGAATTCGCAGCGGCTCACGTCCACATTGGATGGCCTGGCCCTCGAATCCGCCATCCTTAACCACCCTGAATGGCTTGCCTACAACATCGAGGCGGTATCGACTGACGGCTCCGTAGCGCTGACTCCCGCGCGCCTGGAGCGCCTGGACACGTCGGCGCTGCCTGCGGAGGCGTACCGCGACTTCCTCGACGCCCGGCGTGAGTTCTTCGAAGCTCTACACGGCCAGGGGAGCGTCCATGCTGTCGTGGCAGGGGACCACCGTGGAAGCGCAGAAGCCTACATCACGGCATTCGCTGCAATATTGAATCAGCTCCCGCGCGATTCGCAGATCCAGCCTGAGCACAGCAGGCTTGTCCTCTGCGACGCGGTCTTCGGTGCTGCACCAGATGAAATCCTTCTCGCACCTACCAACCCGGTCACTGTTGCATTCGCGCTGGCGGTGTCGGACACGCTAGAAGGATGGCGGTCGAGAGCAAGTGAAGTGCTGGGAGACGACCTCCGCTCAGTCACGCAGCGGCATCTGATGCCCGTCCTAGCGGTTGAACGGAGCTGGTACGAATGCTCCACCGAGGCGCCCCTCCTGTGGCGCCGCTACAAGGCAGCACCAGCCGGAAGCGTGCAGCCAGACCCGGACTACCGTCACATTAGCCGACGGCTGGAGCATTTCCTGAAGGTGTACCCCGACTACAGGCACCCGGGCCAGCGCATCTCTGTCACCTTCGTCGAACCCGGGGACGGAAGACAAGTCCACCGGGCACTGCGTGAATTCTTCCGGGATCAGCTCGCGCAGCAAGATCCGCATGCCCCAAAGCCTGACTTTAATATCACCCTGGTAAGCGACGAGACCGTCCAGCGCCCGGGACTGGAGTCGCTGCTGACTAATGACAGTGAACTCGATCAATATATCCGAAGCCGTGTGCGCATCACCTTGGTCAAGCCTGGTGATGCCAATGGATTCACACATCTGACTTTCGTGATGCGCAGCAACCTGCAGCGCACACCTACCCAGGTGGATATGAATGACCGAGCTCCTTCGACGTGGAGCCGGGGCATCGCTACGAGTCCCGCACGGCTAGCCCACCCAGGGGCCAATGAGAGCAGCTTCTCCTGGGGGACTTTCGCCGCCCCGGTGGCGATGTCCGAGGGGCCGAAGCCGACCGAAGTGCTACTCAGCCTCATGCAGCGCGGGTTGGAGCTGGTGGGCGGCATGTCCGGCGGCCTGATGCGGCCCGGGGTGACCAGCATGCCTACGACCCGCGTCGAGCGCGACTTCATGGCCGCCGTCTACGACCGCAGTGTCTGGGTTGTGCACCTAGACCAGCTCTTGGGTCTGGAAGCGTTCAACAACCACTCGGGGAGTCCCAGCGCAAAATACCTCGTCCACCACGAAGAACCCGACCCCGGTACTCCAGGCCTCGACGCCATCACCGCGACCAAACGCACCGAGCCTTACCGCCAAGCCGTGGCCCGCGCGCTAACCGGGATAGGCGAGCCGCCCGGGGCAGCCCTGGACGAGTTCCTCAGACTGCTGAACGGCACCAGCGGCAGGTGGTCCTTGGACCTGCTCAGAGCCAGTGCGGCCAATGTAGCTGAGCGAGTCGGCACCATCGCTGCGGTATCGCTCCTGGAAAGCGGTGACAGAACCCTTGGGCTGCTCGAAGACGGCGGGGTGCGCACCGCAGGGCTGCTCGTCCCTCTCGACGAGCTGTTCGCCGCGCTGCCCAAGAAGGGCCTTCCCCGCCCGCCGGCACCAGCTTGCGACGATCTCCTGCAGATGTGGTTGCCACTGGGCAGTCCGGGCCACCTGCGCATCAGCGCCCGCCTGATCGAGGTCAAGTACCGCTCCAGCGGCGTCCCCGGTCTTGACGAAGCGCGTACTCAGCTGGAACGAACCGTCGAATGGCTCGAGCGCATCTTCAATACAGACGGCCCAGGTCGCTCCTTTCGCGCCCGGGATCTCAGCGACCTGCTGCGGTCTGCAACCGCGCGAGCGAATGCATTCGGACTCGGTGAACACATCCCACCTTCGGAAGTAGAGCTGGCACTTCTCGCCCTGTATAACGGGGACTTCTCGCTCGACCTCAGCTACACGATGGGGGACTCGCCCCGCAGGGGCGCTCTCATCAGCGTCGAAGGGCAGAACACCTCTGCAGTGTGGCAGGGGACCCTCCCAGGGGCCGGCCTTCCTCTCGACTACCTCCGACTCGGCCGACCTGCGGTCGCGACCCTCGCCCGAGGACACGGCGTCAGCGTCCCTGACGACTGGCGGCGCCCCTCGTGGCCGTCCTCTAGTCCACCGCCGCCAGGGAAGCAGGAGGTCCCACAACAACCGGCACAGCCCAGTGGCCCTGAGGTCCCTGCACCTATCGAGGATGGATCAGCTTCGCATACGACGCCCAACTTCCTGGGTGAAGTCGGCACCGCCAGCAGCGAGGCCCGCCTCGAACCAACACAACGTGCCTCGGGCAATTCCGCCGCGCCCCGGTTCACACCTGATTCCGCCGCGGACCAGGAAATCGCGCGCGTGGCAGGGGAAATGGACGCTGCCGCGGCCAAATACGGCCTGGCGGTTGAACCTTTCCGGCCTGATCTCGCCCAGGTCGGACCGGGTGTGATCAGGCTGCGGACCCGCCTGTTGGGCAAGCAGACTCTCGCAGGGCTCCAGGGACGCGCCCTCGACCTAGGCAGGGAAGCAGGTGTAGCCGAGGGTGTGCTCATTGATCAAGAGCCCTATTACGTGACTCTTGACGTCCCGAGGTCCAGGCCTGAAACCATTCGGTACGCCGACTACGAGCATGCCTTGGATGCACCTGCTCAGCCAGGAGCGCTGCCCTTCTTGGTAGGCGTGGCCCCGGACGGCGAGGTCCGTGTAGCAGACCTTGCACGGCTGCCACACCTGCTAGTGGCCGGAGCGACCGGCAGCGGGAAGAGCGTACTGCTGCAGGCACTCCTGTGCTCGTTGATTCGCGTTCGCGCTCCCCGGGACTTGAGTCTGCTGATCATTGATCCAAAGCACGTAGATTTCGAGCCCTTCCAGGGGCTACCGCACCTGCTGAACAATCGGATCGTCACGGACCCCCATGAGGCAGTCGAGATTCTCACATCCACGCTCGAAGGGGAACTGCAGCATCGCCGTTCCATCCTCCGTGATGCCGAAGTGTTTAACGCTCTCGACTTCTACGCAGCTGGCGGTCAGCCCCAGGAGCTGCAGCAGATGGTCGTCCTGGTCGACGAGTTCGCAGACCTCGCCGACTCTCTCCCCCGGAATACGCGTCAGGAGTTTCTGCAGAACATCAAGCGGTTCGCCCAGATGGCTCGGGCGCTCGGCATCTATCTAGTGTTGGCGACGCAACGACCAAGCGTTCAGGTCATCACGGGAGACATCAAGGCGAACCTGACAGCCCGTGTTGCGCTCAAGGTCCAGGCCCCCCAAGACTCGATGACGATCCTCGGGCGGGCAGGCGCTGAAGCGCTCCGAGGCCGCGGAGACCTACTGTTCGATGCCGGCGGCCTCACAGAGCGGCTTCAGGGCTTTTACTGCCAACCAAGCGATGTCTCCCTGTCTGTAAGGCGGTGGACCAGCCGCACTGAGTAGCCAAGCCGTGCACGCGCGCCTCCGGCGTGCTTCTTTGTAGCTGGTCACGGTGACGCGGCACCCTATCTCACAGACGTGGACTACCTGTGGACGGGTAAGCCGCAAGGCGATGCTGCGAAGCCGTGACCAGCGCTTGTGCCTCCTGGTAAAGGGCCCTCCGGAGCCGTGTGCGCAGGTTCGAATCCCGCCGGGGGCACCTCGCACGAGGTGCCAAAAGACCCCGCCACCAGCCAAGACGCTGAGTGCGGGGTCTTTGCGTATGCGCAGCCGTATGCCGCCGAAGGTGGGCGTAGGACGGGGTCTGTGGACAGTACGTGGACAGGATCTTGGAGCATCGGCCCAGGTCAGCCCCTGAAAACGGCGAAGGCCCCCGGAAAGGTCAAGGGGCCAGGATCGCAGAATTCCGCGGATCGTCACTCGTACTCGCGCAGCAGGTCCTCGATGCGGCGGTTCGCGACCTCCTGCCGGCCGTCGATGCACTTCGCGTACCGACTCAGCAGCACCTCCACGCTGTTGCCCGCCCGTTCGGCGACCTCGGTGGCGTCCACGCCGGCGTTCAGCCACGTCTACAGCGCCGAGTGCCGCAGGTCGTAGGGCCGCCGGGCGAGCGGCGATGCCGCCAGCGGTAGCGCTGGCAGGCGGGCCTCCTACCAGGCCCGGGCCGACGATCAGCGGACGAGCCGAATCGCATCCGGGTTCCACCAATACTCCGCCAATACACGACGGGGAAGCCGTCGCCCTCCAGGAACGTCACCTTCACCTGGACTGCGTGCCGCCCGTCGCGGTACCGGACTTTGTGCCAGGCCACGCCGTCACGCCACTGGCCGCCCACACAGACCGGGACCCGAGGCTGCTGCCCCGGGACCAAGCTCTCGTACTTCGGGATCTGGTCCAGCGGCCCCTCGCCACGGCGGATCCGGACCACGTCTCCGTCGAGGAGCTGCTTCTCCACGGGCTCATCGCGGTCACCGACGCCCGGACCTCGAAAACCCGCGAGTGAACCGGGGCCCCGTCGGGTCCCCATCGGAGTACGGTTGAAGTACCAGGAGCATTTCGCACACGGGCCCTCATGCCGGTGTCGTTCCCGGCGAACGACCATCTCGGGCAAGCGGGAAAACGCGCCCGGAGTCAGGTCCGTGTCATGGATGTCGTACTCGATCGACCGCTCGTCGCTGATGGGCAGGATTCTTCACCACCGATGCCCCCGCCTCGGCTGGCACTGAAGCCGGCCGGCGCCGCCCGGGGTCTTCTGGACGGAGCCTGGTGGCCTCGTTCTCGCGATCTCACCCGTGAACTCCCGGCGCTGATCGACACATTGGACCGCCGCTGGGCGCGGGTGACCCGAGTCGCGGTGCACCCCTCGCTCTGGCCTGTGATCCCGCACAGGGTGCCCGCCTCGGGACATGTCGTCCACGTCGGGTGGTTCGCCGAACAGGACCCGAACAAACTGCTGCTGCTCTCCTACACCACCGGCCGTCTGGATCTGCTGGTCATTCCGCCGGAATGTGATCTGGCCGCAGCGACCCGGCTGATGGCAGCCGCGGGCGACCCCGGATGCCGGCTCACCGCGAGCGGTCTCATGGCGGACGACGAACGCCTTCGCGCGATGGGCATCGACCGCAGAGGTGAAGCCGACTGGGAGTCGGAGGGCGGAACTCCGTCCGTGGCCGATGCGGCCGCGATGATGCCGGGCCGCGCCGGGGGGATGTGGGCGTGATGAACATCCTCGTCGGCCTGGCCGTGCTCGTCGCGATGATCGTCGTGGGTACCTTCCTCATCCGTGCGCTCAACGAGCGCCATGACCAGCGGATCGCCGCTTTCCGCTACGGCGATCTCCTTCCGAACCGCCGTCGCCGGACCGTCGCCGTCCCAGAGGAAGACACAGGCGATTCCGCTGACTCACCGGCCGGGACGGTTCAGGAAGAGCCGCGAGGCGGAAGCCGTCGTCGGCTGCGAACCACAGGCGCGACGGCAGCGAGTGTCCAGCGACCCGCACGGCTGGTGGCCTCGCCCCGTCGTGTCACCGTCACGGACCGCCCGCCGTGCGCGGCGCACATCGTCCGGACGGCGCCGCCCCGGACCGCGCTCGCCCGGGTACGGAACAGCGCAGCTACCCGGCATCCCCCGACGGCGGCACCCGCCTGCACCTCCCGGTCGACACCACCCAGGCCCCGCTGACCGTGGAATCGTTCCAGTCCGGAGCGGGCACGGGAGACGCCGACCCCACCGGCCGTCCGCACGCGGGAGAGACTCCGCCTCGCGCGGCGGCGAGCCGCGGTGATACGGGCTGTGCGGCTGCGGAGGCCCTCAAGCGAGCGGACACCGCCCGGGCCCGCCGGGCCGACTGGCCGCCGGCAACCGCCTGGGGGTGATTTACCGGCCCGTACCCGATCGGGCGGCCGGCAGGCGGCTGGGGCGGGCGAACCCGGCCCGCCCGGCGTCACCCGAGCGATCCGCGACAGCACCCTCGTCCGCGGGGCTCGGGTTGTTCCCCGTGGGCGGGACCCATACGGCCATACCGGCGCGCGCCCGGACGTACGGCAGGCGCGGGATGTGGCTCTATCGGTAATCGTGTCTCAGCGTCGGGAATTCGGCAGTAGTAGAATGTGGGGTGGACTGGCGCACTCTCACGTGCGGCAGTTTGGAAGGGCGACCCTGGCGTGTGAATGCGCCGGGGTCGTTGTGTTCACCGGTACGCCACGATCTCTATGCGTATGGGCGCCCCGGTCGAACGCGCACCGACCGCCGATCAGTACTGGGAGCCCGTTCGGAGATACGTGCCCGTGACCTGCAGCCATGCGCCGGGCCCGAAAAATCCCTCAATGATGTGCGGCGTGTTCTCAGAGACGCGCAAGATCCGCAAGGCCCCGCTGGCGTGCACGTCGTACTCGTACGTCGCCAGCCCTGGCTTGTCTTCGTATTGCATCTCCAGGGGCCCCTGGGGGGGCTCCGCAGGCGACCGCGCTTCAAGCACAAGCTTGACATAAACCGACATATCTTCACGATATCCCTGATCACCCGGCTGTCACACAAGCCCAGCGACGATCATGCCCCGGCCGCACCGTCACGTCGGATCGTCGGGTTCTCGGACGTGCCCGCATCCTCCGCGCGCCCCGGACGATCCGGATTGGTGCCTGTGTCAATGAGGATCTGTTCGGCCCCCGTGACATTGCCGGCCTCTACCGCCTTGGCCATCGCGGCGCGCGCGGCATCAGAAGTTGCCTGTGGCGGAACCACCAGCAGGGAGAAGTGGTCCCGGTCGCCACGGGTGATCAGGACCGTGTCGTCGCCGACGGGGAAGGAGTCGATGTTCACAATACGGTCGTCAATGGTCAGGCGCGTGGGGAGTTCGTCCCAGGCGCTCGCGTCCAGGCCGACACGCGTGATGGGGCCCAAATGACGGACCGACTCGGTGATCAGGGGGCTGGGAAGCTCCGCAGCGATGTCTTCCCCCGCCGCCTCCCGCGTCCCCGGTCGGCGGCCGGGGTCAGCCCCCGGCCAGCTGGACGAGGCGGAGGAAGGTCAGGGTCGGGGTCGTCGTGAGGTCGATGACTTCATCCAGCTCGGTGACCTGGTGGGCGGGGGTCAGGACGAAGAAGGCGTTCGACAGGAAGGCGCGTTCCGCGCGGGCGGCTTCCGTCAGCTGGTCGAGGGGCGTGGCGGTGGGGTCCGCGTTGTGTCGCGTCACCTCTTCCCGGACGCGGAGGTGGAGGAGCTCGCGGGCGGTCATGCGGTCCGGGAGGCCGCCGATCTCCAGGGCCGTGAGGGGTCCGCCCCCGGCCGTCTCGTCCTGGAACGTCACCGTGGTCATCGGGCGGCTCGCTCGATCTGGCGGAGGATCGTCGGGTCGGTGATCCGGGAGTCCGCCGCCAGCAGCGCCGCCTTGGACAGGATCAGCGCCAGCCGGTCGTCCTCGAAGGGGAGGAAGACGCCTCGGTCGGCCTTGCGCCGGGCGGGGACGATGCACAGGTACGCGTCGTCCGGTGCCATCAGCACGTTCGCGGAGCCCAGGTGGATCCGGTACGTCGTGAGATCCCCCCGGACCGTCAGGTAGCGGCCCTCCAGGGTGCAGCGGTCGGCGATCCTCAGGCGCGGCACGATGCGCCGCAGGGCCTCGCGGCGGATCTCCGCGTTCGCCGTCAGCTCCCCGAAGGACGCGGACCGCCAGTACGCGTCGTACCGGTCCTCCCCCGGTCGGTCCACGTCGGGTCGGCGGCGATCGAGGTGACGCCCACGAAGAGGTCCACGTCGCGCATCGCCTCGCTGAAGACCAGCGGCGGCACTTCGGCCAGCGGGACCTCCCGCCAGCGCCGGCCGTCGCGGCGCTCGAACCTGACCTGGTCGGTCGCGGCGTGGTCCGGGGCGTAGCCGGCGTCGAAGCCGGCCGGCTCGTGGTGGAGGCACGCGCGCCACCCGCCGTCGCCGAACTCGCCTCGGGCCAGGCCGTCGTGGCCGCCGTCGAAGTTGCCGAGGAAGCCGGCCTGCCAGCCGCGTTCCTTGAACAGCGCGTACAGCCTCGGGTAGTCGACGATGTGCGCGGCGAAGCGGTTGGAGTAGACGCCGGTCTCCTCCTCCGCCGGGGTCGGCAGGTAGATCTCCCGGAACGCCTGCTTGAACGGCTGCCGCAGCCCGGCGGCGACCACATGGGCGCGCCAGGCGGCGATGGCGTCCGGCGACGCGTGGACCGGGTGCCACAGCCGGATGTGCGAGGGCTCGCCCGGTGGCTCGCTCATGGGTGCCACGGCGTGCCAGTCGCCCTGGGCGTCCCGTGCCTCCCAGATCAGGCCCCGGGTGAGGACGCCGGTCACGGGGTGGTCGCGGTAGTGGCGGCGCCATTCCTCGTACGGCCAGGTGCGCCCGGCCGACATCAGCGCTTCGAGGCGGGCCCGCTCTCCCGACAGCGTGGCCCGTACCTGCTTGGCCAGGAGCTTGAGCTCGTCGAGTTCGTCCGCGCACCGGGCCTTGACCGCGGCGGGGGCCGTACGGGACGTCCGTCCGTCCGGGCCGGTGAAGGTGAGCCGTACGGTGGCGGCGTCTTCGATCGCCACCCGGGCGCGGTGGCCCGCCAGTTCGCGGACGAGGGTGCCGTCCGGGGACAGGCCGTGCCCGGGCACGCTGCGCTCGATCAGCTGTGCCGCAGTGATGCCCTGCCGTGCGGCGGCCGTCGCCAGGGCGGTGTCGAGCTGCTTGAGGAGCGCCCGGTGCTTGATCTTCGTCTTCAGCCGCCACAGGTCCTCCAGCGCGGCGGGGTCGTCGATCCCGGCGAGCGCGTTGATCGCCGCTCCCGCGAGCTTGAGGTCCTCGATCACGTCGGATCCGGGTCCGCCGGTGCGCAGGGCGAGGGCGGTGAGGTGGCCGGCCGTGGCCGGCCCGGCGGTGAGCGAGGCGGCCCAGACGACGCCGCGCGCGAGGTCGCCGTCGTTCTGCCCGACGACGTAGTGGAGGTGGAAGCCGTCGCCGTGCCAGGGGGTGGGCGCCCCGTCCGTCCTGCTGCACAGCGGGGCGTCCTCGGCGAGCGCCCGCAGCGTCTCCGCCGTCGTGCCGCGCGCCGATGCCTCGTCGCTCAGCGCCAGGCAGGTCCTTCGCCAGCGCTGCGACGGGCGCGGCCCCGTCAGGCTCGCCAGGTGCCGGACGAGGGCGGCCAGTTCGGGCGTGGGCGCGGTGTCGGCGTGCTCGCGCAGCGCGGCGGCCCACAGGGCGTCCGCGGGGATCAGCTCGTCCGGCATGGCGGCGTCCTCGTCCGCCAGCAGCGCGCGCAGGCGCCGGCCGAGCTGTCCACACGCCTCCGCGCCGACTTCCGCGGCCGTGAGCCTTCGGTACGCCTGGCGCAGGTGCGGGGTGACCGCACGGCGGCCGTCGGTGTCGAGCCGGTCGACGGCGTCGAGCACCGCCCCCAGCGATTCCGCGAGCCAATGGCTCGCGCGGTACTCGCCGACGCGCAGCAGCATGACGGCGACCTCGTCGGACGTCCATCCGCGTTGGTGGGATATGAGCGACGCGACCCGGTCGCGGTAGTGCCACACGCCGGAGCCGTCCGGGCGGGCCACCAGCAGCAGGGACAGGGCGGCGGAGCGCAGTTCGTCGTCGGACCGGGTCGCGAGGCCCTCGTCGATCTCCGCGCGGATCCCCGCGTGCAGCTCCTCCAGCCGCCGGTACTCCCGCTTGCGGGTACCGAAGGCGAGCCGGAACTCCGCGCGTCCGCGGTCGAGGAGGTCGAGAAGCCACCGGGCGCGGTCGAGGGCGCCGGATCGTACGTCGTCGAGCGCGTCGTTCCTGCGGGCTTCGGCCGGCACGGTGTCGTACAGCATGCGGGAATGGTGGCAGCCGGGTCCGACAACGGCCCCGCTCCGGGTGGGGCGGGGCCGGTCGGTGGCGGGGCGTCAACGGGTCATGGGGGGCGGTCCGGCGGGGGACCTGGGCGGGGCGGGAGGCTGCTGCCGGGGCTGGTCGCCCGTGTCGCCGCCGGAGGACTTGGGCTGGGCAGGCGGCTGTTCGGGCTGCACGGGCTCCTGCTGCGGGGGCTCGGAGGGAGGCTTCTCGGGCTGCTCGGGGGGCTTGGGCTGCTCGGGCGTCTTCGGCTGCTCCGGGGACTTCGGCTGCTCCGGGGACTTCGGTTCCTCCTGCTTCGGCTCCTCGCTCTTGGGGGACTCCTTCTTGCCCTTCTCCGGCGACTGCTCCTGCGTGCCGGGCGACGTGGGCTCCTCCTTCGGCTGCTCCTGCTGTTTCTTCTCCTCGCCCGGCGGCGGCATCGTCGTCCCCGGCGGTTCCAGCTGCGAGCCCGTCGAGGGCGACGGCAGCACCGGCACCTGGGAGTCGGAGGTCCGGCCCTCGGGGGGCTTGACCTTGTGGTCGCGCTTGCCCTCGACCTTGCCGCTGGGGCGCTCGAACCAGCGCTTGCTGTCCTGGTCGTACAGCGTCAGGGTCTTCATCGGCTTGTCGGACGGGACGACCGCCACCAGGCCCGCCGCGCGGAAGGTCGCCCACTGCCGGCCGCTGTACGTCGGCGTGCCGCCCACGGCGTCGGGTGCGCTCAGCGGGTTGCCGCAGGTGCAGCGGACGACGGGGACTCCGCGGTTGTCGACCATGACGGGGGTCCCGGCCTGGAGGATCGCCTGGTAGTTCGTGGCCCTGCCGTCCTTGAAGCCGTGGCTGGTGACACGGGTGTCCCAGTTCAGCTGAACGGGCGTCAGCGCGCGCAGATGCGCGGGGAGGTCCTGCAGCTCGACCTTGAGGGTCTCGGCGAAGGCCTTGCCGCGGGCCGGGGCGCCGGTGAGGTACGAGATCTGCCTCTCGACGTCGCAGGCGGCCTCGTTCTGCTTGCCGCTGTAGAGCCCCGGGTGGGCTCCGCTGACCTTGAGGGTGCCGCCGGGGGCCGAGGACTCGTTGGGGGTGATGGTCGGGGTGACCGCGGTTCCCGGCTCGCCCGCCGTGGAGGGGGTGAAGGGGTCCGGGCCTGCGGCGGAGGCGTTCTGGAGGAAGATCTCGCCGCCGCCCTTGGTGCCGCCGAGGAACGAGAAGGCGAAGATCACCGCGACCGCCACGACCATCGCGGTGCCCGCGGTGAGGAGGGTGCGCCGGGCCCGCCACCACGGGGCGGGGGGTCCGCGGTGGCGGCCGGGTTCTCCTGGCTCGCCGCCGCGCCCCGCGCCGCTCGGCGGGCCCGGGGGGCCGGGTGGTCCGGGCGGTGGAGGGGGGCCGGGAGGTGGGGGCGGGGGCCCCGGTGTCACCGGCGGGTGCTCTCCCGACGGCCGGCCGGACAGCGGTCCGGACGGAGGGCCGGCGGGGCGATCGGGCGGAGGAGGTATGGAACTCACGGCACTCTCCCCAGACGTAGGGCATCGGGAATGTGAGGTGGATTCCCGTGCGCCCTCCCGTCCCATTATGTGCGCCCTCGCCGGGAGGAGTGAACAGGCCACGGGATTCCGGAACGGCTCGATGTTTCACGGGCGTTTCGGCAGTGGGGGATTCGCGAAAGTCCCTCCGCCAGGGAACACCGGAGCACATCGCGGGTCATGTCCCGTCCTTTCGTGGCTTGACCGCCCGCACCGGCTCTGACCTGCTGCGCAGGTGGTCCCCCGGGGCCGGGACGAGAATCGGTACATGGAAGCAGTGGGATACTCCAGCGCGAACACCGGCCTCTTGCTGATCGACCCGTACAACGACTTCCTGTCCGACGGCGGAAAGCTGTGGGCGCGCGCGAAAACGGTGGCCGAGCAGGTGGGGCTGCTCGACCACATGCGGCAGGTGCTCGCGGCCACCCGGGCCCGCGGTATCCGGACGTTCTTCGTCGCGCACCGCCGCACGGCCCCGGGGGACTACCAGGACTGGGAGCACCTGTCCCCCGCGCAGGAGGCGAGCGTCAAGGGCCAGATCTTCGCTCGGGACTCCTGGGGCGGTGAGTTCCATCCCGACTTCCAGCCGGTCGACGGCGAGATCCGGGTGCACGAGCACTGGTCGTCGAGCGGCTTCGCCAACACGGACCTGGACTTCCAGCTGAAGCAGCACCGGGTGTCGCGGATCGTGCTGATCGGGATGCGGGCCAACACCTGCATCGACACCACGGCGCGCTTCGGCCAGGAACTCGGCTACCACGTGACCCTGGTACGGGACGCGATCGCCGCCTTCAGCCCGGCGGAGATGGAGGCGACCTTCGAGGTGAACGCGCCGGTCTACGCCCACGCCATCCTCACCACGCAGGAGTTCCTCGACGTGCTCCCGCCCTGCCCCGAGGAGTACGGGGCGGGGCGGTAGCGGCGGAATGCGTCAGGGCTGCGGGGTGAGCCAGCGGTCGTACCAGGCCAGGCTGCGGCGCAGCAGGTCGAGCAGGTGGCCGCGTCCGCCGATCATGTGGCCCTCGCCGGGGTAGACGGCGAACTCGTGGGGGACGCCGTGGTGGCGCAGGGCGCGGTGGAGGAAGACACCCTGGGAGACGGGCACATTGGTGTCGTCCTCGCCGTGGAGGATCAGGACCGGGGTGCGGATGCGGGAGACGTACGAGATCGGGCTGACCCGGTCGTGGAGGTGGGGTCCCGGACCCTCCCAGCCGATGCTGCCGCTGCCCGCCGACTCGAGGACGGGTCCCTGCTCGCCGGTCGCGCCCAGCATGCCCCAGTCGCTGATGCCGGCGCCCACGATCGCGGCCTTGAAGCGGTCGGTCTGCGTGACGGCCCACGCGGCCAGGTAGCCGCCGTGGCTCCAGCCGCCGATGCCGAGGCGGCCGGGGTCGGCGACGCCCTGGGCGACGAGGAGGTCGATGCCCTCGGTGATGTCGGTCCATTCGGCGCCGCCGACGGCTCCGTCCACCGCGGTGGCCGCGAAGGCGTGGCCGTGGCCCTGCCCGCCGCGGGGGTTGGGGAGGAAGACGGCGTAACCGGCGGTGGCGAGGAACTGGCCGGGGGGCAGGTCGATGTGGAACTGCCATTCGTCGGTGTAGCGCCCGTACGGGCCGCCGTGCGCGATGGTGATCATCGGGAAGGGGCCGTCCGCGCGGGTGCGGCCGGGCGGCAGGAGGAGCAGGCCGTCGAGGGCGAGCCCGTCGGAGGCCTTGTAGGAGAGGCGTTCCTGGCTGCCCCAGGGGAGGGCGCGGATCTCGGGCCTGGTGTCGCTGATCCGGGCCAGCGGGCCGTCGGGCGGTCCGGCGTGGACGTCCTTGGGCTCGTACGCGGTGCCCGCCAGCACGGCGACCGTCCCGCCCGTGCGGTCCGCGGTGAGGGCGTGGACGATGCCCTGGCGGGTGTGCAGGCGGCGGAAGCGCCGCTCACCGGGGTCGAGCCGGAACAGCGCGGTGTCCAGGCCGTCGGCGAAGACGGCCAGGGGCGGGCCGTCGGCGACCTGGAGGAGTTCGGTGGGACAGGCGGTCATGCCGGCGGTCAGATCGCGGGCCTCGGGCGGTGCCTGGTGCCCAGGGTCAGCCGGGACCGCGCGGTCCAGGACGGCCGGGGAGCCGACCAGTCCGGGCGGGGTGGTGGCCAGATGGGCGAGGTGCCAGCCGTCCTCGGCCCGCCACCAGACCGGGCGGCGCGCCGCGTGCCCGGCCGGGCCGAGGTCGTGGACGGTGGAGGTGGCGGTGTCGACGAGGTGGAGCCGTGCGGTCAGCGAGCCGGGGTCCTCCTCCGCGCACTCCCAGGTGAGCACGGCCAGCATGCCGCCGTCGGGGCGCTCGGCCACCTCGACGACGTGCCGGTCGCCGAGGCCGCCGACGGTGCGGACGGCGCCGCTGTCGAGGTCGAGCAGGCGCAGGCGGGCGGAGGGCTCGGGGCCCGTCCGCTCGGTCCACACCATCACGTCGCCGTCCTCGTCTTCCTCGGGTTCGCCAGGTCCGCCGGCGGCGATCAGGGCGACGGTGCGGCCGTCGGCGAGGGGCAGGTGGTCCGCGATGCCGCCGGGCCAGGCGGTGAGGGCCTCGGCGGGGCCGTCCGGTCCGCCGTCGGCGGCGAGGCGGACGCGGTGCAGTTGCCCGGCGGTGGTGAACAGGACGGCCGCCGAGTCGGGGGCCCAGCGCGGGGCGCCGATCCAGGTCGTGCCGTCGGTCAGCCGCCGTGCCGGGGCGCCGCCGTCGGCGGGTACCGCCCACAGGGCACTGGCCCGACGGTCCGCCATGGCGAGGGGCCGGGCCGTGTGGACGACGGTGCGGCCGTCCGGGGACACCGCCGGGAACATCGGTATCACGCTGTCCACGACCGTCCGCGCCAGGGTTTCGCTCTGTGCCGTCAAGGTCCCCTCCACAGTGTCCACTTGGGCCTCGCCCTCCTCTTGGAACCGGCGCACATCCTGCCGCAGTCCGCGGTCCGCGCCGCGGCCGGGGCGCGGACCGCGGGGATGGCGCCACCCGGGCATATATGGTTAGGTTAGGCAAACCTAAGTTAACTGACTACCGCGGAGATCCGGATGCGCAGCAAGACCACCGTCCCCCTCGCTCCCGCCCGGCCGACGCACGCCGAACGCATCCGGTCCGTCCTCGCCTCGGCCCACTCCATGACCGTGGTCACCGACCGCGAACGCACGGAGGTGACCCGGCTGACCGCGCGGGCGCTCGCCGGCCACGTCCATCTGCACCCCTGGAGACGGCCTTCGGCCCCGAGGACACGCCGATCTCGCTGGAGTTCACCGACGTCGCCCCCACCCCGGTACGGGACCGGGTGCGGGCCCGCGTGACCGTCACGGGCTGGACGGCCGCACCGTACCGGGCGGACGCCCCGGCCGGCCAGTGCGTGCGGTTCGCGCACGCGACGCTGGAGACGGCGGAGGGCACCGCCTCCGTGGGCCTGGCGGAGCCGGCGGCGGCGGAGGCCGACCCGCTGGCGACGGCCGAGGCGGGGATGCTGACGCACCTGGTGGACGACCACGCGGAGCTGGTGCCACTGCTCCCGCGGCTGGTGCGGCCCGCCCCCGTCCCCGGCGCGCGGCGGGTCCTGCCCGTGGCCGTCGACCGTTACGGGATCACGCTGCGCGTGGAGTACGGGAACGGCCACACCGACGCCCGGCTGCCCTTCCCGTCCCGGCTGGAGGGCGCGGACCAGGCGGGGAACCAGATCCAGGCGCTGTTCCACAGCGCGCGGCGCGCCTCGCACCGAGGGCGGCTGTTCGCCGGCTGGTGATCCGGCGGCGGGCGCCGCGCGGCCCCTCGTCGCAGCGCCCCGCCCTGTCGGACCCCTCTGTCACATTGGAAGCGTCCGGTTCGTCAGTGCGCCGAAAGAACGCGACGAGGGATGGGGACCGATGGACGGCGAGGAGTTCCTGGCGGAGCGGTTCGAGGACAACCGCGCGCACCTGCGGGCGGTGGCGTACCGCATGCTCGGGTCGCTGACCGAGGCGGACGACGCCGTGCAGGAGGCGTGGCTGCGGCTGAACCGGGCCGGGGCGGACGGGATCGAGAACCTGGGCGGCTGGCTGACGACCGTGGTGGGCCGGGTGTGCCTGGACATGCTGCGCTCGCGCACCTCCCGGGGCGAGTCGCCGCTGGACGACGTGCGGGTGCCCGACCCGGTGGTGAGTCCGCCGGACGCGGCCGGCGACCCGGAGCAGGCGGCGCTGCTGGCGGACTCGGTGGGGCTGGCGCTGCTGGTCGTGCTGGAGACGCTGTCGCCCGCCGAGCGCCTCGCCTTCGTGCTGCACGACATGTTCGCGGTGCCCTTCGAGGACATCGCCCCGATGGTGGGGCGCACGCCGACGGCGACGCGGCAGCTGGCCAGCCGGGCGCGGCGCCGGGTGCAGGGGGCCGCCCCGGCGCCGGACGCCGACCTGGGCCGTCAGCGGCAGGTCGTCAGGGCGTTCCTGGCGGCCTCGCACGCGGGTGACTTCGAGGCCCTGGTCGCGGTGCTGCATCCGGACGTGGTGCTGCGCGCGGACACCGGCGCCGCCTTCCCCGGGGCGACCCGGGAGGTGCGCGGCGCACGGACGGTCGCGAGCCAGGCGCTCACCTTCCGGCACGCGGCGCTGCACGCGCGGCCGGCGCTGGTCAACGGGGCACCGGGGGTGGTCACCGTGGCGGAGGGCCGGGTGGTGTCGGTGCTGGGCTTCACGATCGTGGACGGCCTCGTCGTCGAGCTGGACATCCTGGCCGACCCCGAGCGGCTGGCCGGGCTCGACCCGGCCGCGTTCGGAGAATAGCGCACACGTTCGATTGAGGGGCTACCCTGGAACCATGACCGCACCGCTCCAGGGATCGCTCTTCGACCAGACCGACGAGCTGCTGCTCGGTCCGCTGGACGGCCTCCGGCGGACCGCGCTCGGCGGCGGGGCCTGGCTCGACCTGCTGCCCGGATGGCTGCGGGGTGCCGACGCCCTGTACGGGGAGCTGGCCGGCTCGGTGCCGTGGCGGGCCGAACGGCGCCAGATGTACGAGCGGGAGGTCGACGTGCCCCGGCTGCTGGCCTTCTACGGGGAGGGCGACCCGCTGCCGCACCCCGTCCTCGACGAGGCCCGCGCCGCCCTCGACGCCCACTACGCGGACGAGCTCGGCGAACCCTTCGTCACGGCGGGGCTCTGCTTCTACCGGGACGGCCGGGACAGCGTCGCCTGGCACGGCGACCGGACGGGACGGTCGGCGACCCAGGACACGATGGTGGCGATCCTGTCCGTCGGCGACCCGCGCGACCTGGCGCTGCGGCCCCGCCGCGGGGGCGCGGCCGCGATGCGGCTGCCGCTGGGGCACGGCGACCTCGTGGTGATGGGCGGCTCCTGCCAGCGCACGTGGGAGCACGCGATCCCCAAGAGCACCCGCGCCGTGGGGCCGCGGATCAGCATCCAGTTCCGCACGCGCGGCGTCCGCTGACTTCCTCACCGCCCGGTCACTGCGGCGTGGACATCAAGAGCTGGCCGGACGGCTCCGGCGGCGGGGAGACGTTCTTCCAGCCGGTGACGGACGCCCTCGCGGTGTACGGGGCCGAGATCGGCTGACCCCGCACCGCGCCACGGCCGCGCCGGACGCCGGCGGGAACCCGGGTGGCGACGTCGGGCCGGGCGCCGGCGACCGAGCCGGTCCGCGCGGTCACGTACGGCGACCGGGGCGGGTGGGCCGCGCGGGCGTCCGGCGGCCGGGGCGCGGCCGGTCCGCGGCCGGTCCGGGATGCCGCGGGCGGCGGGCGGCTCAGTGCGGCGTCGCCCGTGAGGGGACGTCGTGGCGCTGGTGCCCCCCCGTCGCGAGCATGCGGACTTCTCCCCGGTCGCTGATCTCGGCCTGGACGATGCCCGTGTCGTCGCTGTACACCGGGTGCCCCCCGGCGCCCTTGCGCTCGGTGCGCTTGACGACCACGGTGTCGCCGGAGACGGGGAAGGTCAGATCGTAGGTTTCGGCATGACTCATGAGGGGAACCTCCTGTCTCCGCCCATATGACGATTTATGCCCAGAGAATCCCTGGCCAATGACACCGGTCATGACGTCCGCTGTGGCGCCGGATCGACCCCGTGGGAGAGCATGGAGCGGTGCCGATCATCAAGGGGGAACGCATGACGCACCTCACCCACGTCGCGGCTCCGGAGGGTGTCCTCCCGGGCACCGGCTACAGCCACGTCGTATGGGGCGAGGGCCGGTTCGTCGCCGTGTCGGGCCAGATCGCGGTGGACGAGCGGGGAGAGCTCGTCGGAGCGGGCGACCCGGCGGCCCAGGCGCGCCAGGTCTTCGCCAACCTCGACCGCTGCCTGGCGGCCGCCGGGGCGGGCTGGGGCGACGTGGTCAAGCTGACCTTCTTCGTCACGGACGTCGCCTTCCTGCCCGCGGTCCGCGAGGCGCGCGACGCGTACGTCGACACCGAGCGGCCCCCGGCCAGTTCGGCGGTACAGGTGGCGGCCCTCTTCCGGCCCGAACTGCTGCTGGAGGTCGAGGCGTTCGCGATCGTCCCGGCCGCGTCCACGGGCCCGGCGGCCCGGCCGTGACCCTGGTCCCGGAGCGGTTCACCGTGGCGGCGGCGGCCCGGCGGCTCACCCCGCCGGGGCCCGGCGATCCGCCGCGACTGTGCCTGGTGGACACGGCGGCGAACGCGGCCGCCGCCGTCCATCTGGCGCCCGGACTGCTGGACCGGGAGGAGCGCGAGCGGGCCTCCGCCTTCCACTTCGACCGCGACCGCACCAGCTATGTCACCGCGCACGTGGCGCTGCGCCTGCTGCTGGCGGCGTATCTGGGGACGCGGCCCGGCGCGGTGCCGCTGACCCGGGAGACCTGCCCGTCCTGCGGCGGCCCGCACGGCCGCCCCGCCGTGGAGGGCGGCAGTCCGCACTTCTCGCTCTCGCACTCCCGGGAGCTGACGCTGCTGGCCTTCGCCGCGACCCCGGTGGGGGTGGACGTGGAGGCGCTGCCCGGCCAGGAGGCCGTGGACGGCGTGTGGCGTTCGCTGCACCCCGCGGAGGTGGACGAGCTCGGTGTGCTGCCTCCGGTGGAGCGCCGGGAGGCCTTCGCGCGGGCGTGGGCGCGCAAGGAGGCGTATCTGAAGGGCCTGGGAACGGGCCTGTCCAGGGACCCGTCCGAGGACTACGTGGGCTCCGGCACCGCCCCGGCCGCGGGCCCGGAGGGCTGGTCGCTCTCGGATGTCGCCGTCGGGGACGGCCACCGCGCGGCCGTCGCCGTACGGCTGGGCTGAGGTCCCCTCCCGCGGCCCGGTCCGGTGCCGG
Source organism: Streptomyces sp. BoleA5 (assembly GCF_000373665.1). Lineage (NCBI taxonomy): Bacteria > Bacillati > Actinomycetota > Actinomycetes > Kitasatosporales > Streptomycetaceae > Streptomyces > Streptomyces sp. BoleA5. The sequence goes on from NZ_KB892146.1 coordinate 232,880, forward strand.
GGAGTCCTTCGGAGCGCGGCGCGGTGGGGGCGCGAACCCCCACCGCGCGGGCGTTCAGCGGCGGTAGCGCCGCACGGCCGCGACGAGGACCGCGCCGGCCACGAGGGCGACGCTCGCGACGCCGCCCAGGCCGGTGAGGACCCGGCCCCGGGGGCCGGTGTCGGCGAGCGCGGGGCCTTCCGCGGAACCGGACGCCGTGCTGTCGGCGGCCTCGCGGATCATCCGGACGACGGCGTCGGGGTGGGAGAGCATCGCGACGTGCGAGGAGTCGATCTCGACGGTGTGCGAGCCCGCCCGCTCGGCCCCGAAGCGCTCCAGTGCCGGGTTGATGGCGTGGTCGCGGGTGGCGACCAGCGCCCAGGAGGGGATGGTCCGCCACGCCGCGCCGGGTGCCTTGTCGGTGAACGCCCGCAGCGCGATCGGCCGCTGCTCGGCGGCCATCAGCCGGGTCGCCGCCGCGGGCAGGTCCGCGGCGAAGACCTTGCGGAAGACCGAGTCGCGGATGTAGATGTCGGTGCCGCTGCCCGTCCCGTCCCGGTACGGCACGGGACGCTGGGCCGAGTCGAGTTCGCTCGGCGCGAACCGCGAGGCGAGCGCGCCCAGGCTCTCCCCGGCGTCCGGCATGAACGCCGAGACGTAGACCAGTGCCCTGACGTTGGGGTTGCCCGCCGCGGCGCCGCTGATCACCGCGCCACCGTAGGAGTGGCCCGCGAGCACGATCGGGCCGTCGATGCTCTTGAGCACGCTGGCCGTGTAGGTGGAGTCGCCGACCAGCCCGCGCAGCGGGTTGGCGGGGGCGACGACCTTGTAGCCGGCGTTCTCCAGACGCTCGACGACCGGGTTCCAGCTCGACGCGTCGGCGAAGGCGCCGTGCACCAGCACGACGGTCGGCCGGGCCCCGCCCGCGGCGCCGTCGGCGACGACCGAGGCCGCGAGGGCGGGGGCGGCGGCGAGCGCCGTCGAGGCGAGCGCCGCGACGAGCGAGCCCGCGCGCGCTATGTGACGTCGGTTCAGCGGTGCGGGGGAGGAAGGCCCAGCCATGCTGCTCTCTCTTCCGGCCGGAGGGACTGCTGTCGCCTCCCAGCCTTGGCCCGCCGCGCCCGTCCCGCCCGTTCCCGGGGGACGGACGAGTGACGGCGGGTCGCCGGCACTTCCCCCGCGCTCCGCGGACGCGAAACACCGGCGTCATCGAACACGGATATGATCCGCCTCACACAAGATCCCGGACGGCCGGAAAACGTGCGCTTCCGCATGCCTTCCTGCCGCGCCCCATGCATGAGGGGAGCGTCCGTTGGCCCTCCGAATATGGCTCAGCAGCGCGGGGGTGGCCACCACCCAGGTGATGCGGATGCTGCGCGGCAACCCCGACTCCGTGGACGTCCGCATCCACGGGACCAACGTCGACCGCTCGGCACCCGCCCTTGCCGCGTGCGACGTGGCCGAGGTGGAGCCCCGTCACGTCGGTGACGACGCCTATGCCGACTTCGCCCTCGACTTCTGCCGCCGGCACGGGATCGACGTCCTCGTGCCGCCGCGCCGGCTGACCGCGCTGGCCGGACGGGCCGACGCGTTCGCCGCCGAGGGCACCCGGCTGATGTGCTCGCCGCTCACCTCGGTCAAGGTGCTGACCAGCAAGAGCCGTACGTACGAGGAGGCGCTCGCCGCCGGCATCCCGGTGCCGCCGTGGCGGGTGGTGCGGGACGCCGACGGCCTGCGGGCCGCGGTGGACGAACTCGCGGCGACCGGCGAGACCCTGTGCATCAAGCCCGCCGGCGAGTACTCGGCCTTCGGCTTCCGGATCCTGGAGGACCGGCCGATGGGCATCCGCGACCTGCTCGCCCCCGCCAGACCCATGGCCTCGGTCGACGCGGTCGCCCAGGCGATGAAGCGGGCCGCGGACGAGGGCGAGCACGTTCCGCACATGATCGTCATGCCGTATCTGGAGGGCCCCGAGATCAGCGTCGACTGCCTGTCCGCGCCGGGCGGGCGGCTCCTGGCCGCGATCCCCCGGGCCAAGGAGGGCCGCTACCGGCTGCTCCTGGACGACCCCGGGATCACGGAGATCGCGCGCCGCCTCGTGGGGCACTTCAGCCTCGCCTACCTCTCCAATGTGCAGCTGCGCCACCGCAACGGCGAGCCCGTCCTCCTGGAGGCCAACCCCCGCCCCTCCGCGGGGATCTTCCAGACCGCCTTCACCGGCGTGAACCTCCCCTGGGCCGCCGTCCGCCTCCTCACCCGGGGCGACGCCGGCCTGCTCACCGCCCCCCGCCTCGGCGGCCGCGTCGCCGTGACGGAAGCGGTCACCGAGGTCCCTGACGTCCCGGAGGTCAGCGTGGCGTGAGCCGGGGGCACGAGGCACGCTGGAGGGAGGAAGGCAGGTGGCAGCTCATGAGCAGACTCGAAGAGCAGATCGACCTGAACGTTCCGACCGAGGTGGCGTGGCGGCACCTGCACCGCCTGGAGGACTACCCGCAGTTCGTCGGGGGCGTCCGGGAGGCGAGCGCCGCCGGGGACGGCAGGGCACGGCTCGGCGTGTCGGGGACCGGCGGCGACTCGCTCGACGCGGAGTTCTCCGACCGCACCAAGGCCCGGAGCGACACCCGGGAGATGACCTGGCGCACCAGCGGCGGGGCCGAGATCACCGGGACGTGCTCGGTCCTCCCGATCGACGAGCAGCACAGCCGCGTCCAGGTCCGCATGGAGTACGACCCCGCCGAGATCCATGACGCCTTCGGCGGCCCCAAGGGCTTCGCCCAGGTCAGCGCGATCGAGCGCACGGTCCGCGGCGACCTGGAACGCTTCAAGGACCTCGTCGAGCGCGAGCACTAGCCGGACTCCGAGCGGCCCGTGCGGCGGACTGCCGGGGCCGCCCGGTGCCGCTGGTGCCGCCGAGCCTCGACGGCCGGGTCCCGCTGCCGGCTAGAGACGCACCCCGTGCCGCCGCAGGTAGGCGACCGGATCGACGTCGGAGCCGTACCCCTCGCCGGTGCGCACCTCGAAGTGCAGGTGCGGTCCGGTGGTGTTGCCCGTGGAACCCGAGCGGCCGATCTGGCGGCCCGCGGCCACGGACTGGCCGGCGCGCACGGTCAGCGAGGACAGGTGGCCGTACTGGGTGTACATGCCGTCGTCGTGGCGGATCACCACCTGGTAGCCGTAGGCGCCGCCCCAGCCGGCCTCGACGACGGTGCCCTCGGCGACCGCCCTGACGGATGTGCCGGTGGCCACGGTGAAGTCCTGGCCGGTGTGGTAGCCGCTGGCCCAGTGGGATCCGCTGCGGTGGTACGGGGTGCCGAGCCCTCCGCTGACCGGCGCCACGAAGGCCCGCGGGGCGGAGGCGGGTGCGGCGTGCCGCTCCGCGGGCTTCGCGCTCCTGGCCGGCTTCGATGGCTTCGATGACTTCGAGGTCTTGGACGGCTTGGACGGCTTGGACGACGTGGACGGCTTGGACGACGTGGACGGCTTGGACGGCTTGGACGGCTTGGAGGAACCGGCGGGCTTCGCGCCGGGCACCGACAGTTCCTGCCCGGGGAGGATGAGGTCGGGGTCGGCTCCGACGACCGGGCGGTTCACGGCGTAGAGCCGCTGCCAGCCGCCTCGGACGTCCTGCTCGTCGGCGATCCCGGAGAGGGTGTCGCCGCTGACGACCGTGTAGGACCCGCCCCGCGCCTCGGGCCGGCGGTCCGTCTCCGGCTTCTGCTTCCGATCCGCGTTCCGCCCGGCGTCCTTCCCGGCCTTCTTCCCGGTCTCCTTCGCCGGGGTGCCGGCTTCGCGTCGCGGCTGGTCCTGCGCCTCCTGCCCGCCCCGGGTGAGCCCGGCGCGCTGTGAGCAGACGGGCCATGCCCCGGGGCCCTGCCCGTCCAGCACGCGTTCGGCTGTCGCTATCTGCTCGGCCTTCGTCGCCAGGTCGGCCCGGGCGGCGAACTTCGTGCCGCCGTACGCCTTCCACGTCGACTGGGCGAACTGCAGCCCGCCGTAGTAGCCGTTGCCGGTGTTGATGTGCCACTTGCCGCTGCTCTCGCAGGCGGCGACCTTGTCCCAGGTGCCGGCCGTGGCCGCGCCCGCGCCCGAGGCGGCGATGAAGGGCAGGGCGAGCCCCGCGCCGGAGGCGGCGGTGACGGCGACGGACACCGGTGAGAGCCGGCTCGGCGGCTGGGGTCTGCGGTGGCGACCGCGCGCGGACCGTACGGGCATGGGGGGACCACCTCTCGGTTCCGGACACACGGCCGTACAAGTACGACAGAGGGATCTTGTCGCCGCAAGGGTGCTTTTGAGACTCTGTCGTCCCAAATCGCGCGCCCCGGAACCGGGTTGGTGCGGGCGCGCCCCTCAGGAGGTGCGGGGCGGCAGCGGGAGCGGCAGCCCCGGCAGGCCGTCGAGGCTGGTCGCGACGTACGGCTTGCCCGCGCAGTAGTCGCCGAAGGACTCCTCGGTCTCCCGGGCGAAGCGCTGGGTGTGCAGCGGCCGTTCCTCCCGGAAGTCCATGGCGGGGACGGCGAATCCGCAGCTGTCGCTGATGCGTTCGGCGGTGACGACGATGACGGCGCGCAGGTCGGTCCGCTTGCGGATGTCGTCGGAGAAGTGCGGCAGGAGGCCGTCCCAGCGCGGGTCGTCACGGAAGACGGGCTCGCCGCGCCCGTGCACCCGCACGATGGTGGGCGGCCCCGTGAAGGCGCACCACATCAGGGTGATGCGGCCGTTCTCCCGCAGGTGGGCGATGGTCTCGGCGCCGCTGCCCCCGAGGTCGGCGTAGGCGAAGGTGCGGTCGTCGAGGAGGGCGGAGGAACCGTCGAGTCCCTTGGGCGACACGTTGACGTGCCCGTCGCCGGACAGGGGCGCGGTGGCGGTGAAGAAGACCTTCTGCTCCTCGATGAAGGCGCGCAGACGCCCCTCGATGCGCTCGTACGTCTTTCCCATGCCTGTGATTCTGCGGGGCCGGACCGGGCCCGCACCGCACCTTTTCGGCCGCGCCCCGGCAGCGGGCGGGTCAGCTCCGCCGGGGACGGCGCGGGCGCTCGTCCTCGCCGTCCCGGACGGCGATGCCCAGCGCGGCGGCGAGCGCCGGGGCCAGGTCGAGCAGCTGGGAGCTGCCGATGACGGCGCCGCGCAGCGAGTCGTGGCCGTCGGCGAGGTCGAGGCGGGTGGCGCCGCGCAGGTCGGTGGCGTCGAGCTCGGCACGGCCGAGGCGCAGGCGCTCCAGGGCGGTGCCGGGGAAGGAGACGTCCCGCAGGCAGGCGCCGCCGAGGTCGACGTCGCGCAGCACGCAGTCCTCGAAGACGACCTCGTGGAGCCGGGCGGCGCGCAGGTTGACGGAGTCGAACTTGCAGCGCCGGAAGACCACCCGCCGCAGCACCGCGCCGAAGGCCTCGACCCCGGCGAGCACGCAGGAGTCCGCGGTGACGTCCATCCAGTTCGTCTCGGCGGCCGAGGCGCCGACGAAGCGGTCGCCCTGCAGCCAGACCTCGTTGAAGCGCGCCCGGCGCAGGCTGCCGCCCTCCAGGACGGTGTCGGTGATCGCGCACTCCAGGAAGACCGCACCACCGGCGTCCTGTTCGCCGAGGGACAGGCCGTCGAAGTGGACGGTGTCGTAGCGCTCCTCGACGTCGAGCCCGGACCCGTCGAAGGGCTCCAGCGCCTGCGCGTACGGCAGCTCGGACAGGGACTGCGGTGCCTTGAAGGTCATGACGGCCACGCTAGTGGCCCCCTGTGACAGCGCCACCCTCGATGAATATGAGCCATTTGTCCTGGATGTCTTGCTACGTTGCGTCCCATGACCGCCCCCGCCCCCGGGACCTCGCCGCCGGCCCTCGCCGTCCCCGCCGTCCGGCTGCCCCGGCGCCGGGGCGTCGAGCTGGCGCTGCTGGTCGGCGCGGTGCTGATCCCGGTGTACGGCTACTGCGCCGTCGGCCTGGCGCACGACGGGGCGGTACCGCCTGGCGCGGCCGGCTACGGCGCGGCGCTCGGCGGCCTGGCGCTGGTGGCCCATCTCGCGGTGCGCCTGCGCGCCCCGTACGCCGACCCGCTGCTGCTGCCGATCGGGGTGCTGCTCAACGGCCTCGGCCTGGTCCTGATCTACCGCCTCGACCTGGAGACCGCCGACGCCGCCGCCCCGGCGCAGCTGATCTGGTCGGGGCTGGGCGTCGCCCTGTTCACCGCGGTCGTCCTGCTGCTGCGCGACTACCGCACCCTGGCCCGGTACGCGTACCTCGGCGTCTTGGCGGCCCTGGTGCTGATGATCGCGCCGAGCTGCTTCCCCGCCGTGAACGGCGCGCGGATCTGGATCCGGGTCGCGGGCCTGTCCCTGCAGCCCGGCGAGTTCGCGAAGGTGCTGCTGGCGGTGTTCTTCGCGGCGTACCTCGCGGACAACCGCGCCGCGCTCGCGTACGCCGGACGGCGGGTGTGGCGGTTCCGCCGGCTGCAGCTGCCGACCGGCCGGGTGCTCGGCCCGGTGCTGGCGGTCTGGACGATCAGCCTCGGCGTGCTGGTCGTGGAACGCGACCTGGGGACCTCGCTGTTGTTCTTCGGCCTCTTCGTGATCCTGCTCTACGTCGCCTCCGGCCGCACCGGCTGGATCGCGATCGGGCTGCTGCTGTCGGCGGCGGGCGCCTTCCTCGTCGGCACACTCGAACCGCATGTGCACTCCCGGGTGGCGGACTGGCTGCACCCCTTCGCCGGCATCGAGGCCGGCCAGGGGCCGGGCCAGCTGGCGCAGTCGCTGTTCGCGTTCTCCGCCGGCGGGCTGCTCGGCACCGGCCTGGGCGAGGGGCACTCGATCCTGATCGGCTTCGCGGCCAAGTCCGACTTCATCCTGGCCACGGCGGGCGAGGAGCTGGGGCTGGCGGGCCTGACGGCGCTGTTCCTGCTGTACGGGCTGCTGGTGGCCCGGGGCCACCGGGCGGGGCTGGCGATCCGGGAGCCGTTCGGCAGGCTCCTGGCCGTGGGACTGGCCTCGATCGTCGCGCTGCAGGTCTTCGTGATCGCCGGCGGGGTGACGGACCTGATCCCGCTGACCGGGATGGCGATGCCGTTCCTGGCGCAGGGCGGTTCGTCGGTCGTCACCAACTGGGTGATCGTCGCCCTGCTGATCCTGCTCAGCGACACCGCACGCCGTCCGCTGCCCGGCCCGGACGCCGGCCGGACCGCCACCGGCAAGGCCACCGGCGGGGCGGGCGCCGGGTGATCCCCCACGCCCGCCGGGCCGCGGCGCTGTGCCTGCTGCTCCTGGTCGCCCTGCTGGTGAACGCCGTCCGGATCCAGGTGGTGCGGGCCCCCGCGTACGACGCCGATCCCGCCAACCGGCGCGTGCCGATCGCGCGTTACGGGCAGCCGCGCGGCGACATCCTGGTCGCAGGCCGGCCCGTGACCGGTTCCCGGTCCACCGGCGCCCAGCTGGACTGGGTCCGCACCTACGCCGACGGCCCGCTCTACGCCCCGGTGACCGGCTTCTCCTCCCAGACGTACGGCACGGCCCTGCTGGAGGGCGCCGAGGACGACATCCTCTCCGGCTCCTCCCCCGGCCTGTCCGCGCTCCCGCTGTGGAACGCGATCAGCAGGCAGCCGCAGCGCCCCGGCCACGTCCGCACCACCATCGACCCGGCCGTGCAGAAGGCCGCGTACAAGGCGCTCGGCGACAAGAAGGGCGCGGTCGCCGCCCTCGACCCGGCGACCGGCCGGATCCTGGCGCTGGTCAGCACGCCCTCCTACGACCCGGGGACGATCGCGGGCACCGGCCCGGAGGCGCTCGGCGCCTGGCGCAGGCTCGTCACGGCCGAGGACCAGCCGATGCTCAACCGGGCGCTGCGCCAGACGTATCCGCCGGGTTCGACCTTCAAGACGGTGACCGCGGTCGCGGCGCTGGTCTCCGGGGTGGTCACCGACGTCGACAGGCCCACCGACTCCCCGGACCCCTACCCCCTTCCGGGTTCCACGACGTCGCTGGGCAACGAGTCGGCGTCCGCGGGCTGCGAGGACGCGCCGCTGCGGTACGCGTACGTCGTCTCCTGCAACACCGTCTTCGGCAAGCTCGGCGACGACGTGGGGCTGCGGGCGATGCGCGAGACGGCCGAGGCCTTCGGCTTCAACGACCCCTCCATCGGGGTGCCCTCGCACCCCGCGGTCAGCGTCTTCGACCGCCGCATGGACCGGGCGCAGCTGGCGCTGTCGTCCATCGGGCAGTACGACACCCGGGCCACCCCGCTGCAGATGGCGATGGTCGCCGCGGCCGTGGCCAACGACGGCACGCTGATGTACCCGCACCTGGTGGACCGGACCACCGACAGCGCCGGGCTTCCGCTGGAGATCACCGGGCAACGGGCCTACCGGCAGGTCATGGACGCGGCCGTGGCGTTCGCGATGCAGGACATGATGGTCGCCGTGGTGCGGCACGGCACCGGCCGCAACGCCGCGCTCCCCGGCGCGCTGGTGGGCGGCAAGACGGGCACGGCGCAGCACGGCGAGGACAACCGCGGGAACCCCTTCGCCTGGTTCATCTCCTGGGCCAAGCAGAGCCGCGGGGCCCCCGCGGAGGTCGCCGTCGCCGTGGTCGTGGAGGACGCCGCCGCGGACCGCGCCGACATCAGCGGCGGCGGCAAGGCGGCGCCGGTCGCCCGCGCCGTGATGCGCGCGGTGCTGGGGCCCTGAACCGGTGCGCGGCCCCGGTCAGTCCTGGGCGCCCAGCGCGATGGCCTCCTCGACCTCGGCGGCCCGTGCGGTCTCCTCCTGGGCGAAGCGCTCGGCGTCGAGCTTCTCGGCGATCTCCTCGTCCTGGGCCATCAGCAGGTCCAGGTCGGAGTCGCCCATCTCCAGGACGCCCATGTCGACGTAGGCGCGCTGCAACCGCTCGCCCCACAGCCCGATGTCCTTCACGCACGGCACGATGCGGCTGAACAGCAGCTTGCGGAAGAGCTGCAGGTACTCCGAGCGCTCGCTCAGCTCCTCGGCCTCCTGCCGCGGGATGCCGAAGTCCTCCAGCACCTCGGCGCCGCGCAGCCGGTCGCGCATGAGATAGCAGCCCTCGATGACGAACTCCTCGCGCTCGCGCAGTTCGGCGTCGGACAGCTGCTTGTAGTGGTCGCGCAGCGCCATCCGCCCGAAGGCGACGTGCCGGGCCTCGTCCTGCATGACGTAGGCGAGGATCTGCTTGGGCAGCGGCTTGTCGGTGGTGTCGCGGAGCATGCCGAAGGCGGCCAGCGCCAGGCCCTCGATGAGCACCTGCATGCCCAGGTACGGCATGTCCCAGCGGGAGTCGCGCAGGGTGTCGCCCAGCAGTGCCTGCAGCGAGTCGTTGATCGGGTAGGTCATGCCGACCTTCTCGCGCAGGAAGCGGGAGTAGATCTCGGCGTGCCGGGCCTCGTCCATCGTCTGGGTCGCGGAGTAGAACTTGGCGTCGAGGTCGGGCGCCGACTCCACGATGCGGGCGGCGCAGACCATGGCGCCCTGCTCCCCGTGGAGGAACTGGCTGAACTGCCACGAGGCGTAGGCGCGGCGCATGTCGCGCTTGTTCCGCTCGGACATCTTGTCCCAGTAGGGCGTGCCGTAGACGGTCATGTTCTGGTCCGGCACGCCGAGCGGGTCGTACGGGTCGACCTCGATGTCCCAGTCGATGCGGGTGACCGCGTCCCACTGCTTGTCCTTGCCCTTCTGGTAGAGGGCGAGCAGCCGGTCGCGCCCGTCGTCGTACTCCCAGGAGAAGCGGGCGGCTCCGGAGGCCGGGATCTCCCACAGGTTGTCCTGCGACGGCATTGGCGTCTCCTCGACTCTTGACGGGCTTGCTGACACACAGTCTCATAAGAGCATGACCGCTGGCACCCCTCTTGCAACGCGTGAGAAAGTGGCGGAGCGGCTGCTCGACGCCTCCGCGAAACACTCCTTCGACCCGGACACCGAGCTGGACTGGAAAGCCCCGTTCGAGGACGGCAAGTGGTTCTGGCCGCCCGAGTTGTGCTCCCTGTACGACACCCCGCTGTGGAAGCACATGCCCGAGGAGCAGCGGATCGAACTGAGCCGGCACGAGTCGGCGTCGCTCGCCTCGATCGGTATCTGGTTCGAGATCATCCTCATGCAGCTGCTGCTGCGGCACTCCTACGACCTGGACCCCACCAGCGGGCACGTCCGCTACGCGCTGACCGAGATCGCCGACGAGTGCCGTCACTCGAAGATGTTCGCGCGGCTGGTGACCCGGCTCGGCACGCCCGTGTACAAGCCGTCGCGGCTGGACCACAACCTCGGCCGGGTGCTGAAGACGGTCTCCACCACACCCGGCTCCTTCACCGGCACCCTGCTCGCCGAGGAGATCCTCGACTGGATGCAGCGGCTGACCTTCCCGGACGAGCGCGTGCAGCCGCTGACCCGCGGCGTCACGCGCATCCACGTGGTCGAGGAGGCCCGGCACATCCGGTACGCCCGCGAGGAGCTGCGCCGCCAGATGAGTTCGGCGCCGCGCTGGGAGATCGCCTTCACCCGGGTGTCGTCCGCCGAGGCCGCCCGGGTGATCGCCCGGTCGCTGATCAGCCCGCGGATCTACGCCTCGGTGGGGCTGGACCCCCGGTACGCCGCCGAGCTGGCCCGCACCAGCCCGCACCGCCGGGACGTGATGCGGCAGGCCGCGCGGAAGCTGATGGACTTCCTGGACGAGATCGGCATGTTCGAGGGTCCGGGCGTACGGCGCATGTGGCGCAGCTCGGGGCTTCTCGGGTAGCCCGCCGTGCGGGCGGATACGCTGGCGTCCATGAACGGCCGTTCGACGCCGGCGCCCGCCGCTCCCGCCTACCGCCGGCTGAGCGTCGAGCAGCGCCGCACCCAGCTGCTCGCCGCCGCGGTGGACCTCTTCGGGCACCGCAGGCCCGAGGAGGTCTCGGTCGACGACGTGGCCGCGGCCGCCGGGGTCTCGCGCCCCCTGGTCTACCGCTACTTCCCCGGCGGGAAGCAGCAGCTGTACGAGGCCGCCATGCGCAACGCCGCCGAGGAGCTGCGGGCCTGCTTCGTCGAGCCCGCGGAGGGCGGGATGACCCAGCGCCTGTCCAACGCGCTGGACCGCTACCTCGCCTTCGTGGACGAGCACGACGCGGCGTACTCCGCGCTGCTGCGCGGCGGCAGCGTGGCCGAGACCAGCCGGACCGACGCGATCGTGGACGGCGTCCGGCGCGGCGCGGCCGAGCAGATCCTGATGCACCTGGGGGCCCCGCGCCCCGGGCCGCGGCTGGCGATGATGGTCCGCTCCTGGATCGCCAGCGTCGAGGCGGTCTCGCTGACCTGGCTGGACGAGGGCAAGCGGCCCCCCGCCCAGGAGCTGCGGAGGTGGCTGGTGGACCACTTCGTCGCGCTGCTGCTGGTCAGCTCCACCACCGACGAGGAGACCGCCGGGGTCGCGCTCGCCGCACTGGAGCGGGAGAGCGCCGGCAGCCCCGCCGGGGACCTGGCCCGCCGGGTCACCCCGCTGGCCCAGGCAGTCGCACATCTGCTCCCACCTGCCGTTTCCTGAACGTGACCCCCTCCGTTGGGCCTACCCTGAGCCCGTGAGGCATGAGGACACGGAATTCGTCGGAGGGCCGCTGGACGGCCGCGTGCTGGGGGTGCTGACGGGCATCACCGGGCAGCCCCCGAAGGTGTACGAGGTACCGGTGCCGCAGGAGGACGGCGCACCCCCCGTCGTGCACGTCTATCATCGCGAGCCCAGTCCCGGCGCGCGTGCGCAGCGCCGTACGCGCTGGGTCTTCGTCTACGACCCGGAGGGGAACCGGCCGGAGAAGCCGCGCTGGCCCTGGTCGAAACCGCGGGCCTGAGCCGCCCCGGTGGCGGTAGCCCGGGCGACCGCACTGCGGCGGCTACACCACCCACGGCACCTGGCCCGCGCTGCGCGGGCTGATGGCCTGGTCGGTGAACTGGGACAAGTTCGGCAACTGGGAATTCCAGCGGAACTTCGCCGGCTATCTCGGCTGACGCCGGACGAACGGGTGGCTCCACGGCCGGTGGAGCCCCTTGTTCCGGCCCGTCCCTCTGTCGCAGCCGACCCGATCATGTAAGGATCTACCCGCAGGTGTAGGCGGGACACGCGGAGGTGACGGGATGTCAGCAGCACACCGACCCAAGGAGTGGGTGCGCAGGGCACTCGTCTGCGGGGCGCTGCTGGCCGCCGCGGCCCTGGGGATCCCCGCCCAGGCGTACGCCGCTCCCGACGACCCGGCGCCGGACAACCGGACGCTCGTCGTGCTGCTGGAGCAGTTGCAGGACCTCTACCTCAAGGCCGAACAGGCCACCGAGACCTACGACCAGGCAAAGGCCGAACTCGAGGAGAACCAGAGCAAGGCCGACCGCCTCGACCACCAGCTCGCCGAGGAGCGCACCGCGCTCAGCGACGCCCGCGCCCTGGCCGGGCAGCTGGCCCGTGAGCAGTACAAGTCCGGCGGCGTCTCCCCCTACCTCAACCTGCTGCTCAGCAACAACCCGCAGGACGCCTTCACCCAGGGGCACATGCTCGACCGCGCCGCGGGCAGCCAGGCCGAGCTCGTCGCCCAGCTGGAGAACGGCGAGAAGCGGATCGCCGCGCTCAACCGGGCCCAGCAGCACGCGCTGGACGACTCGGAGCAGTTGGAGGAGCAGCAGCACAAGGCCAAGGAGGAGGTCGAGCGGCAGCTCGCCGACGTCGAGCGGATCCTCGCCGGTCTGACCGGCACTCAGATCGAGGACCTCCAGAGGCTGGAGCAGCAGGGCATCGACCAGGCGCAGGCGGCCTTCCTGCGCTCCGGCAGGCTCGGCAGCGCGGCGCTCACGCCGTCGAAGGCCGGCAACAGGGCGCTGAGCTTCGCCTACGCCCAACTCGGCAAGCCCTATGTGTGGGGCGCCGAGGGCCCGAAGGCGTACGACTGCTCGGGCCTGACCTCGCGGGCCTGGGAGCACGCGGGCACCACCATCCCGCGCACCAGCCAGGAGCAGTGGAAGCAGCTGCCGCACGTCCCGCTGAACCTGCTGCGCCCCGGCGACCTCGTGGTCTACTTCCCCGGCGCGACCCACGTGGCGATGTACATCGGCAACGGCATGGTCATCCAGGCCCCGCGCCCGGGCGGCGTCGTCAAGATCTCCCCGATCGCGACCAACCCGGTCCTGGGCGCCGTCCGGCCCGACGCGGACGACCCGTCGATGAAGCACTACGTCTCCCCGGTCGCCCCCAAGTCGGCCCACGACCCGACCCCGCTCGGCACCGCCTCGCGCTCCTGAGGCCGCGGCGCCCCCGCACGCGCGGGAGCCGGCCCCGGTGACCGGGGCCTCACCTGCCTCGGACAGACCTGTCTGTTAGTTTTGCCGTGAGGGGGCCGCCGGGCCCCGGCGAGGACCACGGTGAACACCATGCCCACGACTGCGAAGCGCCCCCCGGCGCGCGAGCGCATACTGACCACGGCCGAGGCGCTGTTCGCCGCCCACGGCCTGCGCGGTGTGGGCGTCGACCGGATCATCGCCGAGTCGGGCGTGGCCAAGTCCACCCTGTACGTGCACTTCCCCTCCAAGGACGAGCTGGCCGCCGCGTACCTGCGCAGGGTCGACGACTCCTGGCGGGGCAGGCTGCGCGCCGCCGCGCTCGCGGCGGGCGACGATCCCCGCGAGCAGCTGGTCGGCCTGTTCGACGCGGTCTCGGCCTCGTACGAGCGCCACGGCTTCCACGGCTGCCCGTTCATCAACGCCGCCGCGGAGAGCGAGCCGGGCAGCCTGCCGCACGAGGTGACCGTGGCGCACAAGCGGGCCGTACGGGTGTGGGTGCGCGGGCTGGCCCAGGCGGCCGGCGCCGCGGACCCCGACGCGCTCGCGCTGCAACTGACCCTGCTCGTCGACGGCACCCTGGCCGCGGGCAAGCTCGAACAGGATCCCGCGATGCCGGCCGCCGCCAAGGCCGCGGCACGCGCCGTGGTCGAGCGGGCCTGCCCGCCCACCGCCTGATCACGACCCCCGCCCTCGTCCGCACACGGGGACGAGGGCGTGCCTTCGGCCCGAATCAAACAGACCTGTCTGTTTGAAAGGACGTCCCATGGCCCCGCGCCGCTTCACCCCGGCCACGGCCGGCGGGGCGCACGGCGCAGTGCGGCGAGGGCCGGGGCAGGGTCGTCGTCGACGTGGCCGGGTGACGCGGCCCGGTGGTCAGCGGCGGTAGCAGTACGAGTCCGAGGACGCGTCGCCGCCCTCCAGGCGGATCTGGTGCACCCGCAGTCCCCCGAAGTCGGCGCCGTGCGGGAAGAAGCCGCCGTCGACACCGAGCCCGCCGCCCGAGGTGTCGGCGTCGAGCTTGATCATCCACGGGTCGATGCCCTCGGGGTAGAACTGCTCGTCCCAGGCGGCGTACAGGGAATTCGTCACGTACACGCGCCGTCCGTCGCGGCTGAGCTCGACCATCTGCGATCCGCCGCTCAGCGGGACGTCCGGCTCCGCCGGGTGGGTCCCCCGGCCGGCGATGCCGCCCAGCCGCACGGACGCGGTCAGGCTCGGGCGGAGCGGGTCGCGCACGTCGTACTGGAGGAGGTCGCCGGTCCCCCACGCGGACACGTACAGCCACCGGTCGTCCACCGACAGGTCGATGTCGGTGATCAGCGGCGGCACGGTGCCGAACGGCCGCAGCGCCGGGGGCAGGTCCTCCGCCCGGGCGGGCTCGGCGGGCAGGGTGATCACCTTGCGGACCGTGAACTCCCCGCCCTCCCGGGTCCACAGCCACACCGAGGCCGACAGGTCCTCGACGTCGACGACGGTGTTCACGAACCCCCAGGTCGCCTCGGGGTCGTGGGAGGGACGCAGCTCCAGCACCATCTGGTTCCGGTCGCCCAGGTCGACGCGCTGCAGGTGGCGGCCGGTCTCCAGGTCCCAGAAATGCACCGCGTGCCCGTAGCGGCGGTCCAGCAGCAGTTCGGGGACGAGCCCGTCCTCGATCATCGAGGGGCTGCCCCACTCGCTGGTCACGGCGATGTTCTGCCGCAGGTGCCACCAGACGTCGTAGGCGAGCCGCTGCGGTCCGCGCTCGGTCTCCCAGGCGCGCAGCACGTCGAAGGTCTCGTGGTCCAGCAGTGCGACGCCGCCGGGCCCGTCCTCGCCGTCGGCGCCACCCAGGCAGGACAGGAAGACCCCGTCGGGACCGCAGTGGAGGGTGTGCGGCCGCGAGTAGCCGGCCCTGGCGGCCAGTTCCCCGGCCTCGACCACCTTGACCAGGCGCGGGCGGGCCGGATCGGGGACGGTGTCCAGGACGTGCAGCCGGGAGGAACGCAGTCCCGGCACGATGAGGTAGCGCCGCGCGGCGTGGTGGTGGCCGGGGTGGGCCAGCGCGCTGGAGCAGGCGTTCCAGCCGAAGTGGTGCAGTTCGTTGCCCCGGTCGGGCAGCTCGACCCGGGCGGCCACCCGGCCGTAGGCCGGGGACCCCGGGTCGGTGTCGACGGTGAACAGCGCGTCCGGGCGCTCGCCCGCCGGGTCGAACCCGGCGACGTAGGCGAGCCTCTCCGGTGGCCCGGCGACCGCGTCCGCCGGGGTGCGGTACAGGGTGGGGTCCAGGTGGCCGTCGAGGTCGTGCTCGGTCGTCGTCATGGCCGTTCCCTCTCCCGTACGGGAGCCCGGGCCAGGGGCCTCACGCGGCGGACGGCCGGGCCCACCCGTACGGGATCCGTGTGCGGAAAACGGACGGATGTCCCGTACGACGAGCGTTTCACAGCCCCGCGGACCCCGCCAGGGCGGAACCCCTGGCGGGGGCGCCGCGAACGGTCAGGCTCCGGCGACCGAGGCCAGGTAGGCGCTGGCCGCCTCCGGGTCGTAGAAGTACGACTCGTAGTCCGACGGGTCGTCGAAGCCGTTGGCGAAGCGGTTCGCCACGGCCGGCAGCTGCCCGGCGGCGCCGATCAGGCCCAGGACGTGCTCCGGCGGCGGGCCGAGCAGGGCGTTGGTCCACTTGGTCACCGGCTCCGCGGTGGTCCAGAAGCGGGCGAAGGCCGACTCCATCCAGTCCCGGTCGAAGGGCTTGTCGCCCTGCTCGACGATGGCGTCGAGATAGGCGGCCGCGCACTTGGAGGCGCTGTTGGAGCCCTGGCCGGTGATCGGGTCGTTGGCGACGACGACGTCGGCGACGCCCAGCACCAGCCCGCCGGACGGCAGTTCCGCGACGGGGTGCCGGACGACCGGGGCGAACCGCCCGGACAGGGTGCCGCCGGCGTCCGTCAGCTCGACGTCGCGGGCGCGGTCGTATTCCCAGGGGAGGTGACGCTCCATCAGTTCCAGGGTGATGCGCAGGTGTTCCCGCGGGTCCTTGACGCCGTCGAAGACGTCGAGCGGACCGCCCGGCAGCCCCTCCCAGAAGAGGATGTCGCAGGGGCCCGAGGTGGTGAACGCCGGGATCACGATCAGCTCGCCGGCGCCGGGCACCATGTTGAGCCGCACCGCGTGGAAGTCGGGGTGCTCCGGGCGCGGGGCCAGGCCGTGCACATAGGCGACGGCCAGCGAACGCTGCGGGCTGTCGTACGGGGAGCGCCCGGCGTCCCGGCCGAACAGGGAGACCAGTTCACCCTTGCCCGCCGCGACCATCACCAGGTCGTAGGCGCGGGCGAAGTAGTCCAGGTCCCCGACGGTCACGCCGTGGACGACCAGTTTGCCGCCGCGCTCGACGAAGGTCTCCAGCCAGCCGGCCATCTTCACCCGCTGGTCGACGGACTGCGCGTACGCGTCGAGCCGTCCCACCCAGTCGATCGGCCGCGATCCGTCCGGGGCGGCGACGGAGACGCCCAGGCCCTCGATCCGGGGGGTCCGGTCCTCCCAGAAGTCGACGCCGAGGTCGCGCTCGTGCGCCAGTGCCGTGCCGAACATGCACTGGGTGGACATGACACGCCCCTGGCGTATCTCGTCCGCCGTGCGGTTGGACATGACGGTGACCTCGTATCCCCGGGACTGCAGGCCCAGGGCCAGTTGGAGCCCGGACTGGCCGGCTCCCACGATCAGTATCTTGCGCAAGGCGGCATGCTCTCTCGTGCGGTGCGGCTTGGGTGCGTCCGGCGGGAGTCCCCACGACTCCCCCCGGAGAACTGCTACTCCGGCTGGGCGACGAGGGCCTGCTTGACCAGGGCCAGCAGCACCTGGATCACCGACTGGCGGTCACGGGCGTCGCATATCGCCACCGGTACCTCGTCCGGCACGGCGAGCGCCTCGCGGACGTCGATCTCCTCGTAGGCGGTGGTGCCCTCGAAGTGGTTGACCGCCACGGCGTAGGGCAGGCCGCTGCTCTCGAAGTAGTCCAGGGCCGGGAAGGCGTCGGCCAGCCGGCGGGTGTCGGCGAGGACGACCGCGCCGATCGCGCCGCGCACGAGGTCGTCCCACATGAACCAGAAGCGCTGCTGGCCGGGGGTGCCGAACAGGTAGAGCACCAGTTCCCGGTCGAGCGTGATGCGGCCGAAGTCCATCGCCACCGTGGTGGTGGTCTTGTCCGGGGTGGAACCGAGGTCGTCGATGTCCTCGCTGGCGCGGGTCATCACCGCCTCGGTGGTGAGCGGGGTGATCTCCGAGACCGCGCCGACGAAAGTGGTCTTGCCCACGCCGAATCCGCCCGCGACCACGATCTTGGTCGAGGTGGGGGCGTGGCTCACGTCCAGTTGCCACTCCTGCAGGCCGTCTTCTTCCGCGAGGGACGCCATGTCAGAGCCTGCGAAGTCCACCGAGCACCCTCTCCAGCAGCGCGCGATCCGGGGCGCCGGGCCCGTGCCCGGTCCCGTACACGCGGATCCGTCCCTGATCGGCCAGGTCGCTGAGCAGCACCCGGACCACGCCGAGCGGCATGCGCAGCAGCGCCGAGATCTCCGCCACCGAGCGCATCCGGCGGCACAGTTCCACGATGGCCCGCATCTCCGGCATGACGCGCTCGGCCCAGCCGCCCGAGGTCAGCTCACGGTGCTCGGCGGAGGCGTCGATCGTCGCGACGAAGGTCTCCACCAGCAGCACGTGACCGAAGGACGTACGTCCTCCGGTCAGCGCGTACGGCCGCACACGGGCGGCCCTGCGCCCGGCACCCCGTACCGGGAGGGCGGCCGCCGCCTGCACCGCGGGGATCACCGGACGGCGCATCAGAGGCCCTCCTCGATCGCCTGGCGCAGCTCCGTGCGGAGCGCCGGGGTGAGCACATGGCCGGCCCGGCCCACGAACAGGGCCATGTGATAGGCCACCACGCTCATGTCGCACTCGGCGTCCGCGTGGACACCGAGCAGCGAACCGTCCCCGACCGTCATGACGAACACGCTGCCGTTCTCCATCGACACGCCCGTCTGGCGCACCCCGCCGCCGTCCATCAGGCGCGCGGCGCCGTCGGTCAGCGAGGCGATGCCGGAGACCACCGTGGCGAGGTCGGCGGATGTGCCCGCCGGGCCCCGGCGCGGCCGTCCGGCCGCACCGTCAGCCGCGCCCTCGTCCTCCGTCGCGGCCTCGTCCTCGGGCTCCGAGGTCAGCAGCAGCAGCCCGTCCGAGGAGACGACGGCCACGGAGCGGACCCCGGGCACGTCCTCCACGAAATTACTCAGCAGCCACTGGAGGTTACGTGCCTCGTGGCTCAGGCCCCGTTCACTCTGGGTGTCCGTACCGGCCGACATCAACCGCGTGCCTCCTCGACGCCTTCGGCTTCGACTTGTTGGTGTCCCCCCGAACTGCCTTCTGCTGCGGCCGCGTCGGCGGCCTTCCTCGGCGCGGGCAGGCCGCGCCGGATCTCCTGCGTCTCGGCCTGGGCCTCGGCCCGGCCCTCGCGCAGGCCCTGGGCGAAGCCGCCGAGCTTGCGCCGCAGCTCCTCCGGGTCCACCCCGCCCCCCTGGCGGGCCCTTCCCCGGACCTGCGGTTCGCCCGACAGCCCCGTGGACCGGGGCACCCGTTGCGGAAGCCCCTTGGCGGTGAGCCCCTCGCCGTCCGGTGTCTCGGCGACGGCCGGAGCCGGTGCCTGGGCCGGAGCCGGTGCCTCGGTCGCCACGACCGGTGCGGGTGCGGACTCGGGTGCCGGGGTCACGGGGGCAGGCCGGTCGGCGCGGGCGTGCTCGATGGCCTCGCCCCCGGGCTCGGACGCCTCGCCGGACGCTTCACCGGGTACTTCCCCGGGCATTTCGCCGGCCGGTTGCGTCCGTGGCGTCGGTTGCGTCACCGGCTCCACGGCCGCCGGTGCCGTGCGCTCCGGCTCCCCGGCGCGCTCCTCACGGGCCCGCCGCAGCGCCTTGCGCGGCTGCCACGGCTCTCCCGCGACGGCCGCCTCCACGGGGGTCTGCGGGCCGTCCGGGTCTTCCGCGGGCGCGGTGAGCGCCGTGGGGACGACCACCACGGCGGTGGTGCCGCCGCGCTTGGCGTCGCGCAGCTGCACGCGGATGCCGTGCCGGGCGGCGAGCCGGGCGACGACGTACACGCCGATGCCGGTGGCCTCGGCGACGGCGGGGTGCTCCGCGGGGTCGGCCTGCGTCAGCAGCGCGTTGAGCTCGTCCAGCCGGGCCGTGGGGATGCCGATGCCCTGGTCCTCGACGGACAGCATCAGCTCGCCGCTCTCCAGCATCCAGCCGGACAGCTGCACCTCGGTCTCCGGTGGCGAGAAGGCGGCCGCGTTCTCCAGGAGCTCGGCGATCAGGTGGCTGAGGTCGTCGGTGGCGAACCCGGCGATGCGCCCGGCGGGCAGCTGGTGGATGCGGACCCGCTCGTACGTGTCGATCTCGGAGACCGCGGCGCGTGCCACGTCGACCAGCGGGACGGGCTTGGGGTGCGCGTGGCCGTGCTCGGCGCCGGCGAGCAGCAGCAGGTTCTCGCTGTTGCGGCGCATGCGGGTGGCCAGGTGGTCCAGCTTGAACAGCTGGGAGAGCTCGTCCGGGTCGTGGACCAGTTCCTCCAGCCGCTCGATCAGTGTGAGCTGGCGCTCGACCAGACCGAGGGTGCGCAGCGTGAGGTTGACGTAGGTGCCGTGGACGTTGTCCTGCAGGGAGCCCAGACGCGTGGTGAGCGCGTCCTGCCGGCCGTGCAGCAGTTCGCGTTCCGCGGCGAGGGCGTCCCGGACGCCCTGGAGCTTGGTGTGCTCGGCGTCCTGCGCGGCGACGCGCCCGCGCAGCCCGTTCACCTCGGCGCGGAGCGCGTTGACCGCCCGGGCGGTCGCCGCGAACTCGTCGGAGCCGACGATCCTGACCTGCTCGTCGGCGGGGACGTCCCCGCGGGCGAAGCGGTTCAGGGCGGCGGCCGGGCGGGTGATGGAGCGGGCCGTGGAGACGCCGACGCCGAGGACGAGCAGGAAGCACACCGAGGCGAGGGCGACGTGGAGTTCGAGGGCCGTCACGTCGTCGTCGCGCAACGCGGCGAGCCGGTCGGCGGCGGCCGCCGCGAGCGAGGACTCGACACCGCGCATCATGTCGACCCGGGCGGAGAGCGCCGCCTGGACCACTCGCGGCTTGAGCGCGCGGTCGGCGGCGGACAGCGAGGAGTCGTTCAGCAGCTGCTTGAGCCGCTTGTCGGCCTGGTTGACGTCGGATCCGGTGACCGTCTGGTCGTACTGCTCGACCGCGGCCTGCGAGGCCCCGCCGCGGAACTCGGCGAGTGCGGACCGCTCGCTGACCGCGGCGGTCTGCGCGGCGCCCACCAGGCCGGACTGCCCGCCGCCCGCGGTGAGCGCGCCCACCAGCAGGCCGCGCTGGACGGAGGCCTGGTCGACTGCGCGGGCGAGCTCGGGCAGCGCGGTGGTGTCGGCGGAGGCGCCGCGGGCGGGCAGCGAGCGGGCGACGGCGGAGCCGATCCCGTGCAGCGCCCGGATCGCCGGGTCGTAGGCCGCCGCGGCGGCCTCGACGGAGCCGGGGCCGGAGAGCACCTTCTGCCGGACGGTGGGGAGTTCCCCGAGCTGCCGGACGACCTCGGCGGTCGCGTCGGCGAAGGCGGGGGCGTCGTCGGTGTCGGCGTCGGCCGCCGCCGCCAGCACCTCCTTGGCCTGGCGGTCGACCCGCACCCGCTGGGTCTCGGAGACGCCGTTGCCGCCCTCCGTGGAGCGGCCGCCGGCCACGAAGACGGCCATGCCGTCGCGTTCGTCGGCCAGGGCGTGGGACAGCGAGACCGCCTGGGCCCCGAGTCGCGCCATGCCGACCAGTCGTTGCGCCTCGGCCAGATCGCGCACGCCCGTGGCAACGCCAGGAGCGGAGGCGGCCAGGACCGTGACGGCGCAGATCAGCAGGGCGCCCAGCAGTCTCTGCCGTACGCGCTTGGTCCGCGGGTTACGTCGTGTTCGCACCGGTGCTCGCTATCCCGTCTCGCCTGATCCACTGGTCCCGAGATGACGACACATCGGCCGGGCACCGAGCACGGCAACGTCTGGCCTCATCCCGGCATCGTGCCGACCTTCTCAGGCCGACCCGGAATGCAGATGTGCGTCCCCCGCCTCGACACCCGAACGAGTGAATCGCACCGACAAGTTGACGTTCAACTCCCCGGCTGGATCGTTACGCGCGCGCGTTCCGGCCGACCGGACCAGGAACTGGCATCGCGGCCGCCGCCCTGGCAGGATGCGCACCTTCACTCGCCGGTAACCCCCGGCGGGCGCCCCCGGGGCTCGAACAGCTCTCCCGGGCGGCTGCTGCAGACTGACCGCATGCGCATCGAGACGGCGACCGAGCCCGGCAGCCCCGGGCGCCCCAACGAGGACTTCGCGGCGGTGGCCATGCCCGCGTCAGGCGGCGGCGGTTCACTGGTCCTGCTGGACGGCGTGACCCCTCCCGACGGCCCCACGGGATGCCGTCACGACGTCCCCTGGTACGTCGCCCACCTGGGCGGATCCATGATCGAACTGTCCGTTTCGCCCACGGCCCCGAGCTTGGCGCAGTGTCTCGCGGAAGCCGTCCTGCGCACCGCCGACGCGCACCGCGGCACCTGTGACCTTTATCACCGCCGCACTCCGCAGGCCACCGTGGTGGCGGTCCGGTGGAATGCGGACACCGTGGAGCATCTGGTGCTATCCGACTCGGTGTTGCTCATCGAGGACACCGCAGGTCAGGTCGGTGCCGTGCGCGACGACCGGCTGGACCGGCTGCCCGCTCCGGTGACCGCGCTGCGCGCCGCGGTACGGGCCCTGCCGCGCGGCACGGCCGCCCGCGCCGAGGCCGCCGCGGAGTACGGACGGGCCGTGGAGGCCCTGCGCAACGCCGAGGGCGGCTTCTTCACCGCGGCGGCCGACCCGGCGGTCGCGGACCGCGCCGTCACGGGCACCCGGCCGCGCTCGCGGGTCCGCGCGGTCGCGGCGCTGACGGACGGCGCCGCCCGTCTGGTCGAGGTCTTCCACGAGCAGGACTGGCAGGGCGCGTTCACACTGCTGCGCAAGGCCGGACCCGAGGAACTCCTGCGGCGCGTGCGCGCGGCCGAGGCCGCGGACCCGGACGGCACCCGCTTCCCGCGCGGCAAGGTGCGCGACGACGCGACCGCGGTGCTGGCGCAATGGTGACGGCGGCGGGCCGGCACGCCGGGCGGAGGGCCGCCCGGGTCACGCGCTCTCCTGCTCCTGCGAGGAGTTCAGCTGGCCCAGCAGCCGGGCCAGTTCGCGCAGTTCGTCGCGGTCCCAGCCGCTGAGCCGGTTGACGTAGCGGGCCCTGCGCGCCTGCCGGACGCGCGAGAAGCGCTCGGCGCCCTCCGTGGTCAGCTGCACCAGGAAGGCCCGCCCGTCGGCGGGGTCCGGTTCGCGCCGGACGAGCCCGAGGTCCTCCAGGGCGCGCAGTTGACGGCTCATCGTGGCCTTGCCGACGCCGAAGTAGCCGGCGAGCACGGTGGCCCGCTCGGGACCTGTCTCGGCGAGCCGGGCGAGGATCCCGTACGCGGCGGGCTCCAGGTCGGGATGGACCTCGCGGGCCATCTCCCCGGAGGATGCGCGGGCACGCCGCAACAGGACGGTGAGCTCGCGTTCGAGCGCCTCCATCACGGGGTCCGCCTCCCTGGGGGAGCCGGCGGTTCCGGCCACCTGGTCACCCGCCTTCCGTCGTGAAAACGTCTCGTCTCCGGCCGCCGTGTGCGCAGCGCCCCCAGTATTTCGCAGGCGCGGACCAACGGCGTGACCAGGGGCACTTCCACACCGGGTGTCCCGCCGCCGGCGGCACGCACGGAGAGCGGCCCCTCCTCAGGCCGTGGGAGGGGCCGCTCTCCGTTCACCCGGTCAGGGCCTCGTTCAGGCCGCGACCGAGGGCTCCGCCGACGACGGCGCGGGGCCGTCCTCCAGGCCGGAGTCCGCGCCGGTGACGGCCGGCTCCAGGGCGAGCTTCAGCACGTGCCGGACGTCCGAGACCGCGTGGACCTCCAGCTTCTCCAGGACCTCGGCGGGGACGTCGTCCAGGTCCGCCTCGTTCCGCTTGGGGATCACCACGGTGGTGATCCCGGCGCGGTGCGCGGCCAGGAGCTTCTGCTTGACGCCGCCGATCGGCAGCACCCGCCCGGTCAGCGACACCTCGCCGGTCATCGCGACGTCGGTGCGGACCCGGCGCCCCGACAGGAGCGAGGCCAGCGCGGTGGTCATGGTGACACCCGCGCTCGGGCCGTCCTTGGGGACCGCGCCCGCGGGGACGTGGATGTGGACGCCGCGGTCCTTCAGATCGCCGACCGGCAGCTCCAGTTCGGCGCCGTGCGAGCGCAGGAAGGAGAGCGCGATCTGCGCGGACTCCTTCATCACGTCGCCCAGCTGCCCGGTGAGCTGCAGGCCGCTGCCGCCGGTCTCCGGGTCGGCCAGCGACGCCTCGATGTAGAGGACGTCGCCTCCCGCGCCGGTCACCGCCAGGCCCGTGGACACGCCCGGCACCGCCGTGCGCCGCTCCTGCGGGTCCTGCGCCGACTCCGGCACGTGGTGCGGCCGCCCGATGAGCTCCCGCAGGTCCTGCGGGGTCACCGTGAACGGCAACTCGCGCTCGCCGAGCTCGTGCTTCGCGGCGACCTTCCGCAGGATGCGGGCGATCGACCGCTCCAGGGTGCGCACCCCCGCCTCGCGGGTGTACTCCCCGGCCAGCTTGCGCAGGGCCGCGTCGTCGACGGCGACCTCGTCCTCGCCGAGCCCGGCCAGCTCGCGCTGGCGCGGCAGCAGGTGGTCGCGGGCGATGACGACCTTCTCGTCCTCGGTGTAGCCGTCCAGCCGCACCAGCTCCATACGGTCCAGCAGCGGCTCGGGGATGGCCTCCAGGACGTTGGCGGTGGCGAGGAACACCACGTCGCTCAGGTCCAGTTCGACCTCCAGGTAGTGGTCCCGGAAGGTGTGGTTCTGGGCCGGGTCCAGGACCTCCAGCAGGGCCGCGGCCGGGTCGCCCCGGTAGTCGGAGCCCACCTTGTCGATCTCGTCCAGCAGGACCACCGGGTTCATGGACCCGGCCTCCTTGATGGCGCGCACCAGCCGGCCGGGCAGCGCGCCGACATAGGTGCGCCGGTGGCCGCGGATCTCCGCCTCGTCGCGGACGCCGCCGAGCGCGACGCGCACGAACTTCCGCCCCATCGCGCGGGCCACGGACTCGCCGAGCGAGGTCTTGCCGACGCCGGGCGGACCCACCAGGGCCAGCACCGCGCCTCCGCGGCGGCCGCCGACGACCCCGAGACCGCGGTCGGTGCGGCGCTTGCGCACGGCCAGGTACTCGGTGATGCGTTCCTTCACGTCCTCCAGGCCCGCGTGGTCGGCGTCCAGCACCGCCCGCGCGCCGGGGATGTCGTAGGCGTCCTGGGTCGTGGTGTTCCACGGCAGCTCCAGGACGGTGTCCAGCCAGGTGCGGATCCAGCCGCCCTCGGGGGACGCGTCGCTGGACCGCTCCAGCTTCTCGACCTCCTTCAGGGCGGCCTCGCGCACCTTCTCGGGCAGGTCGGCGGCCTCGACGCGGGAACGGTAGTCGTCCGCCTCGTCCTCCGGGTCGCCGTTCAGCTCGGCCAGCTCCTTGCGGACCGCCTGCAGCTGCTGCCGGAGCAGGAACTCGCGCTGCTGCTTCTCCATGCCCTCCTGGACGTCCTTGCGGATGGTCTCCGCGACGTCCTGCTCGGCCAGGTGGTCACGCAGCCACTGCGTGGCCAGCCGCAGCCGGGCGGCCGCGTCGACGGTCTCCAGCAGCTCGATGCGCTGGCTGGTGGTGAGGAAGCCGGAGTAGCCGGCGTTGTCCGCCAGCTGCGAGACCTCCTCGATCTGCTGGACGCGGTCCACGACCTGCCAGGCGCCGCGCTTGCGCAGCCAGCTGGTGGCCAGGGCCTTGTACTCCTTCATGAGCTCCGCGACGGTGCCGGGAGCCTCGGCGGGTGCCGGCTCGGAGAGCTCGGTGCCCTCCACCCACAGGGCACGGCCGGGACCGGTCGTGCCGGCGCCGATGCGCACGCGGCTCACACCGCGGATGACGGCACCGGGATCGCCGTCCGACAGACGTCCCACCTGCTCGACGGTGCCCAGCGTGCCCACGCCCGCGTAGTCCCCGTCCACCCGGGGAACGAGCAGCACCCGCGGCTTGTTGCCGAGTCCGGGCTGTCCGGACCGCTGGGCGGCCTGTGCCGCCTCGACCGCGGCGCGCGCCTCGGCGTCGGTCAGGTCCACCGGCACGACCATGCCGGGCAGGACCACCTCGTCGTCGAGGGGCAGCACGGGCAGGGTGAGCGGCGCGAACGCCGACGAAGACGACTGAGCCATTATCTCTCCCTAAGCAATGAAGTTGAGCTACGCAGACTCAATGCATCTGATGCCCCTGGTGTTCCCCGGGTCGTGTTCGCTCTGAGCGATCGGCCGCGGAGCACCACCGTGCCCGTGGTCCGGGCGTCCCCGTCGTCCCCTCCCGAGAACCGCGCGCGGGGGCGGCGGCGATAGAGGGGTGTGAGACTCTTCCGACCCATGAGCCACGAGCCCCCCGGGGACGACGCGCTGCTGCGCGCGATCGCCCGGGGGGACTCGCAGGCCCTCGCGGATCTGTACGACCGCCACTCCGGCTGGCTGCACGCCCGGCTCACCCGGCGCTGCCCCGACCCCGAGACCGTCCGTGAGGTCCTCCAGGACACCTTCGTCACGGCCTGGCGCTCGGCCGCCGGCCACGGCGGCGGCGCGGCCGGCGGCTGGCTGTGGGTGATCGCCGTCCGGCGGCTGGCGGACGCCCGTCGCGCCGCCGCCCGGGCCGGCAGCCGCGACCTGCTCGCCACGCAGGAACCCGGCACCGCCCCCTCGGCCGAGGAGGACGTCCTCGCCGGGCTGGAGTACGGCGACGTGGGCGCCGCGCTCGACCGGATCTCCCCCGAACTGCGGGCCGTGCTGCGGGCCACCGTGGTCGACGGCCTCACCACGCGGGAGACCGCGCGTCTGCTCGGGATACCCGAGGGAACCGTCAAGACCCGGGCCTCGCGGGCGCGCCGCGAACTGCGCGCCGCGCTCGTCGCCCTCGGCCCCGCTGGAGGAGCCGCATGCTGAACCTTCGAGTCACCCGCGCACCCCGGCGGGCCGACGGGACCGGCCGGCACGTGCCGGACGACACGGCCGCCGCCTACGCCGACGGCACACTCGCCGAATCCGCCGCCTGGTCGGTGGACAAGCACCTGGATTCCTGCACGGCCTGCGCCGTCCGGATCTCCGCGCTGGTCAGGGCGGGCGACGCCGGTGCCCTCCTGACCGGCGTCCGCGAGGCCGTGCTGGACGCCGCCGCCCCCGGCCCGCGGCCCGCGCGCGCCCTTCCCTGGCGGGCGGCCCTGCAATCCGCGCGCGTGCTGCGGCCGGCCTGGGTCGGGTCCGTCCTGCTGACGCTCGCCGTGGCCGTGGCCCTGTCCCGGCTGGACGGGGCCCCGGAGGGACGCCCCTGGCTGCTGGCGCTCGCCCCGGTGCTGCCGCCGGTGGGGGTGGCGCTCGCCTACGGCAGGTACGGGGACCCGGCCCACGAACTGGCCGCGTCGACGCCGTCCGGCGGACTGCGGCTGCTGCTGACGCGCACCGGGCTCGTGCTGGCGGTGTGCGTGCCGCTGCTGAGCGCCGCCGGCGGCGTCCTCGCGGGAGCCGGCGCGGCCGTGGCCTGGCTGCTGCCGGGGCTCGTGCTGACCGGGGCCACCCTGGCGCTCGGCAGCTGGACCGGGTGCCATCGGGCGGCCGTCGCCGTCACCGCGGCCTGGCTGCTGGCCCTCGCCCTGTGCGGGCTTCCCGTCGCCGCCGTACCCCTGCTCTTCTCCCCCGCGGCGCAGCCCGCCTGGGCCGCCGCGGCCGCGGCCTGCGCCTGCCTGCTGATCCTGCGCCGTACCGCCTTCGACCACCTGGAGCGCCCGTGACCACCGAGACCACCGTCCATGTGGACGGCCTGACCGTGCGGCACCGAAGGACCACCGCCCTGGACGCCCTCGACCTGCGCATCGGGCGCGGCGTGCACGGGCTGCTCGGCCCCAACGGCGCGGGGAAGACCTCGCTGATCCGGGTGCTGGCCACCGTGGCGCCGTACCGCTCCGGCCGGCTGGAACTGCTGGGCCTCGATCCGGCGGTCCCCGCGGGGCGCACCTCGGTGCGGCGGCGCCTGGGCTACCTGCCGCAGGAGTTCGGCCACTATCCCGGTTTCACGGTGCGTGAGTTCGTGGCGTACATGGCCTGGCTGAAGGAGGTGCCCAGGGCCGCGGTGCCGGAGGCCGTCGAGCGCGCGATGGAACGGGTCGGCCTCGCCGGACGCGCCGACGCGCGGATCAGGACGCTGTCCGGCGGCATGGTGCGCCGGGTCGGCATCGCCCAGGCGATCGTCAACGACCCGGAGCTGCTGCTGCTCGACGAGCCGACGGCCGGCCTCGACCCGGAGCAGCGGGTGGAGTTCCGCGCCCTGCTCAGGGAACTGGGCGCCACGTCGACCGTCCTGGTCTCCACCCACCTCGTCGAGGACGTCGCCACCGCCTGCACCGAGGTGACCCTCCTCGACGAGGGGCGCGTCGCCTTCCGCGGCACCTCGGCGGAACTGGCCGCCGCCGGTGACGAGGACGCGGCCGGGGACAGCCCGACAGAACGCGGCTACACGGCGGCCCTGCGCCGCCACCGCTCCGCACGCGCGGTCTCGCCGGAGGCCGCCGCATGAGCGCCACGGCCACCCTGACCAGCGCACCGCGGACCCTTCCGGCCGCCCCCCGCGTCCACCGCACCGAGCTGCTGCGCGGCTCCGGGGTGTGGGCGGCGGCCGTACTGACCGTGAGCGTGATCGTCGCCGTGCTGGCCAGGCGGTACTCCCTGTTCGACACCTGGGCGACGACCCAGGCGGCGCTCCGTGAGGCGGGCCTGCTCCTGGGCGGCCCGCTCGCCCTCACGGCGGGCTGCCTGCAGGGCGGCCGCGAGCGCCGGCGAGGCACCGGCGACCTGCTCGCCTCCGCCGCGCGGTCGCCGCTGCGCAGGGCTCTGACGGCGGCCCTGCCGTCGGTGGCCTGGCCGGTGCTGGGCTACCTGGCGGCGACCGCCGTATGCCTGGGGGTGCTGCTGCCGTACGCGTCCTACGGGCACCCCGCCTGGCACCTGGCTGCGGTGGACGCGGTGGCACTCGGCTCCCTGGGGGCGCTCGGCTTCGCGGCGGGACGGGCCGTGCCCTGGCGCTTCTCGCCACCGCTGGTCGGCCTCGCGGGGTACGTCCTGCTCGGCGCCGGAGTCTCGGGGTATCCCGGGCCGGGCACGGCATGGCTGAGCCCCGCGAACGGCGGCTGGGGGAGGTTCGGCGACGTCCCCGTGTGGTGGGCCGGGGCCCTGTGCGTGGTCTGGACGGCCGGGCTCGCCGTCGCCGCCCTGCTGGCGGGTCATGCGCGACGCAGGGCCCTCGCCGTCCTGCCGCTCCTGGCCGCGGTCGCCGCCGGGTCGGTGCTGTACCGCACCGGCGACGACCTGCTGCGCTCCGATTCCTCCGCCACCGCGCTGGTCTGCGACCGGGGCACGCCCGCGGTGTGCGTCCGCGCGACCCACGCCGGGGCGCTGCCCGCCGTGCGGGCGGTGGTGACGCGGATCGACTCCCGGCTCGCGGGTGCGCCGGGGGCTCCCGTCCGCTACCGCGAGGGCGGCACCGGCGGCGCCATACCGCCCGGGGAGGTCCGGTTCGAGCTGTACGGCGGGGTCTTCCGCGGGCGCCTGGGCGATCCGGAGACGCTCTACCGGGACTTCGTCTTCGCGGTCACCATGCCGTTGGGCTGCGAGGGCTCGTCCGACCCGGCCGGTCACCCCGCCGAGTACGCCGCCCAGGAGTGGCTGGGCCTCGGCCGCCCGCTGTCCGCGGACACCGCGGGCCGGGAGCGGCAGGCGGAGTCGGCGGCACGTCGTCTGCGCGCGCTGGCACCGGCCGAGCGCCGCGCCTGGCTGGGCCGCTACATGGCCGCGGCGCGGGGCTGCGACACCAGCGGTGTCCCGGCGCCATGATCACCAACCCCACCCGCCGAGGAGGCACGGCCATGACGCCCTCGCTCGTACCCCTTTACCTGCGCTCGCGCCGTCTGCCCGGCACCGCCGCCGCGCTGGCCGTCCTCTTCGCCGTATCCCGCTGGGGCGCGGACCGGCTGGTCGACCGGCCGTTCTTCGAGTCCGGCGCCCGGGTGCCCGTGGTCGTCCTGGTCCCGGTGCTCGTCGCCGCGGTCACCGGGCTCTCGCTGCACAGCCGCTCCGGCGAACTGGACCGCTCCGCCCCGCTGCCGTGGTGGCGGTGGCGTGGCGCGCACCTGCTCGCCCTCACCGGGCTCGCCGTGCTCTGGCTGGGCACCGCGCTGCCCGGCGACCCGGCGCACTTCGGGGCTCCGACGCTGGTCCGCGGCGTGCTCGGCTTCACCGGGCTCGCCGCGGCCGGCGCCGCGCTGCTGGGCGCCCGGCTCAGCTGGCTGCCGCCGGTGGTCTATGGCGGCACCGTCTACCTGGCGGCCCCCCGCACCCCGGGCGGGGCCGCCGCGGTGTGGGCCTGGTCGATGCAGCCGGGCGCCCAGCCCGCCGCCTGGGCCACCGCCGTCCTGCTGTTCGCCGCCGGCGCTGCCCTGGTGGCGGTCCGGGGCCCGGCCGCGGACGGGGCCCGATAACCGGTACAGCCCGCGCCACCGTGTCATTACGCTGTGTGGGCATGTACGACGAGGACGACGAGCGGCCCGTCACGCTCGACCGGCGTGACGGGCCCTACGGCGAGGTCGCGCTGCGGCGCAGCGGCGGACGCTACGAGATCATCGCCAACGGCACCTTCCTGATGGACACCTCCGACGGCCGCTCCGAGCGCCTGCTGGTCGACGCGGCCCTGGCCGCGCTCCCGGCGGACCGGACCGGTCTGTCGGTGCTGATCGGGGGGCTCGGGGTGGGTTTCTCCCTGGCGCGGGCGGCGGGCGAGCCGCGCTGGGCGCGGATCGCGGTGGCCGAGCGGGAGCGGGCGGTGGTCGACTGGCACCGCGCGGGCCCGCTGGGGGCCTTCTCCGAAGGGGCGCTGGAGGATCCGCGGGTCAGCGTGGTCGAGGGCGATCTGGTGGCTTACGTCCGGAACGCGGACGTGACGTACGACGCACTTTGCCTGGACATCGACAACGGCCCGGACTGGACGGTCACCGAGGGCAACGGGGGCCTGTACGGTCCGGCGGGTCTCGCGGCCTGCAGGGAGCGGCTCGAACCCGGCGGCGTACTGGCGGTATGGTCGGCCCAGCCGTCCCCCGCGTTCGACGACGCACTGAGGTCGGCGCAGTTCACGCAGGTCCGGACCATCGAGATCCCGGTGAATCGGGGCGTTCCGGATGTCGTGCACCTGGCAACCAAACCCGCATAGCCGCGGCGTCGTCCCGCCCCGTACGCTGCAGCGCAACGCAAACGACCATGGGGGACCCCACATGGACAGCACACAGCCGACGACGGTCGAAGCCGCAGCGGTGGCGGCCACCCCCGGTGCGCAGCGCCGCGTGCTGGTGGTGGAGGACGACGCGACGATCGCCGACGCCATCGCGGCACGCCTGCGGGCCGAGGGCTTCCAGGTCCGCACCGCGGGCGACGGCCCCGCCGCCGTGGAGACCGCCGCCTCCTGGCAGCCCGACCTCCTCGTCCTCGACGTCATGCTCCCCGGGTACGACGGCCTGGAGGTCTGCCGTCGCGTGCAGGCCTCGCGCCCTCTCCCGGTGCTGATGCTGACCGCCCGCGACGACGAGACCGACATGCTCGTCGGGCTCGGCGTGGGCGCCGACGACTACATGACCAAGCCCTTCTCGCTGCGCGAGCTGGTCGCCCGGGTGCACGTGCTGCTGCGTCGCGTGGAGCGCGCCACGATCGCCGCCCGCGACCCGCGCGGCGCCAACATGCAGCTCGGCGACCTGGAGATCGACAACGCCCAGCGCCGGGTCCGGGTCCGCGGCTCCGACGTGCACCTCACCCCGACCGAGTTCGACCTGCTGGTCTGCCTGGCCCAGCAGCCGCGCGCGGTGCTCTCCCGGGAGCAGCTGCTCGCCGAGGTGTGGGACTGGGCGGACGCCTCCGGCACCCGCACCGTCGACAGCCACGTCAAGGCGCTGCGGCGGAAGATCGGCGCGGAACGCATCCGTACCGTGCACGGCGTCGGCTACGCGCTCGAGACGCCCACGCCGTGAGCCCCTACAGCGCGCCGCGCCCGCCGAAGCTGCGGGAACGTGTGTGGGCCGCGCTGAGGCCGTACGACCCCTTCCGGTCGATCAAGGCGGCACTGCAGTACCTGGTGCTCGCCTCGGTGCTGATCACCACCGGCCTGGTCTTCGTGGCGATGCACTCCGCGACCGAGATCCGGATCATCACCATCTTCTCGATCATCGCCTCGCTGCTGATCTCGCAGCTGGTGGCGCACGGGCTGACCGCGCCCCTGCGGGAGATGACCTCGGTCGCCAGCGCCATGGCCCGCGGCGACTACAGCCGGCGGGTCACCGCGGTCCGCCGCGACGAGGTCGGCGAACTGGCCGAGACCTTCAACCGGATGGCCGCCGACCTGGAGGCCGTGGACCAGCACCGCAAGGAGCTGGTGGCGAACGTCTCGCACGAGCTGCGCACCCCGATCGCGGCGCTGCGCGCGGTCCTGGAGAACGTGGTCGACGGGGTCTCCGAGGCCGACACGGAGACCATGCGCACCGCGCTGCAGCAGGCGGAGCGGCTGAGCCTGCTCGTCGCCCACCTGCTGGACCTCTCCCGCCTGGACAACGGCATCGTGCCGCTGGACGCCAAGCGCTTCGAGGTCTGGCCCTACCTCTCCGCCGTGATCAAGACGGCCGGCCTCGGACTGCAGGACGGCCAGGCGCCGGGCCGGCGGGCGCGCAAGGACGTCCACCTCCATCTGGACGTCTCACCGCCGGAGCTGACCGCGTACGCGGACGCCGAGCGCCTGCACCAGGTGGTCGCGAACCTGATCGACAACGCCGTCAAGCACAGCCCGCCCAGCGGCCGGGTCACCGTCCGCGCGCGCCGCGGCACCGGCCCCGGCAGTCTCGACCTGGAGGTGCTCGACGAGGGCCCGGGCATACCGGAGTCCGAGCGCACCCGCGTCTTCGAGCGGTTCAACCGCGGCACCGCGGGACCGGGCGACGGCGGAACGGGGCTCGGGCTGGCGATCGCGCGCTGGGCGGTGGACCTCCACGGCGGACGCATCGCGGTGGCCGAGTCACCGCGCGGCTGCCGGATCCGCGTCACCCTCCCGGGGTCCACCGCGGCGCCGGCTTGACGCTCCGGCCTGCGCAGACGTTGCCAGAGGCAACCGGACCAGTCGATTCAGCATCCCATTCCCGCCAAACTCCGCCCCGAAACCGCCTTTCCGATGTGACTTAGGCGACGACTGGGCTCCCCGCCTGCAGGAAACGCTCAGGTAGGCGTAGCCTTTATTTCCGCTGTCCATCACCTTGTGAAGCGGAAGAGGGCGGTTGCCGCCGTGTCGCCACACCCCAGTAGCTCGAGCTCCCCCGACCTCCGGTCGGGTGGTACCCCCGGGACCGAAACCGATGGGCAGGGCCAGGGCCCTGCCGCGGGATTCGGGCCTAACGAGTGGCTTGTCGATGAGATCTACCAGCAGTACCTCCAGGACCCGAACTCGGTCGACCGAGCCTGGTGGGACTTCTTCGCCGATTACAAGCCGGGAGCGGATACGGGTTCCGCAGTCGCCTCGGGCCGGCCTCAGCCGGCCCCCGCAGCGCCGCCGGCCGCACCGGCCGCACCCGCTGCCGCAGCACCGGTCGCGCCGCCCGTGACGCCCGCCGCCGTGCCGGCCCCGGCCGCCCAGGCCCCGGCCCCCGCGCCGGTCGCGCCCGCCGCCCAGGCTCCGGCCCCGGCTCCGGCGAAGCCCGTCGCCGAGAAGCCCACCCCGGCGCAGCCGCAGCCGGCCGCGAAGGCCGCCCCGGCCACCGAGGCGCCCAAGGGCCCGGAGTACGTGACGCTGCGCGGCCCGTCCGCGGCCGTGGCGAAGAACATGAACGCCTCGCTGGAGCTGCCCACGGCCACGTCCGTGCGCGCCATCCCGGTGAAGCTGCTGTTCGACAACCGCATCGTCATCAACAACCACCTCAAGCGCGCCCGTGGCGGCAAGGTCTCCTTCACCCACATCATCGGCTACGCCATGGTGCAGGCGCTGAAGATCATGCCCGCGATGAACTGGTCGTTCGCGGAGAAGGACGGCAAGCCGACGCTGGTCAAGCCCGACCACGTCAACCTGGGCCTGGCCATCGACCTGGTCAAGCCCAACGGCGACCGCCAGCTGGTCGTCGCGGCCATCAAGAAGGCCGAGACCCTCAACTTCTTCGAGTTCTGGCAGGCCTACGAGGACATCGTCCGCCGCGCCCGCGTCGGCAAGCTGACGATGGACGACTTCTCCGGTGTGACCGTCTCGCTGACCAACCCCGGCGGCATCGGCACCGTCCACTCGGTGCCGCGCCTGATGCCCGGCCAGTCGGTGATCCTCGGCGTCGGCTCGATGGACTACCCCGCCGAGTTCCAGGGCACCTCCCAGGACACCCTGAACAAGCTGGGCATCTCCAAGGTCATGACGCTGACCAGCACCTACGACCACCGGGTCATCCAGGGTGCCGCGTCCGGCGAGTTCCTGCGCATCATGAACCAGCTGCTGCTGGGCGAGAACAACTTCTTCGACGACATCTTCAAGGCGCTGCGCATCCCCTACGAGCCGGTCCGCTGGCTCAAGGACATCGACGCTAGCCACGACGACGACGTCACCAAGGCCGCCCGCGTCTTCGAGCTGATCCACTCCTACCGGGTCCGCGGCCACGTCAT
Source organism: Streptomyces sp. BoleA5 (assembly GCF_000373665.1). Lineage (NCBI taxonomy): Bacteria > Bacillati > Actinomycetota > Actinomycetes > Kitasatosporales > Streptomycetaceae > Streptomyces > Streptomyces sp. BoleA5. Next base: position 267,012 of record NZ_KB892146.1, read on the forward strand.
GGCCGACACCGACCCGCTGGAGTACAAGCAGCGCAAGCACCCCGACCTGGACATCACCGAGCACGGGCTCACCCTGTGGGACCTGGAGCGCGACTTCGCCGTCGGCGGCTTCGCCGGCAAGTCGCTGATGAAGCTGCGCGACATCCTCGGCGTGCTGCGCGACTCGTACTGCCGCACCGTCGGCATCGAGTTCATGCACATCCAGGACCCGCTGCAGCGCAAGTGGATCCAGGACCGCGTCGAGCGCTCGCACACCAAGCCCGAGCGCGACGAGCAGCTGCGCATCCTGCGCCGCCTGAACGCCGCCGAGGCCTTCGAGACCTTCCTGCAGACCAAGTACGTCGGCCAGAAGCGCTTCTCGCTGGAGGGCGGCGAGTCCGTCATCCCGCTGCTCGACGCCGTCATCGACGCGGCCGCCGAGTCGCGTCTGGACGAGGTCGTCATCGGCATGGCCCACCGCGGGCGGCTGAACGTGCTCGCCAACATCGTCGGCAAGTCGTACGCGCAGATCTTCCGCGAGTTCGAGGGCAACCTCGACCCGAAGTCGATGCACGGCTCCGGCGACGTGAAGTACCACCTGGGCGCCCAGGGCACCTTCACCGGTCTGGACGGCGAGCAGATCACCGTCTCGCTGGCCGCCAACCCCTCGCACCTGGAGGCGGTCGACCCGATCGTCGAGGGCATCGCCCGCGCCAAGCAGGACGTCATCGGCAAGGGCGGCACGGACTTCACCGTCATGCCCGTCGTGCTCCACGGCGACGCGGCCTTCGCCGGCCAGGGCGTCGTGGCGGAGACCCTGAACATGTCGCAGCTGCGCGGCTACCGCACCGGCGGCACCGTGCACGTGGTGATCAACAACCAGGTCGGCTTCACCGCCGCCCCGGAGTCCTCGCGCTCGTCGATGTACAGCACCGACGTCGCGCGCATGATCGAGGCGCCGATCTTCCACGTGAACGGCGACGACCCGGAGGCCGTGGTCCGCGTCGCGCGGCTCGCCTTCGAGTTCCGCCAGGCGTTCAACAAGGACGTCGTCATCGACCTCATCTGCTACCGCCGCCGCGGTCACAACGAGGCCGACAACCCGTCCTTCACCCAGCCGCTGATGTACGACCTGATCGACAAGAAGCGCTCGGTGCGCAAGCTCTACACCGAATCCCTGATCGGTCGCGGCGACATCACCCTGGAAGAGGCCGAGCAGGTCCTGCAGGACTACCAGGGCCAGCTGGAGAAGGTCTTCACCGAGGTCCGCGAGGCGACCGCGCCGGCCGCCTCGCAGCAGGAGGAGACCCAGGCCGCCGGTCCCGAGTTCCCCGTCCCGGTGGGCACCGCGATCAGCCAGGAGACCGTGAAGCGGATCGCCGCCTCGCAGGTCAACATCCCGGAGCGGATCACCGTCCACCCGCGTCTGATGCCGCAGCTGCAGCGCCGCGCGGCCATGGTCGAGGACGACACCATCGACTGGGCGATGGGCGAGACCCTCGCCATCGGCTCCCTGCTGATGGAGGGAACCCCCGTCCGCCTCGCCGGCCAGGACTCCCGCCGCGGCACCTTCGGCCAGCGGCACGCCGTCCTGGTCGACCGGGAGACCGGCGAGGACTACACCCCGCTGCTGTACCTGTCCGAGGACCAGGCGCGCTACAACGTCTACGACTCGCTGCTCAGCGAGTACGCGGCGATGGGCTTCGAGTACGGCTACTCGCTGGCCCGCCCGGACGCGCTGGTGGCCTGGGAGGCCCAGTTCGGCGACTTCGTCAACGGCGCGCAGACCGTCGTCGACGAGTTCATCAGCTCGGCCGAGCAGAAGTGGGGCCAGACCTCGGGCGTCACCCTGCTGCTGCCGCACGGCTACGAGGGCCAGGGCCCGGACCACTCCTCCGCCCGCATCGAGCGCTTCCTGCAGCTGTGCGCGCAGAACAACATGACGGTCGCGGTCCCGACCACCCCGGCGAACTACTTCCACCTCCTGCGGTGGCAGGTCCACAACCCGCACCACAAGCCGCTCATCGTCTTCACCCCGAAGTCGATGCTGCGCCTGAAGGCGGCGACCTCGCGGACGGAGGAGTTCACCTCCGGCCAGTTCCAGCCGGTCATCGACGACCCGCACTTCGCCTCCGGAGCCGGCAGGCCCGAGGACGTCCGCAAGGTCGTCTTCTGCTCCGGCAAGGTCTACTACGACCTCGTCGCCGAGCGCGAGAAGCGCGGTGCCTTCGACACCGCCCTCATCCGCATCGAGCGCCTCTACCCGCTGCCGGGTCCGGAGATCCAGGCCGCCCTGGCCCCGTTCACCAAGGCCCAGAAGTACGTCTGGGCCCAGGACGAGCCGGCCAACCAGGGTGCCTGGCCGTTCATCGCCCTCAACCTGATCGACCACCTCGACCTGGTGCTCGGCGCCGCGCCCGACAACGCCGACCGGCTGCGTCGTGTCTCGCGTCCGTCCTCCTCGTCGCCGGCGGTCGGTTCGGCCAAGCGGCACCAGCAGGAGCAGGAGCAGCTGGTGCACGAGGTCTTCGAGCTCTGAGGCACCACTGAGCGACACCACGGGAGGGGCCCCGCACTCACCGAGTGCGGGGCCCCTGCCCTTGCGCGGGGTCAGATGGGCTGTGGTGCGAAGTCCCGGTAGGGCCGGGCACAGCGGCGCACGGACACCGTGTGCGGGTGTTCGGGGCCGAGTTCGATCCTCAACTCGTGCGAATGCTGCGGGAGTTCACGTACCCACCGCCGACCGCGGTCCCGGGCGGGGCGAGGACTGCGGCTATGCGGGCGCAACAGACGTCGCAGTCCTCGACGCACCGCTCCGGGGGATGGCAGTCGGAGCGCCGCACCGCAACCGCGCGGCCGCTGTCCGGGGCGACCCCGGCGGCGACGCAGCCGGCGCCGTCGCCGACGGGGAGACAGAGCACCGGCACCGCCCCGTCGGCCCCCGCGTCGATCTCGCGCCGGGCGAGCACGCTCCCCACCTGCGCCATGCGCGGTGACTGCGACCGGTCCGCGCCGGTGAGCCGCTGCCGGCGCCTCTCAGGGGAGGTAGGGGCGCCACGGCGCCCCACGTCGCGGGACGACGACGGCCCGGCCGAGGTCGACCGCGACATCTCCGTGCCGTCCGGCGGCCGGATCGGCCGTGCTCGCTCCCCCGTCGGACCCTCCGCCCCAAGCGATGTCGCATGATGAGGTGATCGCCGTGCGGGCCATTGCACGGGAGAATCCCGATTCCGCCTATCCTGACCGGGCGAAACGTCCGACCGAGTGTTCCGGAGCACCCCTTGTACTTCACCGACCGCGGCATCGAGGAACTGGCGAACCGGCGCGGCGAGGAGGAGGTCACCTTCGAGTGGCTCGCCGAGCGGCTGCGGGAGTTCGTCGACCTCAACCCGGAGTTCGAGATCCCTGTGGAGCGGCTGGCGACGTGGCTGGCCCGGCTGGACGACGACGAGGACGAGTAGCCGCGAGCGGCGGGACCACCGGGTTCAGGCGCGGAAGGCGCCGAACCGGACCCCGTCGCCGCAGACGCTGAAGACGGCCGGGGCGCCGTCGGCGCCGGTGACCTCGACGGTACGGGCCACGTCGCCGGGGAGCGCGATCTCCACCCGGGAGGCCTGGACGGGGCAGACCTCGCGTGCCGAGGCGGTGCCCTCGAAGTCGAGGTCGGTGTACCCGACGTCGGCGACGGCCGTGGCGCGGGGGCGGAGGTCGACGGCCCCGGTGCCGGCGGCGGAGTTGTCGGTCTCGACCGGTGCGGCCTTGCCCTGGTCGTCCCTCGCGGTGAGGCGTGTGGCGCCGGTCAGCGTGCAGGGGGCGCCCGAGGTGTTGGTGACCTCGACCCGGGCGACCGCGGGCTGCGAGGCGGTCGCGTGGACGGCCGCGGCCACGAAGCGCACGGCGGTCGTGCCGGCCGTGCAGACGCCCACCCGGGCGGGCGCGGGGCTCACCTCGGCGGCGGGCGCGCCGCTGTCGGCACGGGTCCCGCAGGCGGCGAGGGCGAGGCCCGTGAGGAGCAGGACGGTGGCGGACGGAGCGGTGCGGGGGCGCATGGGGGTCGAGCACATCATCCGGTGCCCCATGCGGCCGGTCGCGGCGCGCACGACGTCGCGTCCGGCGGGAAGGAGCTCACCCGTACGCCGTACAACCGGCCGTACGGAGGCGGCGATCCACTGCGGGCCGCCACCGGGCGCGCACGGCGCTCCCTTGACTTCCGATCCACGCGATATATCGTGTCTCTCGGAGAGACGCGATATGTTGCGTTGTCGTCGTTGCCCCGGTGCGCCCGGGTGACCCCAAGGAGGGGCGAAATGAGCGGAACCCCCGGCTCACGGGAGTGGACGGTCACCGAGCCGCACAAGATGGTCTTCGACGGGAGCGTCGACACCCTGCACGTCCGGGTCGTCAACGGCGCCGTCAACGTGGTCGGCGTCGACGAGGGCCCGGCGCGGCTGGAGGTGAGCGAGCTCGACGGCCCGCCGCTGATCGTCTCGCACGAGGGCGGCACACTCACCGTCACTTACGAGGACCTGCCGTGGAAGGGCCTGCTCAAGTGGCTCGACCGCAAGGGCTGGCGGCGGCACGCCGTCGTCTCGCTCGCGGTCCCGCAGCGCACCAACGTGTCGGTCGGCGTGGTCGGGGCCAGCGCCGTGGTCTCCGGGATCTCCGACCGCACCGCCGTGCGGGGCGTCAACGGCGACATCACGCTCGTCGGCCAGGCCGGCCCGGTGACCGCCGAGACGGTCGCGGGGAACGTGGAGGCCCAGGCGGTCTCCGGCGATCTGCGGGTCAACACCGTCTCCGGCGACCTGACCGTGGTCGAGGGCAGCGGCGCCACCGTCAAGGCCGACTCCGTCAGCGGCAACATGGTGCTCGACCTGGACCCGCGCAGCGGGGCCGACGTCCGGCTGACCTCCGTCTCCGGGGAGATCGCGATCCGCATCCCCGACCCCGGGGACGCCGAGGTGGACGCCAACACCACCAGCGGTGACGTCTCCTGCGCCTTCGACGAGCTGCGGGTCAGCGGGCAGTGGGGGGCCAAGCGGATCTCCGGCCGGATGGGATCCGGCGGCTCCCGGCTGAAGGCCACCACGGTGTCGGGCGCGATCGCGCTGCTGCGCCGCCCGCCGCAGCAGGACCACGGACCCGCGGACACGGACCCGTTCCGGAAGGACGTCTGAGATGGCCCCCGTCTTCGCCCACGGCCGGCTGCGCCTCTACCTGCTCAAGCTGCTGGACGAGGCTCCCCGCCACGGCTACGAGGTGATCCGGCTGCTGGAGGAGCGCTTCCACGGGCTGTACGCCCCCTCCGCCGGCACCGTCTACCCGCGGCTGGCCAAGCTGGAGAAGGAGGGCCTGGTCACCCACTCCACCGAGGGCGGCCGCAAGGTGTACTCGATCACCGACGCGGGCCGCGCCGAACTCGCCTCCCGCAGCGACGAGATCGCCGATCTGGAGAACGAGATCCGCGACTCCGTGTCCACGCTCGCCGCCGAGATCCGCGAGGACGTGCGCGGCGCGGCGGGCGACCTGCGGCGCGAGATCCGGGCGGCCGCCCAGCAGGCCTCGCGCAACCAGCCCAAGTCCTCCCCGGCGGACTGGAAGGAGCAGATGCGCCGCTCGAAGGAGGAGATCCGGCAGGCCCGCGAGGAGGCCCGCACCGCCAAGCGCGCCGCGCGCGAGGCCCAGGACGCCGCCCGGGACGAGGTGCAGCGCATCGCGCGCCGCGTCCACGAGGAGGTCCAGGACCACGTCCGGCGCGGCGACTGGCAGACCGGCGTCCGCGAGGGGCTGGCGGAACTCACCCGGGAGCTGGGCCAGTTCGGCCGTACGTCCACCTGGCCGCCGTACGTGAAGCCGGAACCCGCGCAGACGCCCGAGTGGGGTGCGGAGGAGGCCGCCGTGACCGAGGACCCGGCCCGCGACCTGGAACGCCTGCTGGACCGCTTCCGTGACGACGTGCGCGACGCCGCCCGCGACAACGGCGTGGACGCGGAGCAGCTGCGCGAGGTGCGCCGCCATCTGTCCACGGCGGCGGCCCACATCGGCGTCGTGCTGCGCGGCGGGCGCAAGGACCGGGACTGACCGCGGAGCCCGGACCGGCGAAGGCCCCACCGCCCGGGCCGGGCCCCTGACGCCGGCGTCAGGGGCCCGGCCCGGGGCGCGGGCGCCGTGACGGCCGAGGCCCTCCACACCCCTCTGGCGCCGGGGCACGCGCGGGAGCACGATCCACCCCTGAAGATCGCGTTCTCGGCCCTGCGCTGCCTCCTCGCGCTGTGGGCCGCCCTCTCGGGCGTGCTCGCCCTCGGCACCGGTCGCGTGCTCGGCCTCCGCGCACGGCGCGTGCTACGCCCGGCCCTGTGGGGCTCGGGGCAGGCGTGCGTCGGTGTCGCCGCCCTGGCGGCCCTGACGACCGCCTTCTCGGTGACGGACGGCGACGCCCTCGGCGCCGCCGTCCTGCTGTTCACACTGACGTGCGGCTTCCTCACCCGGTGGGACGAACGCCCGTAGCGCCGGGCCTCAGACCGTCAGGACGACCTTCCCGAACAGGTCGCCGTCCGCCATCTTGGCGAAGCCCTCGCGGGCGCGGTCCAGCGGCAGCACCGTGTCGACGACGGGCCGCACCCCGGTGAGCGCGCAGAAGCTCAGCAGGTCCGCCAGCTCGTCCTTGGTGCCCATGGTCGAACCGACGACCTTGAGCTCCAGGAAGAAGATCCGGTTCAGCTCCGCGGCCTTCGGGTTCGGCCCCGAGGTGGCGCCGGAGATCACCAGCGTGCCGCCGGGGCGCAGCGACTTGACCGAGTGGGACCAGGTCGCGGCGCCGACGGTCTCGATGACCGCGTCCACACGCTGCGGCAGCCGGGCGCCCGGCTCGAAGGCGGCGTCGGCACCGAGATCCTCGGCGCGCTTGCGCTTGGCCTCGTCGCGGCTGGTGGCGAAGACCCGCAGGCCCGCGGCCTTGGCCAGCACGATGGCGGCCGTGGCGACACCGCCGCCGGCGCCCTGGACGAGTACGGAGTCGCCGGGGCGCACACCCGCGTTGGTGAAGAGCATCCGGTAGGCGGTCAGCCAGGCGGTGGGCAGGCAGGCGGCCTCCTCGAAGGACAGCTCCTTCGGCTTGGGCACCAGGTTCCAGGTGGGTACGGAGACCTTCTCGGCGAAGGTGCCCTGGTACTTCTCGGTGAGGATGCTGCGCGGCTCGTCGGGGCCGACGCCGTGCCCGCTCAGGCCGACGACGGGAAAGACGACGACCTCGTTGCCGTGCTCGTCGATCCCCGCGGCGTCGCAGCCGAGGATCATCGGCAGGCTCTCCTCGCCGAGCCCCACACCGCGCAGCGACCACAGGTCGTGGTGGTTGAGGGAGGCGGCCTTGACGGTGACGGTGCTCCAGCCGGGCCGTGCCTCCGGCTCGGGGCGCTCCCCGAGTTCGAGGCCGTTCAGCGGCTGGTCGCGGTCGATTCGGGCGGCGTAGGCAGCGAACATGGCCTTGACGCTAGCGCCGCACGGCGCCCCGGCGTAACCGCGCGGGGATGTGACACGCGCCGCGCGGCGCGGTGCCCCCGACCGGCGGGCACCGCGCCGCGCGACGGCGTGGTCAGCGGGCGTGCCGCGGCGCTCAGCGGCGCGCGACGCCCTCGGCCCGGGCGGCCGCGGCCACGGCGGCGGAGACTGCGGGGGCCACGCGCTCGTCGAACGGCGAGGGGATCACGCAGTCGGCGGACAACTCGCCGTCCACGACCGCTGCCAGCGCCTCGGCGGCGGCGATCTTCATGCCCTCGGTGATGCGGGAGGCCCGCACCTGCAGCGCCCCCGAGAAGATGCCGGGGAAGGCGAGCACGTTGTTGATCTGGTTCGGGAAGTCGCTGCGCCCGGTGGCGACGACGGCCGCGTACCGGTGCGCCACCTCGGGGTGGATCTCCGGGGTGGGGTTGGCCATCGCGAAGATGAAGCAGCCCTTGGCCATGGTGGCGACGGCCTCCTCCGGCACGGTGCCGCCGGAGACGCCGATGAAGACGTCCGCGCCCGCCAGCGCCTCCTCCAGGGTGCCGGTGAGCCCGGCCCGGTTGGTGTACGTGGCGAGCTCGCGCTTGGCGGCGTTCAGGTCCTGGCGACCGGCGTGCACCACGCCCTTGCGGTCGGTGACGGCGACGTCGCCGATGCCGGCCTCGACGAGGATCTTGGCGATGGCGACGCCGGCGGCGCCGGCCCCGGAGATCACCGCGCGCAGTTCGCCCAACGCGCGGCCGGTCAGCCGGGTGGCGTTGCGCAGCGCGGCGAGCGTGACGACGGCCGTGCCGTGCTGGTCGTCGTGGAAGACCGGGATGTCCAGGCGCTCCTGCAGCTTGCGCTCGATCTCGAAGCAGCGGGGGGCGGAGATGTCCTCGAGGTTCACTCCGCCGAAGGACGGGGCGAGGCGCACGACGGTGTCGACGATCTCGTCCACGTCGGTGGTGGCGAGCGCGATCGGGACCGCGTCCACACCGCCGAACTGCTTGAACAGGATCGCCTTGCCCTCCATCACCGGCAGCGACGCCTCCGGGCCGATGTCACCGAGGCCCAGCACCGCCGTGCCGTCCGTGACCACCGCGACGACCTGGGACTTCCACGTGTAGTCGTGGACCAGCTCGGGCTGCTCGGCGATGGCGGTGCACACCCGGGCGACACCCGGTGTGTAGGCGAGCGACAGGTCGTCGGCGTTCCGGACCGGGACGGTCGCGGTCACCTCCATCTTGCCGCCGCGGTGGAGGGCGAACACCGGGTCCACGGGGCTGTCCGGGCCGTCGCCGTCGGTGCTCTCCGCGCGTTCGGTGCTGTCGGTGCTGTCGGTGCTGTCGGTCCGAGGATTGACAATCTCCGCTGCCACTGTTGACCCCTTTGTCCGAATTGTCTATGAGGGTACTACCCCCTACAACAGGGGGTGGGTGGGCTTGGCTTCCGCACACCCGGACTCGAGTGGTCCCGGGTGCGACGGAGGCCGGGCGCGCCGCACGCACGCCGAGGGGCCCCCGGTGAGGGGTGAGGGTCCGTTGTACCGGAAGACGGATTCCGCTGCCGAGTCTGTTCGCCGCACCACGGCTTCGCACATCGGGACCTTCTGCGCACAACGCAACAAGTCGTCCGAATAGCGGGACAAGGAAAGTGATGCACGCAACTTTGCAGCACGGCCCCACCACGATCCGGCCTTGGTGTACCGGCCTGGTGGGGGCCAGGGGATCGCCCGTTATGCGATTTTGACACATCCGGACCCCCATGAGGACGTGTCCGGATGGCAAGATGCGGAGATCACACGCGTACGCGACACCCGAACGCGTGTGCCCGGAAAATCGCCTGCTCCCAGGACTCCCGCAGGAGGAACCAGCATGACCGCACGTACCACCCGTCGCTCGACCGTGACGAGCCGCTTCGCCGCGGTCGCGGCGATCGCGGTCGCCGGTGCCCTTGCCCTCACCGGCTGCGGCGACCAGACGGAGAAGGGCGGCTCCCCGTCCGCTTCGAGCGACGCGTCCAAGGCGCCCCTCTTCGCCAAGCTTCCGAAGTCGGTGCAGTCGGCGGGCGTGCTCAAGGTCGGCTCGGACATCGCGTACCCGCCGGTGGAGTTCGTCAAGGACGGCAAGAACGTCGGCATCGACCCCGACCTGGCCGACGCCATGGCCAAGCAGCTCGGTGTGAAGGTCGAGTTCAACAACGGCACCTTCGACACCCTGCTGACCGGTCTGCGCGCCAAGCGCTACGACATGGTCATGTCCGCGATGAGCGACACGAAGGACCGCCAGGAGGGCGTCGACTCCTCCACCGGCAAGAAGGTCGGCGAGGGCGTCGACTTCGTGGACTACTTCACCGCGGGCTCCTCGATCATCGTGAAGAAGGGCAACCCCGAGGGCGTCAAGTCCCTCGCGGACCTGTGCGGCAAGAAGGTCGCCGTGCAGCGCGGCACCACCTCGCAGGACCTGCTCAAGGCCCAGAAGTGCGACAAGCCGATGTCGATCCAGGCCTTCGACACCGACACCGAGGCCCAGACCCGCCTGAAGGCCGGCGGCGTCGTCGCCGACGTCTCCGACTTCCCGGTCGCCGCGTACGCGGTGAAGACCTCCGGCGGCGGCAACGACTTCGAGCTCGCCGGCGAGCAGGTCGAGGCCGGCCCGTACGGCATCGCGGTCGCCAAGACCAACACCGAGCTGCGCGACGCGCTGCAGGCCGCGCTGACCGCCGTCATCAAGGACGGCTCCTACACCAAGGTGCTGGAGAAGTGGGGCGTCACCGACGGTGCCGTCACCGAGGCCAAGATCAACGGCGGCTCCTGAGTCACGACAGCAAGAGGCTTTCCTCCATGTCCGAAGCGAATGACAAGGTCCCGGCCGGCACCCCGGCCGGGACCCCGCCCGCCGCCGCCGCCTCCCGCCCGGAGGCCATCAAGGCGATCCCCGTCCGGCACTACGGTCGCTGGATCTCGGCGATCCTGGTGCTCGCCGTGCTCGGCCTGCTGGTCAACGCGTTCGCCAGCGCGAACGTGAACTACGGGGCGATCCCGGACTTCCTGTTCGACTCCGCGGTCCTCAAGGGCCTGCGGAACACGGTCGTCATCACCGTGGTGTCGATGGCGCTGGGCCTGGGCCTGGGCATCGTCCTCGCGGTGATGCGGCTGTCCAAGAACCCCGTGACCTCCTCGGTGGCCTGGGGCTACATCTGGTTCTTCCGCGGCACCCCGGTCTACGTCCAGCTGCTGATCTGGTTCAACCTGGCGCTGATCTTCCCGGTCATCAATCTCGGCTTCTACAAGGACGAGATGAACCAGTTCATGACCCCCTTCATGGCCGCGCTGCTCGGCCTGGGTCTGAACGAGGCCGCCTACATGTCCGAGATCGTGCGCGCGGGCATCCAGTCCGTCGACGAGGGCCAGACCGAGGCGTCGCACGCGCTGGGCATGACCCAGGGCCAGAACCTGCGCCGTGTGGTGCTGCCGCAGGCGATGCGGGTGATCGTCCCGCCGACCGGCAACGAGTTCATCAACATGCTGAAGACCTCGTCGCTGGCCGCGCAGGCCGCCCAGTACGCCGAACTGCTGCGCTCCACCACCGACATCGGCAACACCACCGGTGCCACCGTGGAGATGCTCTTCCTCGCCGCGGTCTGGTACCTGGTCCTCACCTCGGTGTTCTCGGTCGGCCAGTACTACCTGGAGCGCCGCTACGCCCGTGGGACGACCCGCAACCTGCCGCCCACCCCGTGGCAGCGGATCAAGCAGAACCTGGGCACCTTCCGCCGCCCGGAGGTGGCACGATGACCGACTTCAGCAAGGGCACCGGCGCCCACCCGATGGTCAAGGCCGAGGCGGTGCACAAGCACTTCGGCCTGGCCCACATCCTCAAGGGCATCGACCTGGAGGTCGCCCCGCGTGAGGTGTTCTGCCTGATCGGCCCGTCGGGCTCGGGCAAGTCCACCTTCCTGCGGTGCATCAACCACCTGGAGAAGATCAGCAGCGGCCGGCTCTCGGTCGACGGCGAGCTGGTCGGCTACCGGCAGAAGGGCGACAAGCTCTACGAGCTCAAGGACCGCGAGGTCGCCGCCAAGCGCCGCGACATCGGCATGGTCTTCCAGCGCTTCAACCTCTTCCCGCACATGACCGCGATCGAGAACGTGATCGAGGCCCCGGTGCGGGTGAAGAAGGAGGCCAAGGCGGTGGCCCGCGAGCGGGCGCTGGCCCTGCTGGACCGGGTCGGCCTGCGCGACAAGGCCGGGCACTACCCCGCCCAGCTCTCCGGCGGCCAGCAGCAGCGGGTGGCCATCGCCCGCGCGCTGGCGATGGAGCCCAAGCTGATGCTCTTCGACGAGCCCACCTCCGCGCTCGACCCCGAGCTGGTGGGCGACGTCCTGGACGTCATGCGGGGCCTCGCCGAGGACGGCATGACGATGATCGTGGTCACCCACGAGATGGGCTTCGCCCGCGAGGTCGGCGACGCCCTGGTCTTCATGGACGACGGCGTCGTCGTCGAGACCGGCCACCCGCGCGACGTGCTCACCGACCCGCAGCACGACCGCACCAAGGCCTTCCTCTCCAAGGTCCTCTGAACGCGCGTGCGTGAGGGGCGGCGCCGTCGGCGCCGCCCCTCACGCGTTCCCCCGCGACGGGGTACGGATCACTTCAGCCCGAGGACGATCGCATCCGACACCGAACGCCAGACCTCCCGCGCCTCCCCGAAGCCCGCCTCCCGCAGGGCCGCGGCGTGCCAGGCCGGGGGCAGCTCGTCGCCGTCGGCGTGGGAGCCGTAGATCACGAACCGCTCCTCGGTGGGACCGGCCAGCACCGGGTCGGCCTTGGCGGTGGCCCACCACTGCTCCCAGTCCAGCCCGCCCGCCGCCCGCTGCCGCTCGCGGCGGGCCCGGTCCAGCTCGCGCACGGCCGCGTTGAGTCGCGGCGTCGAGGCGTCGGGCATGTGGTCGGCGTTGAGGAAGACCCCGCCGTCGCGCAGCAGGCCGGCCAGCGTCCCGTACAGGGCCTTCAGCGGCCCGGGCTTCAGCCAGTGCAGGGCGGTCGCGGTCAGCACGGCGTCGTACGAGTCGTACGGCAGCGCGCTCGGCCAGTGCGGGTCGCGCAGGTCGGCGGTGACGAACTCGATCCTGTGCTCGCCGGCGAAGTGGCCGCGGGCGATCGTCAGCAGCGCCGGGTCGAGGTCGACGCCGGTCGAGCGGGCCCCCGGGAAGCGCCGCAGCAGCCGGTCGGAGATGCTGCCGGTGCCGCAGGCCAGGTCCAGCACGCGGGGCTCGGGGCCGGCCAGCGCCTCCACCATGTCGAGCATCACCCGGAACCGTTCCTCGCGGTCCGGCAGGTACCACTCCTGCTGCCGGTCCCAGCTGTCCTGCCAGGCCTGCCAGTCGGTCTCCGCCGCGGTGGTGTCGGACATACGGTTCCCCTCCAGTCGTAATACCCTTAGAGCAAGAGCAGTCATTACCGACCTTAGAGCGCACGCGTAAGGACTACAAGTGGAACTCGCCTATTACTCCGACTACGCCGTGCGCCTGGTGAACAGCGAGGAGCCCGAACGCGGCATCGACAATCTGACCTCGGTCGACGCCGTACGCGAGCTGTTCGGTCCGTCCAGCCTGGCCGCGGGCCGCGCGGGCGACGCCGACGTACAGCGGCTGCGCACCGTCCGCACCCGGCTGCGCGGCGTCTTCGAGGCCGCCTCCGAGGGCGACGAGGTACGCGCCGTCGACCTGCTGAACGCGCTGCTGCTGGAGTTCCCGGTCAGCCCCCAGGTCTCCGGCCACGAGTACCTCGACGAGAGCGGCCGGCCCGACTGGCACATGCACCTCGCGGAGCACGCGGCCACGGCGACCGCCTCGTACGCCGCGACGGCCTGCATGGGCCTGGCCTTCCAGCTCACCGACCTCGGCGTCGACCGGCTCGGCATCTGCCAGGCCACCACGTGCCGCAACGCCTACATCGACACCTCGACCAACCGGTCCCGCCGTTACTGCTCGGACCGCTGCGCGACCCGCGCCAACGTCGCGGCCTACCGCGCCCGCAAGCGCCTGGAGAACGAGCGGTCGGCCCTGAGCGGCCTGACGCAGGACGCCAGCCAGCCCGCCACACCCGCCACCGAGCGCTGAACCTCGCGCGGCGGCCGGAAGCGCCCCCGCCCCCGGGCGAGCACCAGCTCGTCCGGGACGGTGCCGAACTCCCTGCTGTCGTTCTCCACGAAGGTGTTGTCACCCAGCACCCACCAGCCGCCCTCGCGCCGCTCCACGGCGCGTTTGACGATCAGCAGGTCCTGCTGGAGCGGATGGCGCAGCACCACCACGTCGCCCTCGCGGACCTCGGCGGCGCTCCTGACGTGCTGCACCAGCAGCCAGTCGCCGTTCCGCAGCGTCGGCACCATCGACGGCCCTGTCACCTCGACCAGCTGGTACGGCACGCTCCTCCTCTGCCCGGCCCAAGCCTCGCGCATGCTCGGCCTCCCTCTCCATCCTCCATCAGCCTCAGGGTGACACCAGACTTTTGTCCTAAGCACCAAGGGGCACCCGAGAAAACCACTCGACAGGGGAGTAATCTCCCTGGTGGAAAGACGATCACGAGGAAGGACAGTCATGCTCGCTCGCCTGTTCGCGCCCAAGGTCAAGGTCAGCGCTCACTGCGACCTGCCCTGCGGTGTCTACGACCCGGCCCAGGCCCGCATCGAGGCGCAGTCCGTCAAGGCGGTCCAGGAGAAGTACCAGGCCAACGAGGACCCGCACTTCCGGGCCCGCGCCATCGTCATCAAGGAGCAGCGCGCGGAGCTCGTCAAGCACCACCTGTCGGTGCTGTGGAGCGACTACTTCAAGGCCCCGCACTTCGAGAAGTACCCGCAGCTGCACCAGCTCTTCAACGACGCGCTGAAGGCGGGCAGCGCCGCCAAGGCCTCGACCGACCCGGCGACCGGCCAGAAGCTGCTCGACCTGATCGACCAGATCGACGCCATCTTCCAGGAGACGAAGAAGGCCTGACCTGCCGTCGGCGATACGCGCCCGGGCCGGGCGGCCCCGCGAGGGCCGTCCCGGACCGGGCGCGGTCGTATGCGCCCCCGGGCCGGAGGCAAGTGACGGCCCGGGGGCGCTTCCGCGGAGTACCGGCGCGCCGTCCCGAGCCGTCACTCGCGCTCCCGCGCGCGCGGACGCACGCGCTGCGGAAGAGCGGGGGCAAAACCGCGGAAGTCCGTGTGCGGGGCGACCCGGTTTTGATGGACTCGCCCCCGTGGCGGAACCGCTCCCGGGGCCCGGGGTGAAGGTGCAGGTGGGAGGGTGTGGGTCCGGGCCGGGTGGGTGGGGCCGCTGTAGACTCGGCCTCACTCGGACGGGTCAACCGACGTGCTAGCAGGAAGAATCCATCCCGTGGTGAACGCACTGCAGGAACTGATCAAGCGCCGGCTGGAGCAGCGGGGCTGGTCGTACGGCGAGGTGGCACGGCGCGGTGGTGTCCCGCGGTCGACGGTGCATCACCTGGCCACGACCGCGCGGGTGACCCGGATGCCGCAGCAGTCCACGCTGGAGGGCCTGTCACGGGGCCTGGAACTGCCGTTGGAGGCGGTACGCCGGGCCGCGGCCGAGGCCTGCGGGATCCACCTGTACGTCGAGGACGGCACCGGCACCACCCCCGACCCCGAGGTCGCCACCCTCATCGCCAGCGTCCAGCAGCTCTCCGAAGCCGACCGCCGACACGTCACCGCCCTCGTCGAATCCCTCCT